>JANYJQ010000165.1 GCA_025358435.1 Holophagaceae bacterium
GGCATTACGGCGCCATTTCGACAAAGCAGGTTTGAGGTATGAGGGGCGAGGGCGCATGATGGAGTCTTCAATCCTCCTTCTTCACCCCTCAACCCCCATACCTCGTATCTCACATGTCCCCAGACGTCCGCCGCCCCATCGACCGCCAGATGTTGTTCTTTGCCTTTCTGCTCATGGCCGTGGGCATGGTGTGGATTTATTCCGCCTCGGCCTTGAAAGGCGATTTCGGGCATGAGGCTGCGACAGCCTTTTTTGTGCGCCAGTTCATCGCAGGCGTCATTGGAGTGGCTTTGATGCTGGCTTTGTCCCAGGTTGAACTTGGTACGATCCGGGACAATCCACGGGTGTTACAGGTGCTTTATGCGCTGACTATCATCCTGTTGATGGCGGTCTTTTTCTTTCCCAAAGTGAACAACGCCCACAGATGGATCCGGTTCTTAGGCCAGAGTGTGCAGCCATCGGAATTCTTCAAACCGCTTTCAGTGCTGATCGTCTCCTGGTGGATGGTGCGCTACTCCGATGCCTGGAATGAACGCCAGAATTCAATTCCGAAGCTTCTGATCCTGTTCGGCATTCTGCTCTTGCCGTTGGCATTGATCCTTCGCGAACCGGATTTCGGCACTACTTTCCTGGTCATTTTCGTAGTGATGCTGCTGGTCTTTCTAGGGGGCGCGCCGCGCTGGACTTTCGCAGTGGTCGGTCCAGTGTTGATCGCGGTCGGGGCCGCCTTCGTGTGGTTCGAGCCCTACCGCAGGGCTCGCGTGCTGAGTTTCTTGAATCCCGAAGCGGATCCACTCGGTAAAGGCCACCAGGCCCTGCAGAGTCTTATCGCGGTGGGAAACGGAGGCGTTTTCGGCGTAGGCGTAGGCGCTTCAATGCAAAAGCTCCACTACCTTCCCGAAGCGCACACGGACTTCATCTACGCGGTCATCGGGGAGGAGACGGGGCTTGTCGGAACGGTCATCGTGCTGGCGCTGTTCGTGGGGATCCTGTGGCGCGGCTATCGGGTGGCGCGCATGGTCCGCGACAGCTACCTGAAACTCTGCGCCATGGGCCTGACTCTGCTCCTGGTGGTGCAAGCCCTGATGAATATCAGTGTGGTTCTGAGCATCGCTCCCAACAAAGGCATCCCATTGCCCTTCATCAGTTATGGCGGCACCAGCCTCATCATAAGCCTGGTCTGCCTGGGATTGCTGTTGAGCATTTCCAAGGAAGCCGGAGCCTGAAAAAACACTACGCGAAGGGTAGCGGAGGCACGGAGGGTAGCGGAGAAAAAGGAGTCGTGTGAAGGCCAGAATTGGTTTTCCTCCGCTCCCCTTCGTCCTTTTCTCCGCTAGCCTCCGCGTGGTGTTTTTTCCAGTCACCCCCGATTCTGCAAGACCGGCCAGTTGCCGAAGGCCAGGATGCAGATGCAGATGAGCGGGCCAAGAGCGGGAACCAGCGCGATGAGCGCCATGGCGCCGTTGTAGCCGGCTTTCGTAAAAACCCTCCATAGGCAGAAGATGAAGAAGGCTGTGATGGCCAAGACCACCACGATATACACACAGGCGAAGCCAGCGAGCAATCCTGCGGCCGCGGCCGCCGCATCGTCATCGAGACGGAGCATGGACAAGGTGGCAAGGGTGTTAGTCATAGGCGTCTCCGGGGTGTGAAATCGGCGTTGCCAACCTTATACCCACCAAACGCGAGTTGTCGAGGCTCATCCCAGCCGCATGGGTTCATCATCGTCGTCGTCGATGATTTGCAGGTTGGGGCTGGAGCTCAGGAGCACTGCATCTTCATAGATATTCCTGAGTTTCGCCTCGAATCGTTCCGCTTGCTGAATGCGGGGATCGTCGGCCAACTCCACCGCGATGCGCTCCATTCCATTGATGGCATCGGATTCCAGGCCCAGGATGCCTGCCAGCAATTTCACAGGATTCAGGGCCTCTCTGGCCGATATCCGGGTGGTGAAGGACAGGTCCCCGTTCTCCCAGGACAGGGCCGCGACATGGTGGCGGACTTCGATCTGCTTCACTGTTTTTTGGCCGCCAATTTTGCCGACTTTTTCGATGGAGAAACTCGTCGCCCTCTCGAAAGCCGTCAGCTTTGTTTTTGCAACAGGCCGAAGGCCAGCGGGGCAGTCCCAACGCCAGTGCGCAAGCCGCGACAATTCGAGCACGGGCGTGGCATAGGCTGGCAGCGCCACGCAACCGAGAAGGACAAGGCCAGGCGGCGCTTTCGCGTTGAGCCTTTCCAGCAGCATGTCCTCACTGTCTTTGGGCATCGGGCTGATCTCCGCATCGGCCCATTCCGAATGGCCTGTCAGCCCGACTGGCAGGGGATGTCCCAGGGCCACCAGGGGACGCGGTGTGCGTTCCAGGCTCATGACTGGCGGCAAATCGGCTGCCTGCAGGGCCCTAGAAAGCAGGGACAGGAATTGAGCTGGATTCAGATGGGCAAGGGCTTCGCCACGGCCGTAACGCAAGCGAAGGATCCCACGTTCAGAGTCGAGCCTGGTTTCAGCGCAGCGGCGGTCCCTCGCTTTTTCGGCGGCTACTCCGAGGCGGATTTTCAGTTGCTTGAGCTTTGGAGGATGGACGCCCTTGGGCATCCGGTGGTGGCGCAACCGCGCTTGAGCTTCTTCGGCGCCGCCTTCTTTCTCTACCTCGGGCAGGAGGGCGAAGGCTTCGTCCCAGTCGGGTTCATGGGCCCCGATCACTTGCTCGAAACGCTGAAGGGCCGAGACAGAAGGATTGTTCACGGGATCAGGATAACTGGGTAGTGGACTGTGGGCGGTGGGCGGTAGGCAGTTCGCCCAGAACCCAGAGCCGATTAGTCCCTCATCCCGCCTTTCCAGCCGGGCTCCTTCATGTTCAACTAGTGGATTACTTCCGAAGCGCTTGGGTGCGCTTTGCCGACGCACGAGGGCGGACAATGAGTGATCCATCGGTTGACAAAAAGAAGTACAAGGTCTATCTGCCCAAGACGGACTTCCCCATGAAGGCGGACCTCCCGCAACGGGAACCCAAGCGGCTTGAGACATGGAAGGCCAGAGGCCTTTACCAGCGGGTCGAGGCCAAGCGCAGGGCGGATAATGCCGCTGGATCCGGTAAAGGCCGCGCGGTGCTGCATGACGGTCCTCCCTATGCCAATGGCGCGATCCACATCGGCCATGCGCTGAACAAGATTTTGAAAGATGTCGTGGTGAAATCCCGGTGGATGGAAGGCTATGAATCGCCGTACATCCCGGGTTGGGATTGCCACGGTTTGCCCATCGAGCACGCGGTGGAAAAGGATTTGGGTCCCAAGCGACGGGAGCTGACCCGCACGCAGTTTCTGGAACGGTGCCGGGCTTTCGCCACCAAGTGGGTGGATACGCAAAGCGCGGCCTTCCAGCGCCTGGGCATCCTCGGCGCGTGGGAGGAGCCCTACCTCACCATGGCGCCGAAGTATGAAGCTGCCGTGGTGCGCCAGATGAGCCAACTCTTCGAGCACGGCGCCGTGACTCGGAAATTGAAAGTCGTCCACTGGAGCTACGGCGCGCGGACCGCGCTGGCCGAGGCGGAAGTGGAGTACGCGGACCGGACTAGCCCGGCTATTTATGTGCGTTTCGAAGTGCCGCAGGGCCGGGCCAAAGCCTTCCTTTCCAATTCTGGAATCATTCCGGCCGGGCCCTTCAGGCTATTTCTTCCGATCTGGACCACGACCCCTTGGACGCTGCCGAGCAACCGGGCCATCGCGATGCATCCCGATCTTGAATACGCTGTTGCCTATGAGAGCCTTGGGGACGAGGACATTTTCTATGTGGTAGCTGTTCCCTTGCTTGATGCGTTCAACAAGAAATTGGGCATCACACTGCACACGAAAGCCGTTTTCAAAGGCAAGGAATTCCAGACACTTGTGGCTCGCCATCCCTGGATCGATCGCGATAGCCCTGTGTTGCTGGGCGATCACGTCACCGCGGACACAGGCACTGGGCTGGTTCACACAGCACCGGACCACGGCGTGGACGACTTCAACATCGGCAGCCACCTGGGGCTGTTCCAATATGTGGGGCCCGATGGCAAATTCCTGGAATCGGTGAATGACGATGAGCTGGCAGGCAAGAATGTTTTTGAAACGAATAAAATTGTCATAAATAAACTCGAAGATTCGAAAACCCTGCTTGGTTCCCCTGAAGAAATGAACCACAGCTATCCCCACTGCTGGCGCACCAAGACACCTATTCTCTTTCGCGCCACTGAACAGTGGTTCATCACCATGGACGACAAGCTGTCTGGATCAGGCCAAAGCCTTCGCGAAATGGGCCTGGAGGGTGTGGACGGCACCACCTGGGTACCAAGCGCAGGACGCAACCGCATCTACGCCATGATCGCGGGGCGCCCGGACTGGTGCATCTCCCGCCAACGGGCCTGGGGCACGCCCATCACCGTGTTGCGCCACGTCGAAACCGGCGAGCCCCTGGTGCGGCCTGAATTCTTCGAACGCGCCGCCGCGGCCATCGAAAAAAATGGCATCGAGGCCTGGTCTGATGTGACCGTAGACGATCTGGTGGAAGGGCTCGGCATCGACGGCAGCCAGTACCAGAAGGAGACGGACATCCTGGATGTGTGGATTGATTCCGGCGTCAGCGCCGGCGTCGTCTGCGACACCCATTCCGAGCTTTCCCGGGCCGATTATGGCAATTTCATCTACCTGGAAGGCTCCGACCAGCACCGTGGCTGGTTCCACTCGTCTCTCCTCTTCAATCTTGCGGCCAGCGGAAAGAAACCCTATAAGACCGTGGTCACCCATGGCTTCGTGATGGACAGCAAGGGCCAGAAAATGTCCAAGAGCTTGGGCAATGTGGTGTCGCCCGATGACGTGATGAAAAAGCTCGGTGCGGACATCCTGCGGCTATGGGCCTGCAGCGTGGATTACAACGAAGATGTCCGCATCGGCAATGAAATCCTGGATCGAAGCGCCGATGCCTACCGAAAGATCCGCAATACGCTGCGTTTCCTGCTGGGCGCGCTGGATGGCTTCGATCCGGCCCGGGACCTGCTGCCCGCCGCTGAATGGACACCGCTGGATGCCTGGATCTGGGGCTCATTCGTCCGTCTGTGCGTTGAAGTCAGGGATGCCTTCGAAAAGTTCGATTTCCATCGCGCCACCCAAGCCTTGCACGGGTTCTGCCAACTGGAGTTGAGCGGACGCTATTTCGAGATCATCAAGGACCGTCTCTATTGCGATGACCTTGGTTCGGCTCGCCGGCGGAGTTGCCGCAGCCTTTGTTTCAAACTTGCCGAAGGTTTGTCCATTCTGCTGGCTCCGGTGCTTAGCTTCACCTCCGACGAGGTGTGGGAATTCATTCCTGGAGCCACAGAGAGCGTGTTTGAACAACGCTTTCCGGATGCCACAGGCGTGCCTGAAAGCGAGGCCTGGCGTGCCCTCTGGAGCGTGCGGGAAGCCCTGCAGGGAGCCATGGAACCGCACCGGGCCGCTAAGGCCATCGGCACCAGCCTGGATACTTCGGTCCGCATCGGGCTACCGCAGTCGGTCCAACTGGAACTGAAAAGCCTGGGCGAATCGCTGGACGAACTATTCGTGGTATCGGGCTTTGAATTTTTCGATTCCTCGGAGCTGAATGTGGAAGTTTCGGCCCATCAAGGCAT
Source organism: Holophagaceae bacterium (assembly GCA_025358435.1). Taxonomy (GTDB): domain Bacteria; phylum Acidobacteriota; class Holophagae; order Holophagales; family Holophagaceae; genus JANXPB01. The sequence continues at coordinate 5,637 of JANYJQ010000165.1, forward strand.
CAAATGTCCTCGCTGCTGGAATCACAAAGGTGGTCACGGGCAGGGGCTGGATGCGGATCTCTGTGGCCGGTGCTGGGATGTGGTGAGCGGTTCTGATCTGGAGATCGCATGAGGCGACTGCCTTGGCTTCTGCTGCCCTTCGGCGTTCTTGCTGCGGATTACACATCGAAAGTCTGGATCCTGAAACTTCTCCACTTCCAAGGCGATTCCAAACCGGTCATCGAGGGATTCTTCAGCTTGACCCTGGGATTCAACAAGGGCGCCATCTTTGGCACATTGCACTCGGCTCCGGAATGGCTGCGCATTAGCCTCTTCCTCTTGGCCGGAATTGCGGCGTTGATCTATTTCGGCCGCCTGTTCCTGGCAGAGGAGACACCGAAATTGGAACGCGTGGCCTTGGGGCTGATCCTGGGAGGCGCTTGTGGCAATGGCCTCGACCGCATCCTGCATGGTTACGTGGTGGACTTCTTTGATTTCGCGTTCGGTGAATGGCACTACTGGTATTTCAATATCGCCGATAGCTGCATCGTGGTGGGCGCGATCCTGTTCGGGATCACCCTCCTCACCGCCAAGAAGGCCAGAGAAATCGCGCCGGCTGAGTGATCGGACCCCCGAACCCCGATCCCTATGGCTTCGCCAGAGCCACAGGCTCCGAATTGCGCAGGTGGCCACACTGGTCTCCCTTTGGTCCACAGGAAACCGAGCACAGCGGGAAGGACCGCCTTCAATCCCTTCGGCTGAGCAGGCGGAGAATGGTGAGGAACAGGTTGTAGATGTCGAGGTAGAGGCTGATGGCCACATCTACTGAGTTCCGGCCCGTGGCCGGGATCGACATGGCACGGTGGCAATCGTAGCCGATGTAGAGCGTGAAGATGCCCGCCGCCAGCCAATCGATCCAGCCTGCGGCGGCCAGCGACGGGACGAACAAGGAAACCAGGCGCAACACAACAAGCGAGATCAATGCCGCGAAAAGCACTCCGCCGAGCTTTGCGAAAATGTTGGGATAGCTCAGACCCAGCAGCGTCATTACCCCCACGGCGCAGCCTGTGAGCGTCAGTGCACGCGTCACCAGCGCCATCCCGCCGATATTGATGTAGACCGATAGGATCGGTCCCAGGATCAGGCCCATGGGGATGAGCAACAGGTGATAGCCCAGCAGGGCCACGGGCATTGAATTGGCGCGGCTGGCGACAAAGATGCCGGCCATGGGGAGGCCGATTCCCAGGACCAGGAACAAGACGAGCCCGGGTTGGAAATGAATCTGCATGGCCCAGGTGGCCAAGATGGCATTCAGGGCCAGACCATAGAAGGTGAGACCGCCGATGAGGCCCAGGAAGGCGCGGCGCGACAGGGAATCAGTGCCGCTGCGATCCCAGACGGCATTGCCGGAGGAGAGAAGTGAACGTTGCTGCAAGTCGGCCATGAATTACTCCAGCCTTCATTTTAACCGGTCTCAGCAAGGTGGCATCAGCCCAAGTTCCTCGCGGTTCACGTGCAGGACGGCGATGATGCGGGCCAGGTGCTCGTCCTCGGTGCCGCCCATGGATTCCATGAGCATGCGGAGGCCCTCGGCCACTTCATGGCGGTCCACCCCTGCTGCGAAGGCCTTGTCCTTGAGCTTCTTTTTAACCGAGCGCGGTTCCAGGCCCTCCGTGCGAGTGGGCCTTACCAGGGCGCAGGCCATGCAGAAGCCGGTGATTTCATCGGAAGCGATGAGCGCCTTGTCCAGCAGCGTGTCGTAGCTCACGCCCCACTCGGTGAAATGGGCGCTGATGGCATGGGCTAATGCCTCTTCGCCCCGTTCCCGCAGCCAGGCGACGACGCGCTTGGGATGGTCTTCTGGCCACTGGTCATAGTCCGCATCATGAAGCAGGCCGGCGATGCCGAAGGTCTCAACATCGCCCCCGGGCCGCTCGCCGAGATCCCGCATCACAAGCTCAACAGCACGGGCATGGACCCGCAGCTTTTCAGAAGGCGTCCAATCGCAAAGCAGGCGCCAGGCTTCATCGCGGGTGATCGTCATAGTTGTTCCGCTCCTTAAATAATGAAGCCTCAGATGAACATGAAGATAAAAAAGCAACCGCAGATTTCGCAGATGACGCCGATGTTAAAAAGAAGTACCTAGGTCCATCACCACATTTGGTTTATTAAAAATTTTTCAATCTGCGTCATCTGCGGCTGCTTTTCATTTTTCGAAATCAGAGTCCATCTGTGGCTTCAGTACACGTCGACCAGTGGTCTCAGCGGTCCAGTTTCGGGATCGCCACTGTAGCGGACGCGCTCCAGGAAAAGACCAGCGGCGGGCGCGGCGAGCTTGCCCCAGTGGAGATTCGCTTCTTCGATGGGTGTCCTCAGACCCGCCAGGATGCTGGCCGGATCATCATCGCCCAGCGCACAGGAAACCGTGGCCCCGACCATTCTACGGACCTGGCTTCGGAGAAAATGGGTGGCGGTGACGCGCAGCAGGATGAGAGCCCCGGATTCGGCCGTTTCGCAGGCCCTGACCTGCACCAGGGGGGCTTCTCCAGGTTCAAGGTCGGCGAAGGCGCCGAAATCATGGTTGCCCTGGAAGGCGCCCCAGGCGGCTTTGAGATCGCGCAGGTCCATTGGTCTTTTCACCCACCAGACGTAGGGCTTGGCGAAGGCGCTGCGGCGTCGGCTGAGCTGGTACAGGTAGCTGCGCTCCATGGCGTCATGGCGGGCGTGGAAAGCCGCCGAGCAGGATCGCACTTCGCGCACGGCGAGATCGTGGGGCAGGGCATCGTTGAAGAGGCGTTGCAACTCCTGGGCCTTGGGCGCGCCCTTGGCGGCCAGGTGCAGGTGGGCCACTTGGCCGAGCGCGTGGACACCCGCATCCGTGCGGCCCGATCCCATCAGAACGAGCGCGTCACAACCGGCATCGTGAAGAATTTTCTCGATGATGCCGGTTACGGTGCGGACGCCTGCCGCGGTTTGTTTGGGGCCCTGCTTCTGCCAGCCGGCGAAGCGACCGCCATCATATTCCACGAGCAGCCGGAAGGCAGCGACCTCCTGGGATGGATTTGGACCCCGCCGATGGCTCTGTCCGGCCTTCGGGGCTGGCGGGAATCCTCTGCGGGATCCGCCCTGGTAGGGCTTCACGGCTTCGTGACCACGCTCTGCACTTCCCGCAGAAAGGAATCGGGATCGTGGATGGGCTTGGAGAGGTAGCCTTCAGCGCCGGTTTCAGCCAGGAATTTCTCGCGGTCACCGTACATGGCGTGGGCTGTGGCCATGAGCACAGGGATTTTTGCGGATTCCGGGTCCGCTTTAAGGAGCTTGGTGATGAAGATTCCGTCAACTTTCTTGCCTTGGTAGCTGCTCCGCGCAAGGCTGATGTCCATGATGATTCCAGCCAACGTCCCGCCCTTGGCCAAGGCCAGGATCTCTTCCACATCTTCGCTGACGATCACTTCGTAACCACCCATGCGGGTCAACACTACCTCGATGAACTTGACGTTGATCGGGTCGTCTTCGACCAGCAGAATCTTTTGCGCCATGGGGATCCTCAGGTGCGATCTTACCAAGGATCGCCAATGCCGTGTTCAAGCTCCATTATCACGGGCATTTTCCAATTCCGCCAACAGTTCGCTTGGAACCTTCAGGCTTCCCCATCCCACACCGAGTTTCAGCCCAGGCTTGTTGGCGCCGTGGTAGTCGCTGCCGCCACTCCGGGCCATGCCGAGCCGCGCAGCCAGGGCATTGAAATAGGCCTGCTCGGTTGGACTGTAATCCCCATAGAAGGCTTCGAAGCCCGCCATGCCTGCTTTCTGAAGCACTGGCATGGCCTCATCCCAGATGAAACCGCGGCCAAAGCGCCCAGGGTGGGCCACCAAGGGAACACCACCGGCCTCCCGGATCCAGCCTATGGCTTCTGAAGGCTCCAGCTCTTGCCGCTCCACGAACCCCGGGGCATGATCGCCTACATATCGCTGGAAGGCATCAGGAGACGAACTGGCGGCTCCGCAGGCGACCAGTGCCTTGGCGAAATGCGGGCGCGCCACTAGGGCAGTCGGCGCCTGCGCCTGGACCAGTTCCCAGGTGATGGATAGGCCCATGGACTGGAGTTTCCCGACCATGCGCAGATTGCGGTCTTCACGTCGCTGGCGCAGCCCCACCAGACGATGTTGGAAGGTGAGGTCCTCGGGATCCACAAAGAGCCCAAGCACGTGGAGGGACCGCCTCATGAAACGGCAGCTCAGCTCGATGGCGGGGATCAATTTCACCTTCACCTGCGATTGCTGTCCCAGGAACCGGGACAGGCCATCGACCGTGTCGTGGTCGGTGAGCGCCAAGGCATCAAGGCCAGCTTCCTCCCCCAAGCGCGCCAGTGTTTCAGGGGAATCGGTGCCGTCGGAGAAATATGTATGGCTATGCAAATCAATCATAGGCTTTGGTCACCGCATAGGTGCTTGCGGGGTACCCCATGCGCTGTCCGCGCTTATTGAATAAGGGAAGAAGCTTTTTCCTCGTCTTCCAGTTCTTCCATGGCCAACCGCCGGAAGAGCTGGACATCCAGAAGCGAAAAGACGCTCATGTAGGCGAAGCCGTTGAAAAAAAGCACCAGGAAGGGCACCGATGCCCACTTGCGGATGACAACCGAGAAGATGACCGCGGCCAGATAGTAAAGCGCGAAACCGGCTTCCAGGAAGGTGACCAGGCTTTTGGGCACTTTGTAGGCGCGCTTGCTCATGGCCTTGCCATCGGCATCCATGCCCAGTTTCGGAGTGCGCTTGAATTCTTTGTCATCGGTGAAGAATCCTTCCAGCACAGCCTTGGTCTGGTTCATGGCCAGGCCGATGCCCAGGCTCATCAGGGCCGGGATGTATTTCAAGCGCTTGGTCCAGCCTGTGTTGTCCGTGAGTTCCTTTTGCGACAGGCCAAAGTAGAGGCCTACGCTCACGGCATTCAGCAGGAAGAAAGGCCCATCCGTGGCGAGCAGCACGTACCAGGGCGTTCCAGCACGCAGCACCATACAGGGCACCATGATAACCGCGAGGATGACCATCAGCAGGTAATTGCAGTTCGCGGTGAGATGGAACCAGCATTCCATTTTCGTATGCAGGCTCTCGTTGCTCGTCCAGATGGTTTTCATGAGCTTGCGGATGACCTGGGCGTTGCCCTTGGCCCACCGGTGCTGCTGGCTCTTGAAGGCATTCACATCCACGGGCAGTTCAGCGGGGACCACAAGATCCTTGAGGTAGACGCCCTTCCAGCCCTTGAGCTGGGCGCGGTAGCTGAGGTCGGCATCCTCGGTGATCGTGTCGTGCTGCCAGCCCCCGGCGTCAGCGATGGCCGAAACGCGCCACATGCCGGCAGTGCCGGAAAAGTTGAAGAAGGCGTTGGAGCGGTGGCGGGCGGTGTGCTCGAAAATGAAGTGGCCATCGAGCAGGATGCCCTGCACTTGAGTCAATAGGCTGAAATCCCGGTTCATGTGGGCCCAGCAGCCTTGCACAAAGGCCACTTTGGCATCGGCGAAATGAGGCACAGCCTTCCGAAGGAAATCCTCGGTGGGCAGGAAATCCGCGTCGAACATGGCGACGAATTCGCCCTTGGCGGATTTAAGGCCGTTCGACAAAGCGCCCGCCTTGAAGCCGGTTCGGTCCGTGCGATGGATGTACTGGATGTCGAAGCCAAGCAACTTGTATTTCTCGCAGACAGCTTCGGCGAACTTCACCGTTTCATCGGTAGAGTCGTCCAGCAGCTGGATTTCCAGCTTTTCCTTCGGCCAATCCATGGCTACGACGTAGTCCACCAGGCGTTCCACCACGTTCATCTCATTGAACACGGCCAGCTGCACCGTGACCATCGGAAGATAATTGGCATCGCCCTTGGGTTGGGGCACATTTTTTTTATGGCGGTAGTAGAGCAACAACATCCACAGGCGATGTGCGCCATAGATGCTGAGAATCGTGAGTATGGTGAAGTAGGCGACCAGAACGGTAGTCTTCAGCACTTCCATGATTGGTGGGCCCTTTCTTCAACGCGGGTTGAAATCACATACACAAGAACGCCTTATTCTGGCACGGTTTCTTGGAAAATCAAAAGTTTTTATCGGCTTTGTCAAGCGGAACATGAGTTATTTCGGTACGATTTTCGAATCCCCTTGTCTAGGTGACCATGGACGGACCCCAAAATCCCCTGCCTTCTGCCATCGGCCGCTACGAGATCAAGCGGCTCCTGGGTTCTGGAGCCATGGGCAGCGTTTATCTGGCCGAAGACCCCCGCATCAAGCGCAAGGTGGCCGTCAAAGTCGTGAAGATTGACGCCCTCCGCAGTGATGCGGATCGGCAGGAATACATGCTTCGATTCCAACGTGAAGCCGAGATTTCAGGCTTGCTGAACCATCCGAGCATCGTCGCCATCTACGATGTGGGCGAGAGCGAGCTAGGCCCCTTCCTGGCCATGGAGTTTGTTCCAGGCCAGCCGCTGGACCACATCATCAAGTCCGGCGCCCCTTTCCCGATCAAGGATAAGTTGAGGATCGCGGCAGGTGTGGCCGAGGCTTTGGATCACGCCCATGCGGCGGGCATCGTCCACCGGGACGTGAAGCCCGGCAATGTGATGATCACCGAGGACGGCCGGCCCAAGCTCATGGACTTCGGCATCGCCAAGCGCGAGGATGCGAACCTAACCCAAACGGGCACTTTCCTGGGCACGCCAAGCTATGCCAGCCCCGAGCAGATCCGCGAAGGCACCGTGGATGGGCGCTCGGATCAGTTCAGTTTCGCGGTGCTGGTTTTCGAAATGCTCTCGGGAGTCTCGCCATTCCCCGGAAATTCGATCAACACGATTCTCTACCGCATCGTCAACGAACCCCCAATCGAAGTGCAGCCGCCGGTGCTGGGCATCCTGCCCGGGGGATGGCAGCGCATCTTCTTCCGCGCCCTGGCCAAAAAGCCCGCCGACCGTTATCCGTCCTGCAGCGCCTTCGTCAAAGACCTGATGGATGCCACGACTGAAATAGAAAAGGACGAGCGCCGGGAATTGCTGGGCATCATGCACATGGGTGGCAACGCCCCGATGCCGCCCATCGTCTCCCGGGCCAGTGATGAAACGGTCATGGATTCATCGCCTTCGATCATGGTGGCGCCCCGCAGGAACAAGGGCGGCCTGGTCGCGGCCGGCATCCTGGTCCTGGGGCTTATAACTGTAGGCGGTTTATACTTGATGAAGGGCGGCCAGCGGGTGCTGGTGAGTTCAGAACCCAAAAATGCCACCATATTCAAGAACGATAAAAAAGTTGAAGGCGAAACGCCTATCAACGTGCAACTCAAGGTCGGCGACAAGGTCCGGTTCGAGCGCAAAGGATTCAAAACGGAAACATTCATTTACGAAGAAGGCAAACCCCTGCAGCCGAAGCTCAAAGCCAAAGAAGAAGACATTCTGATCCAGTCCATTCCCGCCGGTGCGGCCGTGACCCTGGACGAAAATCGATTGAAGGACCTGACACCCGTGAAGGTGTCCTGGAACCAAGGGGTGAAGCACTCGCTCTCGCTGCAAAAGGGCGACCAGATTTTCCTTCACGATTACCCCATGGGCGATTTGCCGCCTGCGGCCCCGATCCCGCTCTTGAACGCCGCTGAAATCGCGCCCCTGGATCCCAACGCGCCGGCCACCTTGAAATTCTCCGGCGGATTTCCGGTGCGGCTCCGGATCGATGGCAAGGATGCGGGCGAGCTGACCTCCTCCAGCAAAATCACGCTGACCCCGGGAACCCACAAATTGGAACTCAGCAACCCATCCGTCTTCTACCGGGATTCACGCAGCATCATCGCAAAGGGCGGCCTAGCCATTCCGATCGCGGTTCCGGCCACTGCGAAAATCACCGTTTCCACACATCCCTACGTGGGCACAGTTTCAGTGGATGGTGTTCCCACAGGCGTGGAGAGCGATGGCAATGCCTCCATCACGGTGAGCTGGGGCGCACACGTAATCACGGTCAGGGGCACCAAACAGACAGTAAAAGTGGCAGGCGATCAGGTGGTGAGTTTCAAGGTCATCTGAGGTGAACGAAATCGTAAGTAACTTGTTTGCTCGTGATGACATCGAATTCATCAGGGTTTCAGGGCTCGCCACAGGGGGAAGGAACTGGCCCTTGGAGAGTGCTTCCGCTCTTCTCGTAGCGCGGCGAAAAGGGGCAATGGCGGCATCTTGAGCCGCAGCAATAACCGCGGCGAATGTGATGAAGCTCCGTGAAGACCAGGTAAGGGCCTTCCCAATAGCTATCAGCATCACAGGGCATTTAAGCGATGGCCGAAACCGGAACAGGTATTCCGCTGGACGCCCGTACTTGGCCTTTGGACATGGCGAAATCCATGCGGCCAAGATTGATGCCGCCCCAACCGACCTGGAACACCAGCGTTTCGCCTAGGCTCTGCTGGATCTTGGTGGGCTGGTCCAGGAATGTGTGGCTGTGGCCGCCGATGATGGCATCGATGCCTGGCACCAGTTTCGGCAAGGCCAGATCGTCGATGGCATCACCGCGGAGGTCATAGCCCAGGTGCGAAATGAGCACCACGAGATCCACCTTTTCAACCTCACGCAGATGGCGGATAACCGGTTTCAGGGCTTCCTCCGGGGAACGCCAATCCACACCCTTGTGGTTTTCGGCGGAGACGAGCCCTTTGAAATCCACGCCCACGCCTGTGAGGCCCACCTTGAAGCCTGGGAATTCCTTGACCATCCAGGGTGCAAGCCGTTTGGCCAGCGTTGGCGCGCCTTTGCAGTCAAAGTTGCAATTCAGGAAGGGGAACTTGGCGAACTCCATGGCTTCCAGCAGCATGTCCACGCCATTATCGAAATCATGGTTGCCCAGGGTGGAAGCGTCGTATCCCACTTTGGTCATGAGTTCGAAATCCAGTTTCCCTTTGTATTGGTTGAAGTAGGGCGTGCCCTGGAAGGTGTCCCCGGCGTCCAATAGCAGCAGATTGGGAACGGAGGCCCGCACCTGCTTCACCATGGTCGCGCGCCGCGCCATGCCGCCCTTGCCCGAAGCCTGGCCATTGCCAGGCCCGAAGGGCTCGATGTGGCTATGGGTGTCGTTGGTGTGGAGCAAGGTGATGCGCGAAGGGTTGCGTGAATCCTGGCCCCCTTCAGCACCTCGCAGCATCGCCTGGCTGGCCGTGGCGGCGGTGGCTATCGATGCTAGGAAATGACGGCGTTCCATATCAGCCTTTCGATCGTTGGATCCCTCAACTTCTCAACTTTTCAACTTTTCAACTTTTTTAACTTTTTCAACTTCTCACTTCCCGAGTTTATGTTCCCGAGCCGCTGCGTAGAGCTCAGGTGGAATTCTGTAGCGGCCCAGGGCAGGAGGCTCCAGGGGCTTTCCGGTCTTGGCTAAATCGGCGCAGGCGTCGAGCAGCAGCTGCCGCATGGCCACGCCGGTGGTGAAAGGATGGCGGCCCTTCTTCAGGGCGGGAATGGAGTCGCCGCCGTTGTAAAGGTAATCGGTGGTGGCCGCCGTGACTACTTCGTCTGGCTTGATGGCCGTGCCATCTTCCCACGTGATCACGAAATCAGGTTTCTCCACCGTGCCTGTCAATACCATTTTGATGCCGGAACTTGGTTCGCTGCCGCGATGGAGGATGCCTTGCTTGATGGCGTCCATGACATCCTGGCCGGTCATTTCAAGGGTCACCAGTTCATTTTCGAAGGGCATGACGCCATAGATGTCCGACACCTTCAGCTGGCCCGCGGCGAGATTGGCGCGAAGGCCGCCACTATTGGTCATCGCGAATTTCACGGGCTTGCCAAGAATCTTGGCTGCCCTGGCTCGCATGGTGTCCGTGACCCAATAGCCCAGCAGGTTCTCCTCGCCGTTGCGGCCACGAAAAATGCCTGATGGACACACGCAAAGCGGCAGATCGAAGGTGGCTCGTATCTCGGCCTGCTTGGGAGTGAGAATTGCCATGATTCCGGGATCATCAGCGAAATCCTGGATCACGCCGACAGCTTGAGCTTGGAGCAATTGCGGGGCCGGCTTTTGCTCTATGCCCGGGCTCTGGGATGCGGCGGGCTTGGGCGCCACTGCCGCCTTATTGCAGGCCAGTGGAGAGAAAACGAGAAGGAGTGCAAGGGCCGGAGCATTAAATCTCATTATTCCCGCCGATCTTGAGGGTCTCTTGGATCACGGCCATTTTCGCGGCCTCGTGCAATTCCACCCTTACGTTCCTGACCTTTTCATCCTGCCGCCAGAAAAGGGCTGCCAGGCGCAGGAACCAGCCCAGCAGCCAGGCGTTGATCACCGCGGAAAAAAGTTCCAGCAGAAGAAACATCCGCACTCTTGAAGCGCTTCCGCCTCCTAGCTGCCATCCGATCCAGATCGCCAGGAAGGCCAGGCCTGCGCGCAGCGCCACCCCACCAAGAACCAGGCCGGTCCATTGCACCGGATTCATCCAAAGGCGCAGGAAACTGCGGCCCCAATGCATGAGCAAACCACTGGAACCTGCACCGCGATCCACGCGGCAAAGCCACCATTGGAGGCTGAGAGCCGAGAAAAAAGCCATGGTGATGAGTGGGATTCCGATGAACGCCACCCAGCCGAGACCCTGGATGCCCGTTGAACCCAAGGTGGACATGATCCAACGGGTTAAACCGAACACGATTCCCAAGGGCAGCAATCCGATGAGAATGGCGTCCAGCATCCCCAGGAACCAATGCTTCAACCTGGCGCGGAAACCAAGCAGATCCGCCTGCATGCACCAACCGGACCAGAAGACCCACACCAGGCAGATGATCGCGAGAATCGACAAGGCCGAACCAAAGGGTTCATGTTTCATACCCCCGTTTTCCATCAGCTCCCAGATGTCTCTCGCTGTGAGATGCTCCCCCCAATTGTTCGGAAGGGCGCTTCCCCCCGGGGAGCTGGAAAAACCTGCAAAGCCCCGCAGATGCCTAGCCCACACAAACCCGGTGATCAACTGGAATGCGGCCCAGGCCGCCATGAGATGCCAGGACCATTTGGCAAGTCCCCCGGCAGCGGCCTCCTTCATGAAACTCCAAGGCCCCCTCGGCTGCAGTGGATCCTGGGTGTGGATGGTCGAAGGGCGTTCAGGGAGTTCTTCGGAGGGAGTCGGCAGAGAGTCCATCCCTACATATCAACATAGGTTGAGCCCTTCGTCCGTAATGAACGTATTGACAAAGCCGGGTCGGGAATGCTGAGATTGGTCTTATGACGTTCGTTTCCGGAACTTTCGCTCCCATGGCCTATCTGGGCTGGTGGTGGCGCGGTTGCTCGGATGGGAACGCTTCGATTTAGCTGATTTTTTTCCCCCTTCCGAGCCCGGTTCCCACGTGGATCCGGGCTTTTTTATTGGGACCCACCCACCATGCTGCTGCGCCGCCTGCTTCCCGCGGATCTCATCACACCCCTTTCGGCTTTTCTCGCCCTGAAACCTGCCGGCGCCAGCCTTCTGTTGGAATCCTGCGATCTGGGTGAGCGGGTGGGCCGCCACAGTTTCGTGCTGCTGGAAGGGCAGGGCGAGGTTCGCCTGGATCCACCAGGGCTGGGCTGGGTCGAGGCCCTGCGCGGTTTGGCGTCGATTGGAACGCTGCGGAGTGAATCGGATGCGCACGCGGATCTTCCTGGACCTCGCGAAGCTTTTCCCATCGGCGTAGGCTGCGCGGGTTATGTAGGCTTCGAAGCCATCGTCGCACTGGAACCGAGCCTTCCCTTGCCCGCGAAGAACAGCCTGGGGCTGCCCACCGTGTGGATGAAGCGCTTCGAGGCTGCCCTGGTCTTTGACCACCTCCATCAGGTGGCGGAATTGCAGGTGCTTTGCGCGGATCGCACCGAAGGCATGGCCAGGCTGGATGAACTGGCGGAACAGCTGAAGCACGTCAGCACGCCTGTGGAAGCGGCGCATCAGACGGTGGCTGCCGCCCAACTGAGCCAGGCGCAGTACGAAGCCTTTGTGAAGGCCACCCAGGAGCGCATCCTGGATGGCGACGTCTACCAGATGGTGCCCAGCCACCGGGTCCGGGTGGAGGATCCACCTTCACCCCTGGCGGCGTACCGTCGACTGAGGCGCCTCAATCCGAGCCCCTACGCGTTCCTGCTGGAGTGGGATGGATTCGCCCTTGTTGGGGCTTCCCCGGAAATGCTCGTCCGCGTGCAAGGCCTTGAAGCGGAAACGCTGCCCATCGCGGGAACGGTTGCACGGGGCGGCAGCGATGAAGAGGATGCCGAGCGCTTTGAAACGCTGAAGCGCAATCCAAAAGAATTGGCCGAGCATCAGATGCTTGTGGATCTGGCACGCAACGATCTGGGCCGCATCGCCATCCCCGGCGGCGTGCGCGTGGAAAAGCCATTGGCATTGCAACGCACCAGCCACGTGCTGCACCTAACCACCACCGTGAAGGCAAGGTTGAAAGATGGTCTTGATGCGCTGGATGTCCTGGCATCCTGCTTCCCGGCTGGCACCGTCAGCGGAGCGCCCAAATTGCGCGCCTGCCAGCGCATCGCCGAGATGGAGGGCGAGATGCGTGGTCCCTACGGCGGCGCCCTGGTGCGAATCGGGGCCGACGGCGCGCTGGACACCGCGCTCATCCTTCGCACGGCCATTTATGCGGGCGGGACTGCCTATCTGCAAGCCGGGGCAGGTGTCGTGCGGGCCTCGGACCCTGCATCTGAATACCGCGAGACATTGCAGAAGATGGGTGCCGTGGCCGAGGCCCTCGGGGTGGATTTGTCGGAGATGGCGAAATGATCCTGCTGATTGATGCCCTCGACAGCTTTACCTACAACCTGGTCCAGGCCTTCGAGACTCTGGGCTCTGAAGTGCGCGTGGTGCGCCACGACGCCATCTCCCTGGAAGGTATGAAGGCATTGGCTCCCGAGGCTGTGGTGCTCTCGCCGGGCCCTGGCCATCCATCGGAAAGTCCAGGCCATATGGCCATCGCCGGGAGCGATTGGAAAGTGCCTGTGCTGGGCGTCTGTCTGGGTCACCAGGCCCTGGTGGCGGCCACCGGAGGCCGCGTCATACGCGCCAGGGAACCCCTGCACGGCGAGGCCACACCGTTGCGCCACGAAGGAACAGGACTCTTCCATGGTCTCCCCCAGGAGCTTCCCATCGGCCGTTATCACAGCCTCATCGCTGAAACATCGAGCCTTCCAGCTTGTTGGCGCATCACGGGAACGAGCCCCGGCGGTGAAATCATGGCCATCGAGCACACCACCTTGCTGCGCTGGGGAGTCCAGTTCCATCCCGAAAGCATCCTCACGCCCGATGGCCCGGCCCTGCTGAAGAATTTCCTGAGGCTGGCAGGGGTAGTTGAGAAGTTGAAAAGTTGAAAAGTCGAGAAGTCGAGAGTCAACTGCCTTTAGTACGAAGGAATTCAAATGACACTACTGACCACCCATAACCCAATACAGCCCTTGCCGCCTATTACGGCTCGGGAATTAATGAAGACTTTCATCGACCAGGACACCGACGCGTTGCTGGTAGGGGCCTGCCTGGCCCTGCTGGCCCAGCGGGTTCCCGAAGCCGAAGAGCTGGCGGCCTTCGCCGAAGCCTTGCAGGAAGTCGCCATCCCCTTTCCAGATTCGGGAATGCGAGTGCTGGACACTTGTGGAACCGGAGGCGATGGCGCTTCCACGGCGAACCTCAGCACGCTGGCAGCATTGCACCTGGCACATCTGGGCGTTCCCGTGCTGAAGCATGGCAACCGCGCCGCCACGAGTTTGTGCGGCTCGGCGGATCTGCTGGAGGCCCTGGGCTACGACCTGGCCCGATCTCCCGGTCAATTGCTCGATGATCTGCAGAAAAGGCGCTTCGCGTTTCTCTTCGCCCCGGCCTACCACCCGCTGCTGGGGCGCCTGCGGGAGATCCGCAAGCGGCTGGGCATCCCGACCATCTTCAATCTCCTGGGACCGCTGTTGAACCCTGGCAAGCCGCAGCTGCAACTCCTGGGCGTAGCGAAAGAAGGCTTGCTGAAGCCCATGGCCGGCGCGTTGGCGAGGAGTTCCGTACAACGGGCTTTCGTGGTTCATGGAAAGGACGCCGAAGGAGGAGGGCTGGATGAGGCTTCCACTGAAGGGCCCACCATGGTCATCGAAATCCGGTATGGGGCGTTGGAGCCCACGCAAGTGCTGGTTCCCCGCGAACTAGGTATCCCGCAACCGGCCAAGGGCGCTCTTCGTGTGAAAGACCGTGCCGAAGCGCTGATGGTGGCCCGGGGCCTTCATGGTGGTGCCGGTCATCCGGACTACCGCCCGGCTGTTGCCGATGGCGTAGCGCTGCAAGTCGCGCTGGGATTGGCATTGCATCGCGACGCCGAGTTGGATTCCCTGCCGGGATATTTCAGTGAAGCCAAGAAATCCATTGAAGGTGGTTTCCAATTGCCGCTTCCGGCCAACCTGGAGGTGCGCTGATGCGAGCCTTCCCGAATCCCGTGGATCTGGTGCAAGGCACAGGCCTGGCACCCAGTTCGCATCTTCAAAAGGTGCTGCTTTCCGAGCTGGAGCGGCTCAGTGCTTTGCCTTCAAGCATTGGTTCCGAAAAGGAACCCATTTCCGCGGATGAAACCGGGACGTTCGAAGCGGCTTTGCGTGAAAGCCAGGCATCGGAAGGCTGTGCCATCATCGCGGAATTCAAGCAGGGCTCACCTTCGCTTGGGCCCTTCGCGGCGGGCACTTCGTTGCATGATCAGCTCATCAGCTACAAGGAAGGCGGCGCGGCGTGTTTCTCGATCCTCACCGAGCCCCGGTATTTCCTGGGTTCGAGCCGCCACCTCGCCCAGGCCGTGGAGCTCGGCGTGCCAAGCCTCTACAAAGGGTTCGTGATCTCCGAAGGTCATCTTTTCGATGCTGCGGAATCCGGCGCTAAGGCTGTGTTGCTTATCGCGCGAGTGCTGAAGGAACACACCGCTGCCTTCGCCGAAGCCGCACGGGCATTGGGGCTGGAACCGCTCGTGGAACTGCATGACTTGACGGAAATCCCCGTTGCGCAGGGATCCCAGGCCCGGCTGGTGGGTATCAATGCGCGGGATCTTTCGACCTTCACGCTGGGCACGCCGTCTGCCGCACCGCTGCGGGCCGCCTTCCCAGACGCCGTCCTGATTCGTGAATCGGGTCTGGCCACGCCGGAGAATGCGGTGGAGTCCTTCTCGGCGGGATTCGATGCGGTGCTCATCGGCGAGGCCCTGATGCGCAGCGCGAATCCCAAGGGATTCCTGGAGCGGATTCTGGCAGGTTCCAAAGCGCGGGCCGCATCGTGAAAGTCAAAGTCTGCGGCCTAACGAATGCTACCGATGCCGTCTTCGCCGCTGAGGAAGGCGCCGATTATTTGGGCTTCGTGGTGCATCCGCCCAGCCCGAGGCACTGTGCAAATCTGGCCGAGGCCACGCGCGAAGTGCGAGACCGCGCAGTGCTGGTCATGGTGGCCGACGATACCGAGACCATCCTCCGGATGGCGGGTGCGGCGGGCATCAGGAAGCTCCAGCCTTACGTATCCATGGAACATCGACCGATCGTTGTTCAACGGTTGAAATCTGAAGGTTATTTCATCCTGCTTCCATGGATTGATGATCAGGATCAATTGACCCTCCCGGCGGATCTGTATGTCTGGGAGTCCAACCCCCTTGAAACTGGCGTTGCAGGCGGGTCCGGGCGAACCCACGCCATGGCATTTCCACCCCCCGGTCCCTATCTTCTGGCCGGCGGGCTGGATGGGGGGAATCTGGGAGAACGGGTGAGCCTGATCCCGGCAGAAGCGCGGATGGACCTTCTCGGTTTTGATGCCGCCAGCCGCCTGGAGCGTTCTCCTGGCGTCAAGGATCCATTGAAAGTAAGGGCATTCATACAAACGGCCAAATCCATGACTGCTGAGGCTTAGCATGCGTACAACTGAATTCCAGCTCCCCACCCGGTTCGGCGCCGGAGGACTTGGCGGCTGCTATGCGCCGGAAACATTGATGCAGCCATTGCTGGATCTCGAAGACGCCTTCCGCAAAGCCCTGGCGGATCGATCTTTTCAAGCCGAGTTAAAAGGCGAATTACGTCACTTCGTCGGCCGCCCGACTCCGCTCACCTCGGCCCCGAGGCTGGCTGCCAGACTTGGGTTGCAAGGCCTTTTTCTCAAACGCGAGGATCTCACCCACACAGGCGCCCACAAGATCAACAACGCCCTGGCCCAGGCCCTCCTCGCGCGGCGCATGGGCAAGACGCAGATCATCGCGGAAACCGGCGCGGGCCAACATGGCGTGGCCGCCGCTGCCGCCTGCGCCCGCCTGGGTCTGAAATGCACGGTCTACATGGGCGTGACGGACATGGCCCGGCAGGCTCCGAACGTGGCGCGAATGCGGCTTTTCGGCACGGAAGTGGTGCCTGTGGAGGCGGGGCAGGGGACGCTCAAGGAAGCCGTCAATGAAGCCCTGCGCGCCTGGGCTGCACGCTGCGACAAGGCCCATTACATCCTGGGCAGCGCCCTGGGGCCCCATCCTTTTCCGACTCTGGTACGAACGTTCCAGACGGTGATCGGCGAGGAGGCCCGGGCCCAGATTCTGGAACAGACCGGCTCCCTGCCGGATGCGGTCATCGCCTGCGCCGGGGGCGGCAGCAACGGTCTCGGCCTGCTGGTGCCTTTTCTCGGTGATACCTTGCACCGTTTCGCGGTGGAAGCGGGGGGGCACGGTCCTGCCTTGGGTGAGCACGCGGCACGGCTGGATGGGGGGCGCATGGGTGTATTGCATGGGTGCAAGACGCTCCTGCTTCAGGACCAGCACGGCCACACCGCGGAGACCGCCAGCATCAGCGCGGGCCTGGATTATCCGGCCCTGGGGCCTGAGCTGGCCGCTTTGGCATTGGATGAAAAAATCGAAGTGCTTCGCGCATCGGATGACCAGGCCCTGGAAGCCGCCACATGGTTATGCCAATCCGAAGGCATCCTGCCCGCGCTGGAATCGAGCCACGCCCTGGCCCTGCTCCCGGAACTTGCGAAGCGGGGTTTCTCAACCGCGCTGCTCGGCCTTTCCGGGCGTGGGGACAAGGATCTTTCCACTTATCAATCGAAACTGGGCATTTAGGGGATTATTTCAATGAATAGATTGCTCCCCTTCATCATGGCCGGTGATCCATCTCTGGGATCGCTGCCCGGGCTGCTTGCCGAAGCCAAGGCCTTGGGCATCGAGGCTATGGAAATAGGCCTTCCCCATAGCGATCCCATCGCCGATGGTCCGGTGCTCCAGGCCGCCGCCCATCGCGCCATCCAGCGGGGCGCCACGCCTTTGCGTGTGCTTGAAACGCTGGCGGGCCTAACTGAAAGCCCTGATCTGATCCTCTTCACTTACTTGAATCCTTTGCTCCAGATCGGTGCGGATCGCCTTGTGGAACTGCTGCGGCAAACACCTGTGAATGCCTTGCTGGTGGTGGATCTGCCGGATTCCGAGGAACCAGAATTCGAAGCCCTGCTTCGATCCGCGGGCTATCCCATGATCCCGCTGCTTTCACCCACCACGGATCAGGAACGTGCCAAAGGCTTGCTGGCACGTCGTCCGGATCCAGGGCCCGACCACCCCTTCGCCCAGCGCTTCGCCTACGTCGTGGCCCGACTGGGTGTCACCGGAACGGGTGGTGCCACAGATCTGGCGCCGGTCCGTGAGCGCGTGGCGGCCCTGCGATCTTTCACCGATCGTCCGTTAGCCGTGGGCTTTGGCCTCAGTGATCCGGCTGCCATGGCGGAAGTGAGGGCCATGGGCGCCACGCCCGTCATCGGCAGCGCACTGGTGGAGGCGATGGCTCGGGAGGAAAATTTGGGTGCCTTCCTGCAATCCCGGATGGGCTGATCGCCTGTTAGGTTGTTGTCATTTTGATACGAAACTGACAATATCCTTTCAGAACCTCGCCAAGTCGATTTCATCCATTTCCGGGTGGATCGCCTGGTCATCCAGAAGGAATCCGTGCGAAAACTGCGCCTTTGCGTTTACCTCGTCGCCGCTGCCAGCGGAGTTTGCGCCATCCAGGGAGCCGCCCAGACGGCACCCAAGGATCCCGGCACCACCGTACAGGTCACCGCCACCCGCTTCCCCGAGGATGCGGCCATGGTGCCAGCCTCCATCACCGTGATCACCGGCAAGGAGTTGGCCGATCGCGGCGTCACCGACCTGCGCAGCGCGCTGGCCATGGCTGCGGGCGTCTTCATCGCGCCCGGAGGCGATGGCGGCCCAGCCTCGAGCATTCCCGAATTCTGGGGCCTGAAGGAATTCGACGCCTTCCTGTTGGTGGTGGACGGCGTCCCCTGGGGTGGAACCTTCAATCCGGCCCTCTCAACGCTCAACCTGCAGGATGTCGAGCGCATCGAGGTGCAGCGCGGCGCGGCGCCGGTAATGTATGGCGCGACCTCGTTCGTAGGCATCATCCACGTCATCCATAAGCTGCCGGCGGATGCCCAGGGTTCCGCGACCCTCTCAGGTGGCAGCCATGGCAGCGGCGGCGGCGTTTTGACCCTGAAGGTGCCGAAGTGGGCGGGCTTTGATTCCAGCCTCACCCTGGACTACGCCAAGAAAGGCTTCACCGATCCGCGGACGGAATTCGAGCGCAGCCACCTGCTTTGGCGCAACCGGATGGAACTGGCCGAGGGCAGCTTTCACTTCGACCTGGATTGGACTTCCGTGGATCAGAAACCCAACAGTCCCCACCCCCGCACCGGGAAGGTCCTCGCGAATGAGATCGCCGTGGATACGAACCACAATCCGGCCGGTGCCTTCATCAACGACCGTCGCCTTGCCTTGAATCTGGGCTATGACCGGGCCCTGGCCGGCGGGCTCTGGTCCACGACCTTGGCCATCTCCCAGGCGAAACAGAACGCGTTCCGCGGCTTCCTGGTGGATGTAAGCGAGGACGATCCGAATGCCCACGGCTTCCGGGAAGAGATCCAGATGACGGATGTCTATTTCGACAGCCACGTGGCCTGGACATCGGTTCCCAGCCTCAAGACCGTCATCGGAATCGATCACCTCCACGGCCAGGGCAAGGGCCGCGGCGGGGATTTCGACTACTTCGTGAACCTGGATGGAACCAACCCTCCAGGCAGCGGCGCGCTGCCTCCAGCCGCCGACATCCGCGTCGACGACCGCCGCGATTTCTTAGGGCTTTACGCCTTCACGGAATGGACCGTGACGCCTAGCTTGATCGTGGAAATCGGGGGGCGCCTCAATCGTACGGATGAATCCCGGCGCGTCTTCGGCGTGGATCTCGAAAGCGGTGACCAGCTCGACGGGAATGGTTCTGATTCCCACACCGTCACGAGGTTCACGGGAAGCGCCGGGCTCACTTGGACGGCTTGGCAGGCAGGTTCGAACCAGGTCAATTTCTTTGCGAACTACCGTAATTCCTTTAAACCCGCGGCCCTCGACTTCGGCCTCGACAGCACCCTGCAGATCCTTGACCCCGAGACGACCCAAAGCTTCGATTTCGGGATGAAGGCCCGGCTCATGGACGGCAAATTGGCTTTGGAAGTCAGTTCCTTCCTCATGGATTTCGACAATCTGGTGAGCTCCACGCTCAAGCCCGGGGATTCTTTGCCGACCCTGATCAACACCGGCAAACAGCGTTTCCAGGGCGTTGAGGCGGATCTCCGCTACCGTTGCTCGAAGGACTTCTTCACGCGGGTTTCCTACAGCTACCACGACACCCGGTTCCGCGATTTCGTATTCGAGTTCGATCCTGGGGTGCCCACCCAATTGAAGGGCAACCGCCTGGAAATGTCGCCCTACCAGCTCGGCGCGATTGGCTTCCTTTACGCGCCCGCCAACGGTTTCAACGGTTCCATCGAATTGAACTACACGGGCGGCGTTTATCTTAACAAGCGCAATACTGCGCCCGTGGGTGGCTACACGACCCTTGCGGCGGGTCTCGGTTACCGAACCGGGCAATGGGAATTCCGGGTCGATGGCCAGAACCTGACCGATCGCCGCAACCCCGTGGCCGAAAGCGAACTGGGCGATTCCCAGTACTATCTCCTGCCTGGCCGGAGCGTGAACGCGTCCATCAGGATGCGCTTCTGAGTCGGCTCAGGGAAGCGGTGCCACGGGCGCTTTGGCGGCGCGAACGTCCGAAAAATCGTGGCGTACCGCCTCCAGGCGCATGCGGTAGGCCTCCACATCGCCGTAGTCGAAGAAGTAGCGGTAGCGGCTGTGGAGCGTCTTGGGCCTCAGCGCGTGTTTGATGGGGCAGAAGTGCTGCTCGGTGCGCGCCGCGACCTCCGACACCATGGCCATGAGCCCATTGAAATAACTGCAGTAGATGCAGCCCAGCTTTTCAAGCAAATTCAAGTAGGGCAGCGGCCGGCGGTCCATCACCATGTAGTCCTTCCGCTTCACCCGCGGAACCCCGTAAGCCGGAAAGCAGATGAATTGGTAGACCACGACGTACATATCAAGGAGCAGCGCCGGGAATAGCCCCGCCCAGATGACGGGGGCCACCAGGTAGGCCAGGATCCGGCCTTCCCAAAGCCAGACATGGACGCGCTTCCGGCGGGCGCGATGGGCCTTGCGGATGGTCTCCTGGATGCGGACCCTCCGGCCCTCCAGGTGGTATCCCTCGGTTTCCCGCAGGCCGTTCAATTCCTCGCGGATCTCCTTCTCAAGGGATTGCAGTCGTGCTTGGAGATCATCCATCCGGGTCATAAGGGCCTCCACAGCCACTTATCCGGATAGAGGCCTGATCCAGCATTGGTTCCATTGGCCCGCAAAGCTACGAATGATTCTGCTGAGGAGTCCTTTCAGGCGGGAGATGAGCCTTAACGTTGCGGTTCCCCGTTCACTTCGCGGGAGCCCAGGCCTCCAGCCTTCCTTCCGCCACGGACTGCTTCAGCAATAGCCAGTCCTCGGTGGCCTGGTCCGCGTACCCAAGAGCAAAAGTCGAAAGCGCCCCGGGCAGCTCATCGCTCTGTCCAAGGTAGCCGGCGATCTGGGCCGGATCACCGCTGCGGGCATGAGCCTTAGCTAGCACCGTGCCACAAACTTCCAGGTAGTCGGCCAATGCATCCCCTGCGAGGTCCAACACCTCGATGCTGGCCTTGTGATCGGACCACTGTTTAACCACGAAAGGCTCGCCTGCGACGGTGGTCCAACCCAGAAACGGGTCCGCGCAAGTCTGCATGCGGTGTTGGCCTTCGGCGGCACGGTGCCCGGCATGGCCGCTTTCAGGTTCATTTAGGAAATTGTTCCAAACACTGCCGTGTTGGGCTTTGAATTCTAAAAATAAGGGATCATCGGGTCCATTTCCGAAAGCCAGGAGCAACACATCCTTCACTCCAAGGGATCCGCAGCCCGCCACACGGCGCCCCAAACAGACCGGCTCATAGCCGTCGAGCACCTGCTGACGCGCTGGACCAATGGTGCCACGGTACTCAGGCATGGCGGCGAGGAAGGGCGCGGCTTCATCTTCCGTGAGGGGTTTCAAGAACGGATCTTTGGTCCTGAAGCGGGGTCCTGGATCGATGGCCTTCTCAAGCAATTTCTGAGGCGTATCCCGGCGGGCCTTTTCGAAAATGGGCGCCAGAGCGCCACCATCGTTATGCGGGCCGATCTCCTCCCGGGAAAGCGCCACGATCCCCAGTCCAGCGAAGCGGTCCATGCCCTTGGCGTAGGCCCGGACGCAACGGCTGGTGGCATCGAAGCAGGCGTCGTCGGAGTGCCCGGCTTCCCGTCCCGCCAGCACGGCGCTGGCCAGGAGCCGCTTCAGATCCCATTCCCATGGCCCACGGCAGGTCTCGTCGAAGTCATTCAGATCGAAGACCAGGCTGCCGTCGTGTTTTCCGAAGGCGCCGAAGTTAATGACGTGGACATCGCCGCAGAGTTGGCTGTGCAAGCCCGTCGTGGGGCAGGGCGCGATATCCGCCGCCATCAGCGCCGCGTTGCCCCGGAAGAAATAGAAAGGCGACTGCGCCATGCGGCTCCAGCGGATGGGCAGCAGGGACGGGTCCCGGTGCGCCACCGCAGCCTTCAACAAGGTGATCGGGTCGGGCCGGTCAGCGGCGACCTTCCAGATCCCCTGATCGGACCGATTCAGGCTTTCTCGGAGAGCCTTGCCTGCGATCTTCCGGTCTTCGGGGCTTGGCTTTGGCGTCATGGGGTCACTCTCAACGATCATGTTCGGACAGGGCGTGGTCTTCAAAGAAGAAACCACGCGGAGGGTACTGGAGAAAGGACGGAGGGTAGCAGAGAAAAATAGTCTCTTCTCCGCTTCCCGCAGCTCCTCCACGTGGTTTATTTTCGTTCCGCCGTATAACCCGTCTCATGCACATCCATGACCGCCCGGCCTGATGGATCCGCCATCTTTTGGAAAGCTTCGTCCCAGAGCAACGCTGTGGCGGTGCTGCAGGCGATGCTCTTCTCCCAGGGCACGCAGTTCACTGCTGTGGCGGATGGGAAATGGTGCTCGAACATCTGGCGGTAAAGATAGGCTTCCTTGGTTTCGGGTGTCTTCACGGGGAAGCGTTCGTGGGCGCCACGCATCATGCTGTCACTGATTTCGCGTTCGGCGTGGGCCTTCAGTCCGTTGATCCAGGCGTAGCCCACGCCATCGGAGAACTGCTCCTTCTGGCGCCAGAGAATTTCATCTGGAAGCGTGCCGTCGAAGGCAGCGCGAAGCAAGTACTTCTCGATGGGTTTTTCTCGCTTGGCGTTGCGGGGAATCTTCAATTCGGGATCCAACATCATCGCCACGTCCAGGAATTCCCGGTCCAGGAAGGGCACGCGCGCTTCCACGCCCCAGGCGGCGCTGGATTTGTTGGCCCGCAAACAATCGTAGAGGTGGAGTTTTTGCAGTTTCTGCACGGTTTCGTCGTGCAGCGCATGGCCATCGGGCGCTTTGTGGAAGTAGAGATAGCCGCCGAAGATCTCGTCGGCCCCTTCGCCTGACAGGATCATCTTGATGCCCATGGCGCGGATTTTCCGCATCATCAGGTACATGGGCGTCGAGGCGCGGATGCTCGTGATGTCAAAGGTCTCCAGGTGGTAGATCACGTCGGAGAGCGCATCCAGGCCTTCTTGCACGGTGAAATGGATTTCGTGGTGGATGGCGCCGATATGGTCCGCGACTTTC
>JANYJQ010000172.1 GCA_025358435.1 Holophagaceae bacterium
ACGTGACCAGCACCGTGGATGTGCTGGAGGCCACCCGGCGCATGGCGGTGGCGCGCGGGCTGGTCGTGACAGGGAGCGAGATCGTGGGCCTAGTGCCCTTCAAACCCTTGTTTGATGCAGGCCAGCATTACTTGCGGTTGCAAGGCAAATCGCCCTTCGTGCCGGTGGAGGATGTGCTGGAGAATGCCGTCTTCAGCATGGGCCTTTCGGATGTGGCGCCCTTCGAGATCGACAAGAAAGTGCTGGGCCTACCCAAGCGCTACGAGCACGGCCTCATGGCCATGAAGGTTACGGATTTCGTAACTGAAGTGAGCCGCGACACGCCCGCGCCTGGCGGTGGTAGCATCGCGGCCTTGGCGGGTGCGCTGGGTGCGAGCCTCGCCAGCATGGTGGCCAATCTCACAAAAACCAAGGGACATGGTGCGACCTTGCATGCGGCTGCCGAGCAGGCCCACCGCGTGAAAGCGGCCCTGGTGCTGGCCGTGGACGATGACACCAATGCCTTCAATGCCTACATGGATGCCCGCCGCCTGCCGCAGTCCACCGCTGACGAAAGGGCAACTCGCGAAGCCGCCATGCTGGATGGCCTCAAGATCGCTGTGAATGTGCCCTTTCAGACCGCCGCCCACAGCTTCGAGGCCATGCAGGCGGCAGCCGTGGTCATTGAGCATGGCAACCCCGCCTCCATCACCGATGGCATGGTGGGCGTGCAGATGGGCTTCGCCGGTGTGCGCGGCGGCATCTGGAATGTGCTCATCAATCTCAAGGACATCAGCGATGCCGATTACAACGCTGACATGAAAACCAAGTGCGAAAAGCTTCTCGTGGACGCCATCGGCCTCATGGATCGCGCCATCAGCAAAGGCGATAAGGGCTTGGAAGCCATGCTCGCGAAGTAGGCCAGGAATTCCTTAGCTTCTTGCCTGCTCATTCAGCCAAGACACTCCAGGGGGAGTAAGGTGGAGCCATCCACCCTAAGTCCCCGTGATTGGAGTTGCCATGTCCATGGCTCGCCTGCTGCTGACGGCTTTTCTCGTATGTTCAATGGGGGGACCGGGTCTCTATGCCCAGCGCCGGCGGGGCGAGGCCGCCACAACAGAACCCCAAAGCCAGAATCCCAATGCGCCTCAGGGCCAGCCCGCCATGGGCCTTGTGCTGAAGGAAGAGGAGGGGCGTTTCAGGGTTGTGAGCGTGGTCCCGGGATCCCCAGCGGAAACCGCGGGGGTTCAGCCGGGAGATGTGATCGTCGGTGCTGGGGGCGGGAGCGTTAATGATCTGCGCCAGTTGCAACGGCTGGTGGCCATCTCGAATGCCCGAGGGCTGAAAATCAATCTGGAACTCGAACGCGCAGGTCGCCTGCTTACCGTTCAGGTGGGTTCAGGCCTGATGGCAGGGCCTGTGATGGGGGCTTCCGCAACCATTCCCAAGGTGAGCGCGCCCGCACCAGGGCAGGGCTTCAACGTGCTTCGCTATGCCGCGCCAGACCCTCGCACCGGCGAGGTGGTGTGCTGGGGCGATTACGATCCCGCTTATCCCACGGGCCCTTTGCCCTACGAGGCCCTTCTGGCCGAAGCCCTGCGCAATCCTGCACCCTCTTTTTCCCTGGAACCGACCCCCGCCGGAAGGCAAGCCGGGCGGGACTTGGACCAACGCGTGGCCGCGGATGCCCAACGGCTGGGCCGGGATTCAGCCTACGTTCAGACCTACGCCCAACGCCTGCTGCAGGTGCTAGGAACAGATCTCGCCCATCGCCCGGATGGGCAGCGCTTTGCCAAGCGGTGCGGGGCGGTCTTTGGCCTGACTCCGGCTGAGGCCGTGGATGTGCTTCAGCCCGAGCGGTCCCAAAAAACCCGTGGCGAGGCAGGCTACATGGCCTTGGTGGCCAAGGCGCTGAAGAACCTGGGCACACCGGGCACCTCGGAGGCGCTGACGCGCATGCTGGGCGGCGATACGTGGGGCGCCATTGATCTGCTGGGTGTAGGTACCGAAGCCCGTCGCTTGAAGGACGAGGTTCAATCCGGGCGCATGGCCAAGGACCAAGGTTCTCTGCTGCTGCAGGGCCAGATCTGGGGAGCTTTTCTGGTGAATGCCGGCCTGAATCCGGTGACGGTGAACAGCGAACGGAATCGGCGCGGACCTGCGGGTTTCCTGCCCTGGGCCCAGGAACGCTTCACCACCTGGATGGCCGATAAGGTTGGGAAGGGCATGTTCCACGGCCTCGTGGTCGGGGAAGAAGCGTTGCACCGGCTGTACCCAGGTCTTTCTTCCCTTCAACTCGAACCTGTTTGTCTGGATGGTCTCGATCCGAAATCCGCCCTGGCGCAAACTTTCATGCGGGCTGATGTCGCCTTGAAATCTATCCTTGCCCTGCCGGATTTGGAGGATCGCATTCCTGGCCACCGCAGCCAGGCGGAATACCATCAGACCTTCCTCGCCCAACGCGGCAAGGGCGGCAGTGGGGGCGGGCTGCGGGCGCGCACCTGGCTGCAACCCGGAGCCGTGGAATTGCGCGTGGATCCCCAGGGCACGCTGGTGCAATTTGGCGAAGTGCGCATCGGAATCCGCAGTCAGATGCTGGAAGGCGGAGCTGCTTCCCTTCAGCAGGAAGGATTGAACGCCTACGCCGCCGAAATAAGTTCGCGGTACGAGGCCTACGCCAAGGTCGAACCGGAATTGCATCGATTGCGGGAAGCCGCCAAGGTGCTGGCCTTGGCCCGTTGGGTGCGTGCCAGGGGTGTGGTGTTGCGACCCTCTTTTGGGAATACCGAAACCGCCTTGGGCATGGTGCCCAAGGGCTTTGTCCAGGCCACCTTCTTGATGGAAGGTGATCACCTTTACCTTCAGCCCGCCGCCGTGGGCGGTGTGGATTTCTCACCCCAAGTCGGTGAAGCCTGGGTGCAGGTTCAACCCCAGGCGGGGGTTGTGCCCAGCGCCCTGGGGCAG
>JANYJQ010000121.1 GCA_025358435.1 Holophagaceae bacterium
CAGCCCCGGGTTCCAAGGCAACAGCAGCAGTGGACCCAGGAAGCCCAGAACCAACCGAAACCCGCTGAGCCATGGGCGGCTGTATCGGCCTTGGCGGATGAAGTGCCCTTTGCGGAGCAAGTAGAGGGCCAATTTCAGGGCACCCGCGCCGTAGATCAACCAGGGAAGCCCACCCAGGAAGCCCAGCAGATAGAACCCCGTCAGTAGCGCGCTGCCGCTGTGGAGGTTCCAGGGTTTCACTTTGAGGGCCACGCGGTAGATCCGGTCGATGGCCAGAAGTCCCAGGAAGCCCATGGCGCCTGCGAGCCAAGCCAGGGTCCGCGCCTTCGGCAGGAAGAGCATCTGGATCCCCGCCAATGCTAAAAATAGTCCCGTGACGAGAATCTCGCGACTCAGCCAACTGGTCCGGAGATGCAGGATGGCGCGCCAGGCCCTTTCCGGCCGCCCGAGATGCAGGATCGAAAGCGCCATGACCAGTATCCCCGCGGCGAGAAACGGCAGCGGCCGCACGACCGGTCCCCCCATCAGGGCCGCTGAAAACCAGGAAGCCGATACGGCCATCGTGGTCGTGAAAAGCAGCAGTCCCCATTCACCCTGCAGGGAGATCTTCGGTTCGGGAACCCCCAACATTTCTTCCAGCAGATGGGCCCAGCGCGCCGTTCCAGGCGCCTTTCCCGGTAGCGGGTTCCTCCGCGGCACGAAACGTATCGAAGGACGAAGCGCCGAATCTGGAAAGCCCGGCGGGAGGCTGGAGGGTGGCCGTCCATCCGTCTTGGCCTCGAAACCCAGGGCGTCCACCGGGCAGCGGGCCACGCAGGCGGGCTCCAGGCCCTGCTCGATCCGCGCAGGGCAGAAGGTGCATTTTTCGATGGTGCCCGCGGCGGCATTGAACTTCGGCGCATCGTGGGGACAGGCCCAGGTGCAGTAGCGGCAGCCCATGCAGCGGTCTGCATGAATCGTCACCGCGCCCGTGGCCAGGTCCTGGGTGTAGGCATCCGCCGGGCAGTTGTCCAGGCAGGCGGGAGCTTCGCAGTGGTGGCACGCCAGGGAGAGTTGGAAGAGCGGCAACCCGGGCACCCGCCCCGGATTGAACACGTGGATCTCGCGCCAGGGCCGCGTCTGCTCCGCCCGGTTCTCCATCCAGCAGGCCACCACGCAGGCCCCGCAGCCCGTGCAGCGATCAGGAGTGAAAGTGAAGGCGAAGCTCATGGGCGGGCCGCTTCGACATCCACGCGGTTGTCATGGAACGCGGCCCCATGGCCCATGTCGGTTTCACGGCCCTCGGAGAGCAGATTCACGCTGCCGCCATCGGCCACGCCGAAGCCGTTGAAGGCGTAGACCACCCCCGGCCGAAGCCCGAAATCCAGCCGCAATGGCAGCACCAATTCACCCCGGTCATTGTGGATCCGGACCCACTGCCCGGGGCCTAGGTTGCGTGCCTCCGCGTCTTCGGGATGCATGAAGAGAGCATGTTCCACACCCAGCGCCCGGATCACCTTCAGCATGTGGAACTGGCTGTGGATGGAATTCTTGGTGTTCGGGGTCAGGAGCAGGAGGGGATAGTTGCCGGATGTCCATGGGCCCTCCGCGGACTCCACATAATCCGGCAAAGGATCCACGGCCCAGCGGCGGGCGGCCTCCGCACTGAATAGTTCGATCCTGCCGCTGGGAGTCGGGAAATGACCGTCTTCCCAAGCTACGTCGGGGGTTCCCGGAACTGCCACGGGACCATTCCTAAGTTGCTCCAACGTGATGCCGAGGTGATCGAGCCTGCGGTTCAGCCAGGCCTCAATGCCGGCATCTGTCGATTCGGGCAGCACCTCATGCAGGGCCTCCTCGCTGAACCCCAGACGCCGGCCCAGCGCTTCGTAGATCTCGGTTTCAGGCTTCACTTCTCCCGGAGGCTCGATGCACTTCTGCCGAAGTTGCAGGTAGGAGTGCCAGTAGGCCCCGATGACATCGCTCTGCTCGAACAGGGACTTGGCCGGCAGCACCACATCCGCCTCCAGCGCGGTGTCAGTGAAGCGCTCCTCCACCACCACCCGGAAATCCAGGGCCTTCCAAGCCGCGCGTACCCGGTTGCCATCGGGATTCTGGCCCAGGGGATTGCCCCGCTCCACCCAGGCGAACTTCAGGGGCGGGTCCTTCAGGCCTTCCATGTCCCGCCCCAACCGCGCGGTGCTGATGCCGATTCTGACCACGCCATCGGGCACTTCGGGCGGATAGAAATCCAGCGGGTCCCGCTCTGGCGAGAAGACCTGGGTGGCGAGGTTGGCGTACTGCCACCCTGCCCCGGGTTTGCCCAGGTTGCCCGTGATGACCGCCAGGGCCAGCATGGCCCGCATCGTCTGTCCGGCATTGGTGTACCGCTGCATGCCGAAGCCCGGAACCAGGGTCATGGGTGGCACTTCGGCCATGAGCCGCGCCAGCTCGTGGATCTGGTCTTCTGGGATTCCGCAGATGGCGGCCGCACGTTCCGGGGTCCACGCCTTCACGCGTTCCGAATAGGCTTCGAAACCCAGCACGTGGGCATCCACGTAAGCCTGATCCACGGCCTTCCCGCTGATGAGCAGGTTCCCCAAGGCAAGCGCCAAGGCGCCGTCCGTTCCGGGTCGGGGTTGGATCAACAGGGCCGCTTTCTCGGCGGTCTGGGTGCGGCGGGGATCGATGACCACGCACTTCCCGCCCGCTTCCAGCGCCTGGTCCAGGAAGCGCATCTGATGGAGGTTCGTCTCCGCGGCATTCTTGCCCCAGAAGATGACCAGGCGCGCCTTTGTGAGGTCCCAGGGCGCGTTGTGCAGGTTGTCGCCCAGGGTGAGCCGCGTGGCCTCCAGCCCCGCCGGCCAGCAGAGGTCACCGTAGGTGGTGGTGCAGCCTCCGAAAAGCCGCCAGAAGCCCATGCCGCAGCCATTCAATAGGCCCTTGGTGCCGCTTCCTGAATAGAAGAGCACAGCCTGGGGCCCATGCTCCGCCTTCACCACTTGGAGTCGCGTAGCGATAAGGTCCAGGGCTTCATCCCAGGAAATGCGCAAGAAGCCGCCCGCCGGGTTTCGCTTCATTGGGTGCAGGATCCGCTCGGGGCTGTAGACCCGCTCAAGGTAACTGAGCCCTTTCAGGCAGGCACCCTCGGGTGTTGCCAGATTATCCGGCTGCGGGTCGATGGCCACCAGGCGGCCATCCTCCACCGTCACCTTCATGGCGCAGGTGCTGTAGCAGTTGCGGGGGCAGGCGGTGGTGAAGACGGGCATGGCGCGCTCGATGGAAGCGGAGGAATTTCAGGACACGCTCTTAGACTGGCCCACCATCATGATGACCAAAGTCATGTTGCCGCAAGGGCCCGGCGAAACTAGTTGGTGTCGCCGTCCACGTAGACCCAGGCGCCTTCTTCCCGGATGAAGCGGCTGAGTTCGATGTGAAGCTGGCGCTTGCCCTGCACTTGAAGGCTGGCGTGGAACTTCACAGTGCCGGTTTCATCCCCTGGTCCGCCCTGTTCGGCCGAAATGATCTTGAGTGAAATGCACTTGATGGTCCGGCAGTACTGGAGCAATTCATCGCGGACGAGCTTGGCTCTTTCAGCTTCGGAAGTGGTCTTCAACAGGTAGTCCACTTTCCCCAACGCGTAGGCGGAGAATCGGCTGCGCATGAGCAGGGTGGCGGTTTCCGCGGCCTTCCTTCCTTCGAGGAGAGGCTGACAGCAGCGATCATAAGTGAGCTTGGAGGTGCAGGGGCAGGGTCTCGACATCCTTTGAGTTTAGTGGCCGTTTCAGAATAACCAGCACTTTTCTGGCCGCCCCGCTACGGCCACTAATGCCGTCCTGGCCATCGGGATTGAGATGATTATTGGGAACGGACGGCCTGACTGGCCGTTCAGGCTCGCCACGTTAATCGGTAGATGTGGCGGCATGCTTCAGGTCCGGTGACCGGCGGGGCTTGATACTCAACTGAAACATTTTTTGCCCCTGTGAGTTCCATGGCTTTCTGCGTCCAGCTGGTAAGGCCTGGGGAAAACCATTCAGGGAAAAAACCATCGACCCACACGCTGATTACCGCATACCCAGAGCCCGATTCATCCACCACCACATGCCCGCCCCGAGTGTAGTGGGCAAAGAATTTCGGGATGCTGGCCAATAGGAATCCTGGAGTCATCATCCGCAGCATCCAACGATGCAGAGTGGTGAATTCTTCCTGGGCGGCCGCCTCGCCAGCCTTGCCTGCATCATGGCGGCCGGACCAGCGGATGTAGGCCTTGCTCAATTCGGTGAAATGGCACTCTTCGACCCAATCATAGAGACCGACAGGTTTCTCGAATTGGGCCCGGCAACCTTCTGAAACCTGGGACAACAGGTCATTCCAGGCACCTTCGCCGCCATGCCGCACCACCACTTTGCGGATCTGCACCACATTCGGACCCCGCACCTCGGTGACCCGGACGTTCTCCTGACAATATTCATGAAGAGGTTTCATGTTCAGTGTGGCGGTATCCATGAGCACCCCCTCGGCAGGGTTGCCCCAAGATGGGTCAACGAGGGAAAATTGCTCATGAATGTTTAAACATGCAGGCAAAATTGTCCTAGCCGATCACTCACGGATGGAGAAACAGAACCGTGCCTGAAGGCTGCGATTGCCGTACTTTGGTGGGGTGATTGAGCAGGTCCAGCCATGGTGGGCATCCCTCAGGAAAGCAACAATCCCACTGGTCGGTTCAAGGACCGGCAGCAAGCCGGACGGTATCTGTCCCGGGCACTGATCCATCTGAAGGGCCAGGCTCCGATCGTGTTGGCGTTGCCCCGGGGCGGCGTGCCCGTGGCAGCCGAAGTGGCCTCGTTCCTGGGGGCGCCCCTGGATGTTTTAGTGGTCCGCAAGATCGGCGCACCCTTCCAACAAGAGCTCGGCGTCGGCGCGCTTGTTCTGCTCAACCAACCGGAAGTGGTATGGAATCATCCGTTGCTGATGGAGCTGGGGCTCACCGAAGCCAAATTGCGCGGTGCTGTGGAAAATCAGGAAAGCGAGGCCCGACGGCGCCTTGCGCTCTATCGTGGCAGCCGTCCTGCGCTCGATTTGAAGGGCCGCACTGTGATTCTGGTGGATGACGGGCTCGCCACGGGCATCACCGCCCAGGCGGCCCTTCAGGCTCTGCGCCGCACCCATCCCGCCCGCCTCGTGCTTGCGGTGCCCGTGGCGCCACCAGACACACTGGCCCGGCTTTCCCACGAGGCCGACGAAATCGTGTGCCTCATGGAACCGATCTGGTTCAGCGCCGTGGGCCAGTTCTATGAAGATTTCACCCAGACCTCGGATGCTGAAGTGGTGTCATTGCTGACCGTATCCAGGCAGCTGAATTGAATGGCTGGAATCGGCGCCTTCAGCCCTTCCAGGTCATCCGGTAGATATGGCACACCGAATCCAGTCCCTGACCTGCGGGCAGCTGGTGGTGGATGCGCAGATCCGTGGCCCCGCTCAGTTCCAGCGCCCCCTGCAACCAACCCACCAGGCCATGGGAATACCATTCTGGATAGTAGCCGTGGGCCCAGAGATTCAGGGTGGCTTCGCCGGCGCCCTCCAACTTCACGGCTCCCTTGCATCCGCGATAGTAGAGGCTCAGGATCCGCGGCGCATTGTTCAACAGGAATTCAGGGCTCGCCAGCTTGATCAGCCAGCGGTGGACCGTAAGGAGCTGTTCACGCGCCGCGCTTCTCCCCCGCGCATGGATCCAATCCAAACCATTCATATCAAGGAAAGCTGTGTTCATCTCTGCCGCGAGATCCGCATCGACCCATTCGTAGCTCCCGATGGGGCTCGAAAAGAGCTTCCGGCAAGGCTCTGACACCTTCTTCAACAGTGCTTCCCAGGCCGGTTGTCCTCCGGCCCGCAAGACCGCCTGGCAGATCTGCTGGGTCACAGGTCCCCGCACATGCGAAACGCGGAAATCCTCAAGATCGAGTGTTTGAAGCGCAGGACATCGGGGTTCCGCCATGGCCATCATAGACTTTGATTTTAAAGAATCAGCGCCTGCGAAGGGTCATCGCTCGGTCATGGGAAAAATGTATTTTCAATGAAAAATAAGGCTTTCAGTGGTTTTTCCAGGTAAAGCAATCTTCCGAAGAACAACAAGCCCGAAAGGCCAGGGGCAGTAAGGCGTCACGCCATCGGAATATGCAATCCGATCTTCCTGGCGTGTTCGCTGGCTACCTCATACCCCGCATCCGCGTGTCTGAAGACGCCGGTGGCCGGGTCGTTCCAAAGCACCCGCGCTAGACACCGATCCGCACGTTCCGTTCCATCGGCCACGATGACCACTCCAGCGTGCTGGCTGTAGCCCATGCCCACGCCGCCGCCATGGTGGATGCTCACCCATGAGGCTCCGCCCGCGACGCTGGTCATGGCGTTCAGGAAGGGCCAATCGCTCACGGCGTCGCTGCCATCCTTCATGGCCTCGGTCTCGCGGTTGGGAGAAGCGACACTCCCACTATCGAGATGATCCCGGCCGATGACGATGGGCGCCTTCACTTTTCCGGTCCGCACCAGCTCGTTGAACTTCAGGCCCGCGAGATGCCGCTCGCCCGCGCCGATCCAACAGATGCGTGCCGGCAAGCCCTGAAAAGCGATCTTCTCTTTGGCGGCCTTCAGCCACCGGATCATGCCCTCGTTTTCCGGGAACAGCTCCATCATCGCGGCATCCGTCACGGCGATGTCTTCGGGATCGCCGCTCAGCGCCACCCAGCGGAATGGACCGATGCCTTTGCAGAAAAGGGGACGGATGAAGGCAGGCACAAAGCCTGGGAAATCAAATGCGTTGGTCAGCCCTGCCCGTTCGGCCTGGGCCCGGATGTTGTTGCCGTAATCGAAGGTCACGCTGCCATTTTTCTGGAACGCGAGCATGGCTTCCACATGGGTCCGCATGGATTGGAGCGCGCGTTCGACATAGGTTTTCGGGTCGGACTTCCTAAGCTCAGCGGCCTGAACCAGGGAAAGGACCAGGGGGATGTAGCCGTTGTATTCGTCATGGGCCGAGGTCTGGTCCGTCACCAGATCCGGAACGAAGCCGCGCTTCAGGATCTGCGGCAGCAGTTCCGCGGCATTGCCCAGCAGGCCGATGCTGCGCGATTCCTTCGCGTCGACATAGGTTTGGACAAGGTTCAGAGCCGTCTCCAGGTTGTCCGTCCACTCGTCGAGATAGCGGGTTTTAATGCGTTTTTCGATATGGCTTTGATCCACTTCAATGGCCAGGCAGACACCGCCGTTCATAGTCACAGCCAAAGGCTGCGCGCCACCCATGCCGCCCAGGCCCGCCGTGAGCGTCCAGGTGCCCGCCAGGGTCCCGTTGAAATGCTGCCGCGCGGCTTCCGCGAAAGTCTCGTAGGTGCCTTGCACGATGCCCTGGGAGCCGATGTAGATCCAGCTTCCCGCGGTCATCTGGCCGTACATCATCAACCCTTTCTGATCCAGTTCGCGGAAGTGTTCCCAGGTCGCCCATTTGGGCACGAGATTGGAATTAGCAATGAGCACCCGGGGCGCCTCGGCGTGGGTCTTCACCACGCCCACGGCCTTGCCGCTTTGCACCAGCAGGGTCTCATCGTCATTAAGATGTTTCAGTTCCTTCACGATGGCGTGGAAGCAGTCCCAGTTCCGCGCCGCCTTGCCCAGGCCGCCATAGACCACGAGATCCTCGGGCCGCTCGGCCACATCAGGATCGAGGTTGTTCATGAGCATCCGCAGGGCCGCCTCCTGCACCCAGCCCTTGCAATGCAGATGCGTTCCGCGAGGGGCGGTGATGACGGGATTTTCGGTGGCGGTGGACATGGCGGCTCCGATGCGAACGCTTCATTCTACCGGGGCCACCCTAAGGCGTTCAGGGTTGGCGGATCACAGTTTTTTCAAGTATTCCAACCCCCGCTCCAATTCCTTCCGCATCTCCTGGGGCGTATCGGTTCGCTTGGGCGCGCCATGGCCTGGCAGGACCCACCGGAATTCAAAATCCAGGAGCTTCTCCAGCGACTTGAGTTGTTGGGACCACGAGTGCCAATTGAAATTTTTCGAGGCTGAAAGCATCCCGCGTTTGGGGTTCCACCACAGGTGGTCTCCAGTGAAGAGGAAGGTGTTCCGATACAGCAGGCATGCGCTTCCGGCGGAGTGGCCCGGTGTGGGAATGAAGAGCAGGTCTGGGTCCAGTTGAATGGGATCATCGCCTTGGATGTAGCGCTCCAGTCCGGGATAGCGATCGCCTGAATGCATGATGCGTTCACACCCGAACCGCTCATGGAAGAGCGCATGGTCCGCCACGTCATCCTGATGGCTGAGCACCATCGCCTTGACGCCGCCCAGCTCCTCAATGCGCTTCATCAGCGGCTGCACGGCCCTGGGTGAATCCATCATCACGTTGCCGGCCTCGCGCCGGATGAAATAGCTCCACGCGCCGAAACTGTTCTCAGCGGTGAAACCGCAGAAATGGACTTCAGCTTCGATGGGATCAGGAAAGGCCCGAACCGCTTCCGCCATGGAGGCTTTGTCATCGGATCCAATGCTCGCGGTCGGACAGGCCAGCAAGGCCATGGAGGCCCGCAGGCGCTGGCTTTCGCTTGGCTGCAGGTGGACTACCGAATGATCATCCGCGTCCCTGAAGATTTCCGGCGCCATGGTGTAGCAGGTGCCGCAGTCGATGCAGCTCTGGTCCACGAAAAAGGCACCGGCCGCGTTGTCGGAATACGCCTTGGATCGCTGAGCCACCTTACCTCCGCGCCTTCATCCCCGGTAGATCCGTTCGGTCTCGAAGGTTCCGGCCTTCTGCGCGTGCAGTTGCCAGAATTCATCGGCGATGTGATCGGGGTCGAAGGCGGTTCCTGGCGCGATAAAGCCGCAAATGGTGACCGTGCCCACATGGATGCCGCTCGGGGCCAGTTCTTGAGCGAGGCTGAAACAGAGGCTGCGTTGTCCGGCCTTCCCGATGCAAAGGCTCGCGCCGCTTGCGAATGGACTCAGCGCGGAACCACCGCCAGTCAGGAGGATGGTGCCTTTCCCTTTGGCCTTCATGGAAGGGATCACGGCCTGGGCGGACACCAGGAATCCAGAAACCATGCTGAGGAACTCCAGATCCAGATCAGCGGGGTCGAGTTGCGATGGCAGCGCCTCGCGAAAGACCGACGCGTTATAGATCAGCACATCTGGCTCTCCCAGACTTCCATAGATGGAGCGGAAGGCCGCCTGGAGAGAAGCTGGTTCAGCGGCGTCCACGCCAAAGCCCCACGTCGGAATGCCTTCTTTCCGCAACCTGTCGGTGAAGGATTTCACAGCATCCAGACGCCGGGCCATGAAAGCGATGCGAAAACCTTCCTTGGCGAAGCGATGCGCCAGCGACAGGCCCATGCCTGGTCCCATGCCCACAAGAACCATCAAGGGTCTGTTTTTTTCTTCCATCGGGTGCTCCGTGCTATGAATCCACCCTAACTTATTACCCCTGAGCGCTGAAGATCTCCTTCAAATTCCTGATCAAAAGGTGCAAATCCTGGCCGGTGGGGCATCTCCCGCCACCTGAGCCATCATTTCGGGTTGGTGGCCCACACTGTGAGCTCGGGGATAAAGCCCCGGTCGTCCATTTCCAGCATGGCCTTGATGGCGTGGGCGATTTCCCTGGCGCGCAGCTTGGTCTCGTTGACCGCCTGCTGCTTCCCCATCCGGGCCTGGAATTCGGTGACGACTTCCGACGGGTTCAGCTGCATCACACGGATGTCGTGGGTGCGGAGTTCGGCCCGCCAGCACTCGGTCATGGCCGCCAGGGCGAACTTGCTCGCCGTATAAGCCGTGCCGTTTGCGAAACCCCGCTGGGCCGCCGTGGAGGCAATGTTGATGATGCTGCCGCCCTTGCCTTGGGCGATGAACTGCCGGGCCGCGGCCTGCCCCGCGAGCATCGCTCCAAAGACATTGGTGTCCATGACGCGGCGGAATTCCGCCACGTCGAGCGCTACCAACGGCGCGAAGGATCCGATGCCCGCGTTGTTGATGAGGACGTTCATGGAGCCGAACACGCGCACGGTTTCATCCACCATGCGCTGGACGTCGGCGGCATTGCTGACATCCGCCCGGATGCTGTGGGCCTTCAGTTTTTCCGCCGCGGCCTGGAGCTTCGCTTCGTCCCGGCCCGTGATGGCGACCTGGGCTCCAGCCTCGATCAGCTTGCGGGCCGTTTCGAAGCCGATGCCCGAACTGCCGCCGGTGATGAGGATTTTCGCGTCTCGCAAGTTCATCGCGGGCCTCCGTTTCTTGTGCGTTTCAAGGTCTCTTCCTGATGCGTCAACGCCCGACGAGTTTCATCATGGCTTCGGGATACCGCTGGCCTGCGGCGGCGCCTTTAGGCAACGCCGAATCTACCTGCGCGAGATCGTCCGCCGAGAGTTCGACGGCCAGTGCGCCCAGGTTTTCGTCCAGCGTCCTGCGGCGCTTGGTGCCGGGAATCGGCACGATGTCCTGCCCCTGGGCCAGCACCCAGGCCAATGCGAGCTGTGCGGGTGTGCAGCCCTTCGCTTTCGCGAGCTCTGCGACCTTGTCCACCAGGTCCAAATTCTTCTGAAAATTCTCGCCCTGGAAACGCGGCGAGAAGCGCCGGTAGTCATCCGCAGCGAAATCCTCGAACGTCCGCAACTGGCCCGTGAGAAAACCTCGGCCAAGGGGACTATAGGGCACGAAACCGATGCCCAACTCGCGGCAGGCCGCCAATACACCGTCTTCGGGTTCACGGGTCCACAGGGAATACTCGCTTTGCAGGGCGGAAATGGGATGCACTTTCATGGCGCGGCGCAGCGTGTCCGGCGCGGCTTCGGAAAGCCCCAGGTAGCGGACCTTCCCAGCCTGCACCAGGTCCGCCATGGCGCCCACCGTATCCTCGATGGGGGTTTCGGCATCCACGCGATGCAGATAGTAAAGATCAATGTGATCCACGCCCAGACGCTTGAGGCTGGCCTCGGCGGCAGAGCGGACATACTCGGGCCTTCCGTTGATGCGGCGCTCGGCGGGGTTCTCGGTGCGCTGGATGCCGAACTTCGTGGCAAGCACCACGGAATCCCG
This sequence comes from Holophagaceae bacterium, assembly GCA_025358435.1. Taxonomy (GTDB): domain Bacteria; phylum Acidobacteriota; class Holophagae; order Holophagales; family Holophagaceae; genus JANXPB01. The sequence continues at coordinate 11,056 of JANYJQ010000121.1, forward strand.
ACGCCCTTTGATGGCGCGGCCCACCAGCTCTTCGTTGAGATGGGGCCCATAGGCATCCGCCGTGTCCAGGAAATTGAAACCACGGTCAAGAAAATGATGGATGGTGGCGGTGGATTCCGTATCGTCTTTGGCGCCATAGAAGTCCGACATGCCCATGCAGCCGAGGCCGAGGGGTGACACTGTGAGTCCTTGCGTGCCAAGGGATCGAAGCTGCATGGGAAATCTCCGGGAAGGACGGTCTATCCGGTTAGGGGAAGCAATGCCGATTCAGCTGCAATTATTAATTTTGCCAACAGCATCAACCCAAGGCCGGGTAATCGGTATATCCCTTCGGTCCGGGCGTGTAGAAAGTACCCATGTCGGGGGCATTCAGCGCCGCGCCGGACTTCCATCGGGCGATCAGGTCCGGATTGGCGAGAAACGGCACCCCCACAGCGATCAGATCGCATCTGCCTGAGGCCAGATCGCTTTCCGCGCGCGCGGCGTCGTAGCCGCCCGACAGGATCAGCGTGCCTTTGAACACCCTGCGGAAGGTGGCCTTCATGGAATCCGGCACGGGCGGCGCGCCCGCCGCCGAATGGTCGACCAGGTGGACGTACGCCAATCCGCGCGCGTTGAGCTGTTGCGTCAGCCAGGCGTAATCCGCCTCCATCGCGTCGTACAGCGGCATGTCGTTGAACACGCCGAAGGGCGACAGGCGGATGCCGACCTTATCTTTGCCGATGGCCTTGATCGCCGCATCCGCGACTTCGAGCACGAAGCGCGCCCGGTTCTCGATGGATCCGCCGTAGCCGTCCGTGCGCCGATTCGTGTTCGGGCGGATGAACTGCTCCAGCAGATAGCCATTCGCGCTGTGCAGCTCGATGCCGTCAAAGCCAGCCTCCACCGCATTCTTCGCGGCTTGGGCGAATTCCTCGATGGTGGATTTGATGTCCGCCTCGGTCATCGCCTCCGGCACGGGATGCGGCTTCATCCCTTCGGCGTCGGTGTACATCTCGCCAGCGGCGGCCACCGCCGATGGCCCCAGGATGCGTGCGCCCGCAGGCAGGTTCAGCGCATGGCCGATGCGCCCGGTATGCATGAGCTGGAGGAAGATCTTCGCGCCCTTCGGATGGACCGCGTCGGTGACGCCCTTCCACCCGGCGGCCTGCGCCTCGGAAAAGATTCCGGGAATGCGGGGATAGCCAAGGCCATTGGGAGATGGCGATGTGCCTTCGGTGATGATCAGGCCCGCGGTCGCCCGCTGCGCGTAAAACTCGGCCATGAGTTCGTTCGGAATGTTGCCGATGGCCCGGCTGCGCGTCATCGGTGCCATGGCCAGGTGGTTCTGCAGTCTGAGTGGTCCGAGCGTGGTTTCGGAAAATAGCAGCGGCATGATCGCTTCTCCTGGGGAAAGGTTTTGGACGCTTCTCGAAGTGTGGGGCCGGCAGGGTTGCTGCCGTGCATCAATCCTGCCGCCCTGTGCGAGATTAGTTCCGGCTGGGGAGACGGCATGATTTCGAATCTGAACAATCATCGGATCTCGATCAATTCCGATTCCGGGAATCGGACCTTGGGCAGGCTGGCGTACTTGTCCTCGCCGCTGCGGTATCCGGCGGCGCAGGCGCACACCGTGGCGTAGCCTTCGGCTTCCAGGCCCAGGATCGCGTCGTAGGTGGCCGGGTCCAGGCCTTCCAGCGGACAGGTGTCCACACCCAGCAGCGCCGCCGAGGTCATGAAGTTGCCCAGGGCGATATAGGTTTGGCGGGCGGCCCACTGGTCGATGGCGGCGGCCCTGGGGCCATCGACGAGATTTCCCACCATCACGCCCTCGAAGCCTGCCAGGGAACCGCGGTCGACGCCGCGCACCTGGGCGATGCGGTCCACGTAATGGGCGATGTGCGCCTTGCCCATGGCCTTCTTGATGGCGAAGACCACCAGGTGCGAGGCGTCTTCGATCTGGGATTGGCCCCAGGACGCGGTCCGCAGCTTGGCGCGCAGGGCGGAATCGGCCACGACGATGAATTTATAGGGTTGCAGGCCATAGGAGGAAGGGCTCAGCACCAGCGAATCCGCCAGGCTCCGCCAGGTCTCCAGGTCGATCTTGCGCGCTGGATCGAACTGCTTGGTGGCATAGCGCCATTCAAGCTGGTGGATGAGGGCGTCAGATGAAATGGTGGTGGCTGTTGAGGTCATCGTTGCTCCTTTGATTGGGTCGTTGCTGGGCGGTTCGTGGTGTTTTCCCCTTCACTTGAACGCTTCAAGGTTCTGCTGGAGGAAAGCATCAAGGGTGCTTGGCGCCGCGCCGGTCACCAGCTCCACGGTGCCCGTGGTGGGTTCCGCGATGCCGCGGCGGACGCCCTGGTTCAGCGTCACCATGCCGTAGGCGTACCAGGCGTCCAGGCCCATGCCCTGCATGGCCTGGAATGCGGCAGTATCGCTGACAGGCACATACGTGACCTCGCGGCCCAGCAGCTTGCCCAGGCGGGCGGCCACCTCGGCGTAGCCCAGAGCTTCGGGCCCCGTGAGGTCATAAATCAGGCCCTCGTGGCCCGGCTCCGTAAGGGCAGCGGCGGCCACGGCGGCGATGTCCCGGGTGTCGATCCAGGCCAGGCGGCCCTCGCCGGCGTTGACGTAGACCGGCTGCCCCGCCTTGATGGCGTGGGAGAAGAAGGCCACCCAGTTCTGCTGGAAGAAGGTGGGTCGCAGGATGGTG
>JANYJQ010000179.1 GCA_025358435.1 Holophagaceae bacterium
AGCATGTCCTTGAGGGAGATCACCTTCACGCCGCGCACGTCCCTGATGTCGGTCTGATCCATCCGGAGGCCCAGGTTGAAATTCCAATGACTGTCCAATGTCCACTTGTCCTGGATGAAATAGGCCTGGCTTTCGTGCTTGGGCTTGGAGGTGAAGACCGGAAGGATCGGGACATTGATCGGTGGTGTGATGCTCCAATCAGGGACGGTCCAATAGTAATGGGCATAGATGGGCAGATTCGCGTTGACGTTGTTGTCATAGATGGTGACGGTCTGGCCACCCGAGAAGCCGCGCTTGATATCGGCCTTGTCGGTCTGGAAATCGAATCCCGCCTTGATCTCATGGCCTCCAATGTATTTCGTGAAGGACCCGGTGATCGTGTCGCGAGTGAATTCCTTCTCGTCGAAGCGACCGAAGCCACCGCTTCTGACAGCATTGGCGCGGTTGTCTATATATTGGATTTCGGTTCCATTGACACCCACGGGCAGCTTTGAATTCGTTTCCCGATGTTTGCTCAGCTGGATCTGCGCGAACCAGGATTCGCCGTTGAATTCATAGCGCAGACTGTAATCCGTGCCTCCGATCTTTGTTATACCATCCCAGGTGGATGAAGGCCCCTGTGGTGGATTCACCGCGCCGGTTTCCTTCTGGGGATCACCGACGAAGGAAGCGATCAGGGTCTGCGTATCCGTCAGGCGCCAGGTAAGTTTCCCGGCAAAGAGATCCCGTGTCCTGTCCAAGGGGGCTGTGTTCGTGTCACCGAGGATGGTCGTCTGGGTGGTGTTGATACTGCGGTCGTAGGCTACGAAGAACCAGAGTTTGTCTTTGATGATGGGGCCACCCATATCAAATCCGTAATCAGTGTTTTGGTCACTCGCAGGAACAAGCACAAAGGCCTCTCCGATGTGTTTGTTGTTCGCCCGCAGGCTGTTCCCCTTGAAATAAGTGAAAACATCCCCGGTAAACTCATTGCTACCGGATTTGGTGATGACGTTGATGATGCCACCCAGGGCCTTGCCGTACTCCGCTTCGTAACCGCCGGTCTTCACCTGAAATTCCTGGATGAACTCCACCGGAATCTTTTTTCCCTGGGTTCCAAACTCAACGTTGGTAGCGTTGATGCCGTCCACCACGTAGCTGTTTTCCGCGCCCGTGCCGCCATAGATCTTCAGTCCACTTCCGGCGCCGCCGGCGTTGTCCTGGGTCACGCCCGGGATCAGGGTCGCGATGTTGGCGAAGTCCCGGGTAGTGGGCAGCTTCGTAAAGGTCTCGCTATCGTAGTTGGCGCCGGTGGTGGTGGCTTTCACGTCCACAACGGTGGATTGCTCCACGACTTCCACCGTGGCGGACGCCAAGGCTCCCATGGCCAGATTCACCGTCGCTGTCTTGTCCAGTCCCACAACCGCCTCGGCCTTGGCCGTGCGAAGACCGTCCTTGGTGGCGGTGATGGTGCAGTGACCTGGGTTCAGGAGGCTGAAGCGGTAGTTGCCGTCCCTATCCGTAGTGGTACTCCGCACACCCTGGACGCCTGCGCCCGATAGGCGCACGACGGCACCACCCACTGGCGCACCCTTGGAATCCAGGATTCGCCCAGTGACCGAGCCGGTGGTCTGGGCCAGGACCGGAAGGGCGCTGGCCACCAATGCCAGGAATAGATAGCGGGAAGAAAAGGTACGCATAGGGCCTCCGGGTATTTAGTCGAGAGTTGAGAGTTGAGAGTTGAGAGTCGAGAGTCGAGAGTTGAGAGTTGCGAAATTGAGAAGTTGAAGAGTTGAGGGTTGCCAAGAATGTACCCCTTCCCCGCTTGAATGCAGCATAAAAAAGGGGGCCGTGACGGCCCCCTCGAAATTCTCTGTTCAATACATCACCAATCTCCTCCGCCGCCGCTATCGCCGCCGCCGGAATCAGATGAGCCCGAATCCGAAGACCCGGAATCGCCCCAACCGCTGCCGCCGGATTCGCCCCAATCGGAATTGGAACTCGTGCCTCCGGGGTCGCCGGAACCACCGGAACCGAATCCACCATCGCCGGAATGATCGTGATGGCCGCCACCAAGCATGCTGCCGAGCATCATGCCTGTCAGCAACCCGCCCACGCCGCCGCCACCGCCGCCCTGGTAGCCGGGACCGCCCATCATGTTCTGGCCGCCCTGGGGTTGGCCGATTCCAAGCCGCGCTTTGGCAGAAGCAGGGAGTTCTTCGTCCTTCAATTCCTGCACGCCTGCCAGGGAGGCACAGTAGCCACAAGTCCACTGCACTTTTCGCATGCCGTCCCAGGTGGATTTCATTTTGTCGCCCTTGGCGCCGCAGTTGGGGCACTTGTCGTAGGGGTTCACGAAATTGGGCATGGCCGCTCCGCTGCCGCCTCCCTGGCTATTGCCAGGTGCGGGCATTGGCCCAGTGGACGGTGAACTGCTGCGGTTCTTCATGATGATGAAGACGACAATGCCCACGATGATCAGAAAAATGATGCAGCCCATGGAAGTCCCTCCGCCCGCTTCATCGCGGCGTTTCCATAACGATAGCAATGTGTTGTAGGAAACCGCGTCAAGGAAGGAAAACGAAACGGCCATGGCGACTCCGTGGAAAGGAAAAGCATAACGTGAGGTACGAGGTATGAGGGGTGAGGTATGAGGGGTGAGGTATGGGGGGTGCGCCTCCGGCGCCCTGGATGGTGCGGCCCTTGGGCGCGGCCTTATTGAACCTCCCCCCTCATAACCTCATACCTCGTACCTCTAGAATTCCTGGCATCATCCATCCATGTCCTCCAATCCTTCCAACCAGCGCATTCCAGGCCTTCCAGAGCACGGCCCCTGGCATGTGCTGGGGCTCATGTCGGGAACCTCGGCGGATGGCGTGGATGCGGCGCTGGTTGAAGTGGACCCGCACGGATTCCAGGGCGATCTGCCCTTCCGCGCGCTGCTCGCCCATCGCCATGAGCCCTACCCAATGGAGCTGCGAGAGGGGGTGATGGAAGCCGCCGCGGATCGGCTCAGGCCATCCGAGATCACGGTGCTGCAGCGGCGGTTGGGGAACCATCATGCCCATGCCGCCGACCTGCTCGTGAAAGAATCAGGATTCGCCCCCCACATGGCCGCCCTGCATGGCCAGACCATCCAGCATCACCCGCAGGATGGCGCCACGCTCCAGTTGGCGGACCCCTTCGTGCTCTGTGAGGTCTTGCACTGTCCGGTGGTCTTTGACCTTCGCCGCATGGATATGGCCCTGGGAGGCCAAGGCGCGCCATTGGTGACACTCACAGAGCTGTGGCTACGGGGCCGGGCTGAGCCTTGGACGGCCTTGAATCTTGGGGGGATCGCCAACATCACGGTCTGGGATGGAGCGTACCTCCGGGCCTGGGACGTGGGCCCCGGCATGTCGCTGCTGGACCTTGCGGCGGAAAAATGGCTCGGCATCCCCTTCGATCCCAAGGGCGCGTACGCATCTGGAAAAGTGGATGAGGAACTACTCGCGCGCTGGATGACGCATCCCTTTTTCTCCGCGGCTCCGCCCAAATCCACGGGCCGGGAAATCTTCGGCTCCGCGTGGCTTCAAACAGAATCAGACCCGCTGGAATCTTTGCCCCTGCCGGATCGACTCGCCACGCTAGCGGCCTTCACGGCTCAATCCGTGGCTTCGGAATTGCGGCGGCTGGATCCGTTGCCGGCAGGGCTTCGCGGTCTCGCCAGCGGCGGAGGCGCGCAGCATTTAAGGGTCCGGCAGGAACTGGCCGCGCGGTTTCCCGAGTTGCCCTTCGCCGACGACCACCAGTTCCCGAACGGCGCGCGTGAGGCCGTTTCCTGGGCTTTGTTAGGCGCCGCCAGCGCCTGTGGCGTGGCAGGCACTGTGCCCGAAGTCACTGGGGCTTCGAGAGCCGCGGTCCTCGGCGCCTGGGCGCTTCCGTGAATCCAAGCATCTGGCGCTCGTCTCTGGCATCATTCTGAAGGTGCCAACCTAGAAAGTTATTTGGAAAGGTCATAAATGAAACGACTCCTTTTGAGGGCTTTCACAGTTTTGATTTCCCCTTCCTTGCTTATCCAGGCTCAATCCGGCACCCCGTCCACCACACCATCCCGATCGCAGGCGCCGCCTTCGGCCACGGTCGTCGTGACGGCGCCCCAGCCGATCCAGGTGGCCGTGGATTACGCCGCGCCATCCTTGGACGGCCAGGTATCGGAGGTGGAAAACCTGCCCATCTCCATCGGCCATATAAACCTGTTCCTGAAAAAAGGACAGGCATCGCTGGTGATGGCGGGTGGCAAGGCCGTGGGCATTCATTTCAAGGGCAACGGAACCCTTGAATATCTCTCCACCGATACGTCTGAACAACCCGTGCTGCGCTTTAATTTGAAGCAGAACACCGGACTCGTGGCTCGCACCACCCCCGATGGCCTTCTGATCGAAGAGCCTTTGGAAGAGGTGACTCTCTGGTTCGCCGGGTTGTCCCTTCCAGCGCTGCCGGCCCCTACGAAAGGGGCTTCCGAGCTGAGCAAAGCCTTTGAATCGCACCAAAGCTTCTTCAAGCTGCGCAACAGCGGGGGCACTTCCCTGCCGCCCATTTCACACCTCGCGGCCCTTCAGGCCTCCAACGCCCCAGGCCAACCGCTTGTCATCGCCGAGATCGCCGGCAAGTCCGAGAAGTATTTCTATGCGTACGACGAGGCCCATGCTCGCAGTGAGACCTTCAGCATTCTCAAGAAAAAGGTTTACCCGGGATTCCTGTTCACACAGTCCATTCCGTTGTCCCAATCTGAATTCGGCTGGAGCCAGAAGAAACCACTGCCGCCAGATTATGCGCTTACGGCCGTGGACCTGGACCTCTCGACGGCCGCTGGCGCCCAGGCGCGCCTCACCGTTGTCGAGACCGTGATCCCCATCCGCAAAGGAATGCGGACCCTCGCTTTTGATTTGAATTCTTACATGCTCAAGCAGGAGACTGCAGGGCTCACGAAGCAGAATCTCCTGCTGCGCAGCGTCACGCTCGAGTCGGGGCAGGCCCTTGCTTTCGATCATCGCCAGAACTCTCTCCTCGTGCAGTTTCCCGAGCCCCCTGCAACCTTGAAGCCCATCAAGCTGCGCTTTGAAATCGAAGGTGATCTGCTGGTCCGCCACGGCGGTGACGAGTACTGGGAGCTGGGAGTCGAATCCTGGTTTCCCCAGCCAGATCTCTCGGGCATGGCCTACACGGTCCATTGCAAGATGTCAGTGGAAAAACCCTACGTTCCTGTGGCTCCCGGCAGGATCCTGAAACGAGAAACCGTAGGAAACCAGGAGCAATTGGAAGTCGTCATCGACAAACCTGTCTGCTTTTTCTCAGTCGCCGCGGGAAAGTACCAGACCAAGGACTACACAGATCCTAGAGATGGCGTCACCATCCACGTCTTTGGGTACGCAGGGCTAAGCACAGGTGCTGAAAAACTGGCCAAGACAGTCCATGGATTCATCGGCTATTACGAATCGACGCTGGGCAAGTTCCCCTTCAACGATCTGGTGCTTTTGGAACGCACGGAACTGGGCCACGGGCAGGCGCCGCCGGGATTGGTCTTCATCACCAGCGAGGCCTTCAATCCCCTCGCCGACGACTTCACGCATTATGTGGCGAGCCAGTGGATCAACCAGGGCGTGGCCCACGAAGTCGCGCACCAATACTGGGGCCACGTGGTGAAGATGTATTCATCTGAAGACCAATGGATCACCGAATCCTTCGCTGAATATTGTTCGGGCCTGGCCATGAAACAGGTGCGGGGCACGGGCAAGCAGCGTTATGAAAAAACGTTCAACCGCTGGATGGAGTCCGCCAAACGCGCCGCGCCATCCTCTGACATGTCCCATGCCAACTGGCTGCGCCCCGGATCCAAGGGAGACCGGTCGGAGCAAGGCTTCCGGACGGGCCTGGTCTATTTCAAAGGCGCCTTGATTCTCGCGGCGCTCCACAAGGAACTGGGCGACGAAGGCTTCTTCAATTTCCTGTCGGCCTATCAGAAGGCATACGCCTGGCGGCTCAGTTTCACCCAGAATATCCCCGACCTTTTGAAGCAGATCACAGGAAAGGACTACCAGCCTTTCTTCGAGAAATACTACTGGGGCACAGCCATGCCGGACGTAACGCCCTGAAGGGACCATCCTCCTTGCCGCTCAAGGCATTGCTCACCAGACCGTTGCTGGTGGTTTTTGGGCTTTCAATCCTGGCCTGCCAATCCACTCTTCCCGATGGAAACAGGGGCCATGCCGCTGTCCTGGCCTGGGAGAATTTTCCCATCACCCTCGATCCGCGGCAGGGCCAGGATCAGGCCAGCCAGAAGCTGCTTTCACTCACCCACCAAGCACTTCTGAAGCGCGGTCCGAATCTGGAACTGGTGCCGGATGCTTGCGCGAGCTGGAGCTGGAGCAAGGCCTACACCGAGTTGACTTTCACTTTCCCACCAAGTCTTGAAACCCGCTCCCAGACTGAGTTCACGAAGGGGCTTCCGCTTCGCGCGGAAGATGCGATGAAAAGCATCCAGGCGTTGATGGATCCCGCGCTTGCAAGTCCCAAGGCCGGGCCATTCAAGGCTGAAATCGCCGACATCCACCTCAACACGCAAGGAATCGCCGTGCAGCTTGTCATCCGCCTGAAGGCTGCCGATCCAGGTTTCCCCGCTAACCTTGTCCGGGGCATCCTGGGCATCACGCAGAATGGCGCGGGTGGAGCTGGAACAGGACCTTACACCATCACTGAGCTGGTTCCAGAGCAATCCATCAAGCTGAAAGCCAGGCCGTATCATCCGGATTTCGCGAACCACGCCGGGCGGCCATTGGATCTGGAAATACGCTGGATGCCCGATGCCACCTCGCGCCTGCTGGCCCTGCGCCATGGCAGCGTGGACGCCTGCCCCAACAATCTGCCGCCGGACCTGCTTCGCCACCCGAAGGGGTTCGAAGTGCATGGCCGCCCCGGCGCCAATCTTGAATACGTGGCCTTCAATTGCCAGCATCCAGCGCTCAAAGATGCGCGTGTCAGGCGGGCGCTCTCACTGGCCTTGGACCGCCCAGCCTTGGTGCGTGGCCTGATGGGCGGCCTGGCTCGCGAGGCCTGGGGCTTCTTCCCTCCAGAGCTGCCCTTCGGACTCGGCGCTCAGAACGGAAAGGACATCCCCGCTGAAGGGAATGAACGGCTCCGCTTGGCGGATAAAGCATTGGACGAGGCCGGGTACAAGCGGGATGCGGCTGGCCTCCGCTTCAGGCTGCGGATGCATGCCACCGCTGAAATCAATTCGCGCATGAAGGCCTTGGCTTTGCAGGCCCAATGGGCGCGGCTCGGAATCGATCTGCAGATCCTCACGCGGGAGTTCGGAACCCTGTTGAGCGAAGTCATGGCCGGACGCTTTGATGTGGCTTCCTTGCGCTGGGTCGGCATCGCGGATCCAGAAATGCTGTACAACACCTTCCACTCCAGCATGGTGCCGCCCATCGGCTTCAACCGCGGCCGCTATTCCGATGCTGAAACAGATCATTTGCTGGAATCCGCGCGGAGCGCAGGCAACGATTCCCTGCGCTTCGCCCTGCTCAAAAAGGCCCAGACCCGCATCGTGGACCAGGCCCCCTATGCCTTCCTCTGGTGGCCCGACCAGGTTGTAGCGGCCAAGCCTGGCCTACAACTGGAACTCAATGCTGTGGGGGATTTTCAAGGGGTGTGGGGCAAGGAGGAATGAGGTGCGAGGTACGAGGGACGAGGTTCAATATCGACCGCGCCGAAGGCGCGAACCTTCTTCACCTCATACCTCACACCACACACCTCAAGGCGGGGGTATCTTGAATAGGTCATGAAATATTCCCGCTGGACCGATCATCTGCCCGCCTGGCTCGCTTACGGAGCGGTGGCCACGACAGGGATCTACGAGCCCTGGGAAGTGATCTGGATGGCGGTCCCCCTCGTTGCCGCGGCAGGTGTGGAGGCCACAAGGCTGGACCTGGGCCGTTGGCGGCGATGGCTGCAAGCCCTGTTGATCCTGGTGCTTGCGCTGGAAGTCCCCATTCTGCGGCGCCAGTCCGGCGGATTCCTGGCCATCATCGTGCACCTGCTCTTCATGCTGATGGGCCTGCGGCTCGCGCTCCCAAGAGAACTGGCCCAACGGCGCCAGTTGCTGTTGATGGGGTTCCTGCTTTTCCTCACCACAGCCATAAGCACCGCCGACCTGGAGTTCATGGGCTGGGCGGTGGCTTGGGTCGCGGGGACTTCCCTCGTGCTGCTGCAGCAGGCCTGGGAGACTTCCGCGATGCTCCGCCGCGGCCCCATACCCTCCCCGCCATACTCGCGCACCCTTCGCTGGACATTGGCCTGCTTGATCATGGCTGGCACCTTTTTTGTGTTCCTGCCCCGCATCACTTTGGGCCTTCGCCCCCTGCCCTGGAGCGTTTCGGCATTCTCGGGCGCCTCCGCAGGCCTGAGCGACAGTGTGAACCTGGGGCGGGTCGGCCGCATCTCCGGCAATTCTGAAATTGTCATGCGCATCCAACCGCCCCAGGGGATGTCGCAGGCTCAAATTCCCGCCCTGGCGAATCGGCTCGCGCTGCTGCGGGGGGTGGCGCTGGAAAAGCTGGATGCCGCACGGTGGGACACGCTGCCGGTCACGCCGAGGGCACCCTGGTCCATGGTGCCCGCCGGAATCTGGCCTGACAGTCAGCCCCCTCTCGAGATAACCCTGGAGCCCAGTTCCACACCCATTCTAGCTCTACCCTACAGCGACCACCTGATGTTCCAGAGCCCTCGCGGCATCCCGCTCACCGGGGGGATGGGCGGGGCCATCCGGTGGGCCTACCATCCACCCGGGCGGCAATACCTGAATCTCTATGGACTCGACCGGCGGGAGGACGTTGAAGCGCGTGGCCCTGGCGCCAAATTCCGCATGAAGGAGGCCCAGCCTTTCGGGTCCCGCCGTTCCGTCCTCCTCTACGCAGGGGGCGATGGGCCCGTGGCTCGTCGCTTTGCCGACCAGACTGCACCCCAAGAATTGCCTCCGCAAGAATTGGCCGAGCGCCTTACTGCGCGCCTGCGTAGTTTCACCTACACCTTGGACAATCCCTCCGGCTCCGCGGCCGATCCCATCGCGGATTTCCTGGAGCATTCAAAGGCCGGCCACTGCGAGTATTTCGCCTCCAGCCTGGCGCTCATGCTGCGCAGCCGCGGCGTCTACGCGCGGGTGGTGAACGGCTACCGGTTGGGACCCTGGATCTCCGAGGGCGGCTATTTTCTGGTGACCCAGAACGAAGCGCATTCCTGGGTGGAGTACTACGATCCCGATGCGAAATTCTGGCGCGTGGCGGATCCCACGCCACCGGCGCCGCCGAATACGGCCTTGACGCAAGGATTCATGGGAGCGGTCCAGCGTTGGGTTGATGCAGTGCGGTTCCGTTGGGACCGGCACGTGGTGCGGTTTTCCGGCGAGGACCAATCCATCGGATTCGACTGGGCCACCACCAAGCTTTCGGCGTTGGGAAATGTCAAACCCTGGAAGCTGGGCATGTTGAAAGGAGCAGGGCCATCCTTGCCGGTTTCACTTGGCGGACTACTCCTGGCCGCCGCCATCGCCGTCATGCTCTGGCGCACGCGAGGCCGCTGGATGGCCCGATTCGGGCTGGGCGATGCAGGTCCTCATGGCCTGAGGCCGTTGCGCCCCCTGCTGCGCCGGACCCGCCGCACCCTGCCACCCAAGAATGGCGAGACGTTGCGCGCCTGGCTGCTGCGATTGGCGCACGTGAAACCCGACCGTGAACCGGCCCTGCGGATTCTGGCCACGACTGCGGAATCGGTGGCCTATGGAGGCCGCTCACAGGAAGACGAACTGAAGAGCCTGGTGAAATCCGAATTGAGCCATTGGAAGGACTGACTGCTATTTCACGATCCTGTAAAGGTTGCTGAAGTCATCGGTCCACCTTCGCACGCTCCTCTTGGATTCCACGGGCGCACCCGCGACCGCTAATTCACGTCGCTTGAAAAGTTCGCCGTCCTGGCTCATCAATACCCAATCAGAGCTGAAGACCCCCGCATCGTCATCTTCTTCGTTGGAAACTTCGAGGATCTTCCACCCACCGCCTTGGGCTTCTGCAAAAAGCACGGGCCCCAGATCCAGATAGCGGTTCGAAATGTGGACCGCCACGATGCCGCCGGGGCGAAGATGGCGGAGATACTGCTGAAATGCTTCATGCGTGAGCAGGTGGACCGGAATGGAATCGCTGCTGAAGGCATCCACCGCGATCAGATCGTAGCCTTGGCCTGGTTCCGACTCCATGGAAAGCCGCGCATCCCCCATCACCACTTCGGCCCTGCCGCTGCATTCGGGAATGGCCTGGAACCAAGTGTTCGCGAGTTTCCGCACCAGCGGATTGATCTCGTAGATCCGCACGAGGTCCCCATGCCTTGCATAATTGGCAAGGGTGCCCGATCCCAAGCCGACCACGGCGAATTTCAAAGGTCCTTTCTCACCCAGCAGCCTCAAGGAAAGCCCGACTCCGGACTCGGGACCGTAATAAGTGGTGGGCTTCTTGGCGAGATCCCCTGCCAGAAACTGGCCTCCGTGATTGATATTCCCGTGGACCAGCATCCGCATGCGGGCCCGGCCTTCATCCTGCTCCACCACATGCAGGGCGCCGTAGAAATTGCGGACCTGCGTCATGGATTTTCGAGACTCCGCACGCTCCAACCGCACCGACATCACCCCCAGCACTGTTGTGCAAATGGATAGCAGCAGCCCGCCTCCTAACCGGACGAAACGTCTTGTGCCCTCGCCTGAATCCCGCATCCAGGCAATGAAGACCAGAATCGCCATAAGCACCAGGGCCATGGGAAATTCCACCAGGGTTGAGAAGATGTGAGGCGCCACCAGACCCGCGAAAATACCACCCAGGGCTCCACCGAAAGAAAGTGATAGGTAGAAGCCTGTGAGGTGCTTCGGTGGCGGGCGCAGCCGTGACAGTTCGCCATGGGCCGTCATGCAGGCCACGAATAGCGCGCTTGAGAACACGATCACCTGGATCCGCACAGAAGCATGCACATGGTCCGGCATCATCAACCAGCCCATGCCAAGCAGAGCCGGAACTAAAAGCACCACAAAAGCCTTTCGCACGTACCAGCGGGGATTGTCAAAACAGATGATGAAGCTCAACAGGTAAAGACAAAGCGGCAGCACCCACAGAAACGGGATAGGTGCGACATTGGTGCAGAGATGGCTCGTCACCGAAAGCAGAAGCAGTGAAGGCACGAAGGCTAGAAGCACCCAAAGCAGGCGAAGGCTGGCCGTTGGCGTTGCATCATCTGCAATGGCATTCATGTCGGTGTTCACGGCCCCGATGGGAATTCCCGAAAGCTCCGGTAGCCCCTTTGCCCGCCAGACCATGCCCGCTGCGCATACCAGGTAAAGTCCGTAGCCAGCCGTCCACACCCAGGCCTGGACGCCCAGGACGAGAAAGGGCTCGATGAGGACCGGATAGCCCAGCAGCGCTGCCAGACTGCCGGTATTGGAGAGCGCGAACAACCGGTAGGGCTGCCATCCCGGACGTTCCCGGGCAAGCCAGGCTTGCACTAGGGGACTCGTGGAGGACAACAGCAGATAGGGCAGACCGACAGTGGCCGCCAACAAACCCAGAATCCGGAAGGTCGGATCGCCCGTGATGCCAGGCTTCCACGCGGGGTTGGGGCTCAATGGAAGCACCAGGATGCTTGCAGCGAGCAGGATCAAATGCAGAAAAGCTTGTCGTTTTGCGGTGAGTTTCTGCAATAAATGCGCATACAGATAACCGCCAAGCAGCAGCACTTGAAAAAAGAGCATGCAGGCCGTCCACACCGCCGCAGATCCGCCAAACCAAGGCAGGATGCGCTTGGCCAGGAGCGGTTGCACCAGGAACAGCAGGAATGCGCCCAGGCCGATGGTGGCCGCAGGGAGTGCCAGGCTGCGGGTGGCCGGAGCAGTGTTCGGAGTGCTGTCATTCATTCGAGTTCCAGCATCCCGAACCTAGCGACGATGCGCTTTTCGCCGGTCTCGAAACGGATGGTGTAGGTAAGTCCTTCGCCGCTGCCTGTGGCTGCGGTGATGACGCCGCGGCCGAAACGGGGGCTCCGGATCCGGGTCCCTTTGGGCCATGCATCAGGGGACGCTGCCTGCGTGGTTGAACTTGGCAATACGGCCAAGGGCGCGGGTTTGCCATCTGAATCCACTTCAGCCGTGGCCCGCACTTTGTCGAAAAAACTGCGGATGCGGTTCAGTTCCGACGCCACCGACGAGCCGCCACCGCCCCGGGCGCGCTCCGGCGTCCAGCCGCCCTGACCCGCCTGGTACAGCTCCGTGCCCCAGCGGATCGGTGTTTCCAGCGCGCCGCTCGGGAGTTCCCGCAAGAACCGGCTGGGCATGCCGAGAACTTCGCTGCCCATCATGCGCCGCCGCCGCGCGCCGCTGAGATAGAGCTTGGCCTTGGCGCGCGTGATGGCCACGTAAAATAGACGGCGCTCTTCTTCCAGACCTTCGTCGGTCTCCCGCGCCTGGCGGTTGGGAAAGACTTCTTCTTCCATGCCCACCACGAAAACAATGGGGAATTCCAGACCCTTGGCGCAATGGATGGTCATGAGCGAAAGCTCGACGCTCTGGTCCAACTGATCCGTATCCGCCGCCAGCGTCACACGATCCAGGAATTCCGGAAGCCGCAGGCCAAGGGCTTCGGATTCCGCGGCGGCGGAAAGGAATTCCTCCAGGTTCCGCATACGGCCTTCGGCCTCAAGGGTGCCTTCGTCTTCGAGCATCTGGAGGTAGCCGCTCTCGTGCAGGGTCCAGCGCACCAAGCCCGCGAGCCCAAGCGCTGTGGCCTCCTTTGCGGCACGGTGGAACAGCTCCACGAAGCGATGCAGCTCCCGCCCGGCCCGGCCCTTCAGCTCGCCTGTTTTCAACAGGATCGCGACACCTTCGAGCGCGGTCCCGTTTTCGGGGATGGCGGCTTCGATTTTCCCCATGGTAGTCGGCCCCACGCCGCGCGAGGGACTGCTGACGGCGCGGCGGAAACTTTGGAGATCGTAGGGATTGGAAATGAGCCGCAGGTAGCTGAGCAGATCCTTCACTTCCTGGCGCTCGTAGAACTTCGTGCCGCCAACAAGCTTGTAGGGCAAGTTCGCGGCGCGCAGGGCCTCTTCCATCTGCCGCGACTGCCAGTTTGCCCGGTAGAGCACGGCCATCTTGATGTCCGCATCGTAGCGCCGCGCTTCCTGCAGTTTGGATACCACCCATTCGGCTTCCGCGCGCCCGTCATCATTGAGCTTGAAGGTGATGGGTTCGCCTGCGCCGCGGTCCGTCCAAAGCGTTTTCCCGAGCCGTTGCGCGTTGTTGGCGATGACTGTGGAGGCCGCGTCGAGGATGGATTGCGACGAGCGGTAATTCTGCTCCAGCTTGATCTGGATGGCCTCTGGAAAGTCCCGCTGGAAGTCCAGGATGTTGCGGATGTCGGCGCCGCGCCAGCCGTAGATGGAATTGTGGGTGAGCAGGCCATTGGCGATGAAATTATGGGTGCCTTCCACATCAAGGTCGTAGACAGGTTTTGAAAGCGCCACGCGCTTGGCCGAGATCACCGGATCATAGCCGCCCTCTGCGTCGAAAAGCGCCATCCCTGGCTGGATGTTCGAGGCAGGGATCATCGGAAGTGAATTGGATTCGCGTGCGCCCCGGCCACGGCCTAGGCGCGCCTGCAGGACGATCCCGGCACCCATTTCCGATCTCAGGTGGTGGGCGATCCGCATTAATTCCTGGAAGTCCTTCCGGCAGGTCTCGAAACGCCAGCTCGATGAACCCCCTTTCGCTGGACGTACTGAAAATCCAAGCCGCTCCAGCTGTTTTCTTCCCGCCGAATCCTGCCCCACCATCGAGATCCGGTGCATGGGCGTGTTGCCGCGCCGGTCCCCGCAAAGCGTCACCTGCACGTTCCGTCGCCGTCCCATGGAGCCTTGCGCCCTGTGATGGGGATGGGCGGGGTCGAGGCCCCGTTCTCGAAGCAGACGGCGGGCGCCGCCTTCTGAGTCCACCGATTCAAAAACTTTCGCGATCATGCCTGCATCATGCACGAGTCCATGGGTGCCTTTGCCTTTGCGGGGCACGAACGGAAGAGTCGGGATCTGGTGCCGCAGAGAAAGTATCATTTCCTCCAGCCGCGCCTCATTTTCGGTGCCATGGACACCCACCACCCACAACTCATCAGCGTGCTCCTGCCGCGCCCGCTGGAGGAACCCCACGACTGGCTTCACCTGCCCGCGAGTATGGATTTGGCTGGTGCCCAATCTCCACCCAACGCCTTGCTTCCGCATTAGATAGACGAAGTAGTGTTGCGAAGCCAGTCCCAGCCTGTAACCCGCAAAATGCGTATGCTCTGGGGTGCTGACCAGCTTGCGGCCAGAATCAGTCCTGATTTCCACACCCATCCCGGACCTTGAGCGCTTGGCCACACGCAAAACCTGGGCAGGCCTGAAATCCCCGGTTCCGAAGCAAGACCAGACTTCATCTCCTGGCTTGATTTTTTCGATGGGGCGATCAGAGCCACCGGCCATGCGAATGCGCGTCCCCGCGACCAAGCATTGATCTTCATCGCCGACCACGCACAGATTGTGGTGCCTCCTCGCCAGATGTTGCACCAGGAGGTACTGGGCGCGGTTGGTATCCTGGTATTCATCCACCAGCAGGTATTGGAATCGCGTCCCGTATATGGCCTGCATGGCGTCTTCACGGAACAACCGTTCGGTGTAGAGCAGCAGATCGTCGAAATCGCAGGCGCGATGGTTGCGCAGGCCTTTTTGATAGAGCGTGTAGGCGTCCAGCACTTTGCGGGTCCAGGGATCCAGGGCTTCTTCCACCGCTTCTTCGGGCAGCAGGCAGCGGTTCTTGAAGTCGGAAATCATCTCCAGCACACGGCGCGGGTGGAACTGTTTTTCGGACATTTTCAGTTCCGACAGCACCTGCTTCATCAGGCTTTTCTGGTCCGAGGGATCGAAGATGACGAAATCGCGGCCCACCGGCGTGCGTTCGCCTTCCCGCCGCAGAATGCGGGTGCAAAACGAGTGGAAGGTGCTCACCCAAAGCTGCGCCACGGGGACCGAAACCAGCTGCGCCACCCGGTCCCGCATCTCCTCGGCGGCCTTGTTGGTGAAGGTCATGGCCAGGATGGAACCAGGATGCGCCCCCCGCTCCTCGATGAGCCAGGCGACGCGGCGCGTGATGACCGTGGTCTTGCCCGATCCGGCCCCTGCGAGGATCAACAAAGGACCTTCGGTATGCATGACGGCTTCGCGCTGGGGCGGATTCAGATTCTGCAACAGCGGATGGTCGGCGGTGGCCTCGGGCATCCCTGATTCTAGCGGATGAACAGCGAAACCCGCCTGCGGCTTAGCAGCCAGCGCCTCGTAAGCAATATCTTCTGGTGCTTTTGTAACGGCCCCTGGATCTGGAACGCTGGTCCCGCGACCCACTTTGTTTTCGGGCCATGGTCTATTTCACGGGCTCCTCTGGAGCGATGGTTTTGCCCTTTTCGGCCTTTCTCACAACCTGCAGCACCATCTCCATGATCTCCGCCTCGCTGAGCCGGTCCTTGAAGGACGGCATGCGGCCGAAGGCTTTCCCTTTGCGGATCGTCTTGGCCAACTCCGCATCCGTGAAGCCTTTCATGTCTTTGGGGTTCGTGAAGTCCTGGCCCTTGAGCCGGGAGCCATCAGCGCCCCGGGCGCTGCCATCGGCCCCATGACACACGATGCAGTTGATCGCAAAGAAGGCCCGAAGATCCTTTTTCGCCGGTTCCTCGCGCGCCAATACAGCCAAGGCGGGCAGACATGCCAACAGCATGATCGTTCGGGAATGTTTGGGAATGGAGCTGGTCATTTCTTCCTCGCGGCTAAGGGGCGGATGATCTCAGCCACCAGTGTCTCCACTTCCTTCTCACTGAGCTGGGACTGGAACGAAGGCATCCCACCCTTGCCCTTGAGGATGGAATTCACCAGATCGACATCCTTCTTGCTTCCCTGCCAACGGACATCGCTGAGAACCCGGCCTGGCAGCTTCTGGCCGTTCTGACCTCGGGCGGAGCCGTCCAAACCGTGGCAGGCAGCGCAGGTGCGCTGAAAAAAGAGCTTCACGTCTTTCTGCTCTGCCGAGATAAGGGATAGGGAGCAGCCTGCGATGACGAAGAAAACCTTGAACCCCATGTGGCTCCCGAAAGTCTTGAAACCATATCACGCGAAAAGATCGGGACCAAGGCGCTGAGAGTCTTGATTGCCCAATGAAAATAGTTGCAGGCCTAAGCGAAACGGCCCATGTCAACAAGAATGGCGGTCCCCTAGGAATGAAATAGGTCCGGTTGAGAAATTCATACCCATCCGGTGTCGCAGGTGCACCGCCTTGTATGCGGGACTGGGCTCCGTAACGATTGGTTTATTTTGGATCGGTGGCTTAGTCTGTAAGCGAGCTCCCATGGCGGAATGGCAGACGCAGCGGACTTAAAATCCGCAGCCCGCAAAGGCGTCCCGGTTCGACCCCGGGTGGGAGCACCATCCATAGCCCTTAGCTTTCACAGGACTAGATGTCCTGTGAAAACTTAGGGCTATGTGATGGTGCTCAATCCCGCCAACGCAAGTACTCGGACAGAGAGGAGACGGATAGGACTAGATGTCCTGTGAAGGCTTAGGGCTATGTGATGGTGCTCAATCCCGCGATCGTGAGCGACCCGTTGAAGAGAGGACGGACGGGACTAGATTTCCTTTGAAAAGCTAGGCAGATGTGGTCGTGCTCAACCATATGA
>JANYJQ010000187.1 GCA_025358435.1 Holophagaceae bacterium
GGTCGAGGTGTGAGGGATGAGGGGCGAGGGAATAGCTGGACCTATGCTCCGCTCATCTTGCCTCATACCTCACACCTCGTCCCTCATTACTGAATAGCCGTGATCTCGATCCCCTTGTAATACCGCTTCAAGATCTGGTCATAGGTGTACCCTTCCAGCGCCATGCCATAGGCGCCGGTCTGGTCCATGCCCACGGCGTGCCCCCAACCGCGGCCGTAGAAGATCCAGCGTTTCTTGTCTCCGGTTCCAACCGTGAGGTAGCGGAATACGTTGTCCTTCAACCCCAGCAGCGCGCGGATGCGCATGCCCGTGAATTCATGGCCCACGCCGCGGGTGTCCCGCACTGTCAGCTTCAAAACCCGGCCATGCTCGTTGTGGTCCAGTTCCAGGGCGCGGATGCCACCCGCGCCCACGCGGGATTTCACCTTCGCCAGCAGTTCGCTGTCCTTCAATTCCACCTTCCAGTGGGCGGTCGGGTTGTAGCGGTCCCAGGCGGCGCCATCGGGATCCAGGCGGCGGATGAGCAGCCGCGAGCCGCCTTCCCGGGGCATCCATCTCACGCGGTCGCCCACCTGGATGTGGGCTTCGGACAACAGCCGAAGTTGGCCGCCCACGCTCTCTTCGGCGAGAAACAGGAAGTTCGCCAAAGGAAGCGGTTCAGGAACCGCGCCCGGAACTTTGCGGCGCACCGTGCCATCGCGCAACAGGGTACCTTCGGCCAGTTCCGGTGCTTCCAACTCCAGCCACATGCGCGAGAGCGCCGTGAGCCCGTCCCGGAGGGTCGGCTGGCCATTCCACATGGCGGTGGTGACGATGCCGCGCCGCGCCAGGAAAGCCGCCAGGGGCCGGTCCGCAGGTTTGGCAATCACCGGCCCCACGAAATAAGCCGCGTCCTGGGCCCGTTCCATGCCCTCCACCACTCGGTCGAAACCGAGCGTTCTGGCCATCCAAAGATAGAGCTGAAGATCTTTGGCGGCCGGGCGTTCCGGATTTGGAAGCCCCAGGCGTTGGGTGAGGCGGGCCATAGGTTCGGAGAGATCATTGCTCCGCAGCGGCTGCTCCATCTTTTCGCTGGTCAAGACATCGGGAAGGATGATGCCGAAGGCCGCCAGGCGAAGCAGTTCGAGGTTCAGCCAGGATTGGTCGGTGCCGGGATCAACAGCGCCTTTGAATGAAATCGCCATGGGTTTGTCGGGATAGTTGCTCACACCCTTCAAATACGGTTGGGGCCCGCCAAAAACGAAGCTGTTGTCCACGGTCGCTCCGCCGCTGTCCGCCGTGAACAGGGCCTGGATAGGCGTCCCATTGTAGGTGGCGATGAGCCCTGCGGTTTCCGCCACCGCGCGGTCCGCCAGGGGCTGTTCGCCGTCGACGCCACCGTAGACCTGGTCCAGAGGTGTGTCGAGCAGATCAAAGCCGGCATTTTTCCGCTTGCCATGATTGGCCACCACGTAGGTCCGTGCGGCCACGGCCTGCGCTTTCAGCGCCTCGACATTCGGGTATTCGTTGGCGCCCATCTCCCGGGGCACCACGCCGCGCACATAGTCTTCCAATGCCAACTGGTTGACCACCGTGAGCCGGCCATCCGCATTGGGAAAGAATTCGACGGTGCCCCGGTAGCGGCCCTTGCCGAAGAGCTGCACCAAGCCATTATTCGAGCGGAACAGCGCGCCTTCCGAAGGCAAAGCCCGCCGTTCATAGCGTTCCGTAACGGCATACAGCGCGCGCCCCTTGCGCAGCTTTCCAGGACGGTGTTCCGAGGACACCCACAATTCGGTGAAGCCATTGCCGCTTAATTTTTGGAGAATCTGCTCGGTGTCTTCAGCTTTTTCAAAATGTCCGGTCAATACTTTCCAGGACGCCCCATCGGGAACGAAAAGCTTTTCGGGCTGCTCACCGAGTTCCCGCAGCCTGCGCATGACTTCTGCGGCCGCCGGGGCGCTCATGTCGCCGCCCACGCGGATGCGGTATTCATCCGTGGGATCCGCTTCGCCACGGCTGTCCCACCAGATCCGAAGCTTCTCGCCGTCGCGCAATTTCATGATCAAGCGTCCGCTCCGTGTCCGCAGTTCGCCACCGCCTTCCAAAGCCACCTGCCATTCACTGCCTTCGGTGGAAAGGCCGATGCGGACCATGGCTTGGCCTGCCAGGGGCTGCATCAAACTGGCCACGATCAGGAATGGAAGGAAAGCCCGGGGATTCATCCCTCAAGCTTATCTAGGAAGTCCCGCAACATTCTTCTCCGCCGGTCGCGGAGCAAGCTCAGGCTCAACAATTCCCCGCCTAGCCCCGCCCGGTGGCAGAGCAAGGCCAAGCAGCAGCGGTCTTCCAAACGGATGAAGATCGCCGGGCCGGGGTAGGCAAGGTGTTGCCAGAAGGTCGTGGATGCCTGAATCTCCGCAGCGGGGATGGCCTCTGGCCATGAGTTGGAAAGCGATTCAACCACGTGGGTGCCGGTAGCGCCCAGGGGAATGCGGGCCAGGAGGTCTGCGTAGGGCGCGGTGGCCCGTTCCAGGCCCAGGCCCCGTATTTCACCGTCTTCGGAACGAGCGGTTTCAATCGCCATCCGGTCTGGCCACCGTGCCGCCATCCACTTATCCAATGAAGTTTCGAGTTGCTTTTTTAATGCGCCAAATCCCGCGTGGCCGATCATGCCAGCTCTCGCGTTCGCATCGTGAGGCAGATGGGGATCCAGCTCGGGATAGACCAGCCCTGGCTCCGCAATCGACCAGGCAGCGGCATCCTGGCCCGGCGGAAGGGACGTTGGCGCTTCACTCCAGGGAGCCGGACTGAGGCCTGAAGCCGAGGCCCCCAGTTGCTTCCAGGACAGCCCGAGTTCCATCTCCAACAACTCAGCGATCAGGCGATAGCCCAGATCCGAATAGGTGGAGACACCGATCTCAGCAGTCTTCAGCAATGAATGATTCCCGGGCATTGGCGTCCGCCTCAGCTGCGCCGCCAGGGGTTCGCCCGTGTAGGGAAGCCACGGCGGCAGGCCCGCTGAATGGGACAGCAGCTGCCGGACCGTCAACGGTTTTTCACGATCGTGGAAGCCCAGCTGCCAACGGCGATCCGCATCGAGATCCAGGTAGGCATGGGCCAGCACCGCGGTCACCAGCGGCTTGGTGAGCGAGGCCAGATCATGGAAGGTCACGCGGGATCGCCGCGATTCGCATTGGGCTCGCGGGGCCATCTCCAGCCGTTCTCGATCTTCTGCCAGCCCAGGTGCGCGTAGTAGTCCTGGGCGATGACGGACGCCTGCAGGACCCATTGCACATCGGGCCTTCCCAGGCTCTGGACGCGCTCCAGGAGATCCTTGCCGAGCCCGTGCTTCTGGAAGTCCGGATGCACGGCCAGGTCGCAGACGTAGCCATCGTAGGCGTAGTCGGTCCAGCCGCGCAGCAGTGCCACCAGGCGGTTGCCAAAACGCCTTTCCCTCTCTTCCCATACCGTGAGCACCACGTTGGAACACTGGAACATTCGCTTCAGGCGAGCCAAGTCAGAGGTGGGCCGTCGGAGTTTGGCCGCGTCGTAGAGCTCCGCGATGGCCTTCGGATCCGGCACCACATCACTGCGATGGATGAAGGTCATGGTCGTCACCTAACAGGAAGGGGGGTGAACTGGGCGAGTTAGGTTCCATCACAGATCACCAGGAGAAAGCCCAGTGTACTTCGCGATACGCGCCAGCATCTTGGGCCCGACTTCCTCTCCATCATGGAATGCGAACACAAAGTCCACCCAGTCCTCGCGAGCCAGAGTTCGGTGGGAAGCTGAGGACCGCTTGAGGGTCCAGCCCAGGCGCAGCAAAGCAGCTAAAACTCGCGAGGCCTTGGAAGCTGGCCACTGAGTCATGGTTTTAAAAGCCGCTTCATGCGGCAGAGATGGTGATGCTCAGGGATTGTGGCTTAGCTTCACCATGCTCCAGTTGTTCAGCCAAGACACGAAGCGCGAGCACCTGGGCGCGAGACAGGGCTTCATCCGCCGTGCTGCCATAAGCCAGCACACCAGGAAGTTGGGGGACCTCCGCGAGCCATCGTCCATCCGTTTCCTGTTCACACTCAACCTGAACATTCATGGGAGCCTCAACGAATAAGCATAGGCCAAGTTCAACCTGGCGTCGCTCCCGTGGATTGGCATCATCCCTCCAACATCATTGCGAGGCTCACATCCACGGCCTTTTGGACCAGATCCGCGACGCGCATGGCTTCCAGCCCCTCGGCCCAGGAAACGTAGTCCTGGCCTTGGCCCTGGCAGGCCTGGTAGAAGGCCTCGATCTCAAGCTTCAGGGGTTCGCCCTCCTTGATGTCCACTGTCTCCGGAATGACTTCCGGCCCGTTTTCACCCATCTTCAGGCGCAGGATCTCCAGCCTCTGGGCAGCGAAATCCAGGCTGGCGTATTCCTGGTTTCCGAAGGCGCGGAGCGTCCGTTCTTTTTTACGCGCCACGCGGCTGGCGGTGACCGTGGCGAAAGCGCCGCCCTCGAATTTCAGCCGGGCATTGACCAGGTCCGGATACTTCGTGAGCACCGGCACGCCCACCGCTTCCACGTCCACCACGGGCCGCTGCACCAGTGCCATCAAC
Organism: Holophagaceae bacterium; assembly: GCA_025358435.1. Lineage (GTDB taxonomy): Bacteria > Acidobacteriota > Holophagae > Holophagales > Holophagaceae > JANXPB01. The sequence goes on from JANYJQ010000187.1 coordinate 4,582, forward strand.
AGATCGAGGTCATGGATCATCACGTCCATCACGACATCCACTTCCAGCGAGCGCATGGGGAAGGGCGAAACGCGGATGGCCTCGATGAATTTGGGTTTGAAATTCGCCGCGCGAAGGGCCACCACGGCCGGGTTGAAGCGCTCAAGATGGCCCACGCAGGCCACGAGCTTGGGATTGGCCATCCGCGCGATGGCCAGGACCGCCAGCAGGGCCTCGCCTTCGGCAAGATTCGCCGCCAATGGCTTTTCCATAAGCAGATGTTTGCCAGCCTTCAGGGCTTCCAGTCCGATCACGTGGTGAAGCCCCGTGGGAGCTGCAATCTGCACGGCATCGACACCGGGGAGAATGTCCGCCAACTGTGGCACCCACCGTGTCTTGAATTTTTCTGCGATTTCGTTGCCGCGCTCAGCGGCAGGGTCCACCACCGCTACCAGTTCCGTTGCTTCCGAGCTGGAAGCAATCCTGGCGTGGTGCTGGCCCAGGTGCCCCACACCCACCACAGCGACGCGCAATCTGGACATGAAAACCTCCACCAACAGTGTAGGCGGGCATTCAGCTAAACTATTGGGAACTTCGAGGTCCACATGCCTGTATTTGATGCGCTCTCTCTCATTAAATGGCTCCACTTCATCGTGCTGTCCATGGCAGGCGGCGGTGCGATCGTGGCGCTGCTGCTTTCTGGCTATGAAGATGAACGCGAGGATCTCCGCGGCCTGGCCGCCACTGTGTGGAAGCGCACCGCGGGCTGGGGTTTTCGTCTCGCGTTGGTGGCGGGCATAGCTGCGCTGCTCATCAAAATCATGGATGGGGGCCATCCCTTTGATCATTACTATCTGCACGTCAAACTCAGCCTCGTGGTGATCCTGCTGGCCTGTTCGGAAATGGCACCGAAGGCTTTGGCGGCCGGCAAGCGCGGCGCGGCCATGCTCGCCCTGCTGCTCTTCATGCTGGCGAGCTTTGTCGTGTTCAACCAGAGCCTGTTCGGCCAGAAAGCCAGGCCCATGCCCGTGCCCCTGGCCCAGTCCGCGCCCGACGGCACCATGCA
>JANYJQ010000208.1 GCA_025358435.1 Holophagaceae bacterium
CCGATATCCGTGAGCGCTTTGGTGAGTTTGCGGTCGGTCGCGCTCTGGCCAGCCCGCAGCCGCGCAACTTCCGATTTCAGTTCATCGATGATCATCCCGTTCTTGACCGAAATGTCCTCGAAGGCATCCAGGATCTGGACGAGTACGGCCATGAGATCCTCGCCGCCACCGAGGAGATCCTTGGGCTCAATGAGTCCGGTTTCTCCCGCGTAGGCATTCGCCAATGCCCGTGTTTCACCGGGACCCAGGTCGGCATTCCCAAAAGAGTCGAAACCAACACCAGCAGCGTCTCCCATAGCCTTCAGGAAGGGGGGGGGCTTTCCGCCGCCCTCGTCACCGTCACTGTCGCCCTCACCTTCGCCGCCATCGCCGTCGCCATCCGGGTCTTCGCCTTCGGGCGTGGGCGGTGGGGGAGACAGGGCTGCGTCGTCCTTCGCCTTATGGAGATCCTCATCAGTCGGAGAAGCATCGCCGACGCGCGGATCCGGCGTGAGATCGTCCGGATCGCCTGGCGCCTTCGGGACCTGGACATCATGCTCGGGCTTATCGGGGCCCTTGATGGCCTTCAGGATTTCCCGGACACGGCCCTGAAGATTAGCTATGAATGGCTGCTTGGCAATGATGGCGTCCATCAGAATCTCCCTAGTGAAGTTGGTTACCCATCAACGCGATGGCCGTTCCCAGAACGTGCTCCGGGGGGATGCCGCGCTGACCAGCGATGGCGATGATTTCCTCTAACCCCTGGTCGGGCTGGGCTTGGTCGAGGATCATAAGAATTGCGATGACATCCGGATCCCCTGATGCGACACGCGGGATATCGGGGCCAAGGTCCGGGCGTCCAGGCGCAAGGTCCCGGAGCATTCCACGGAGATCGTCCCTGGACCCAAACGCCTTAGCGAAGGCGCGGAAGGGCATGGTGCTGACCGGAGCAACCGCTGTGTTCACCGGGGTCCGAGACAACCCGATGGAATGCCAGCGGACCCCACGTACCTCGTTGGTTTGCTTGCCATCGGGATCGAGCACCGGATCCTCGGAATAGACGTCACCCCCCACGCTCGGATACCAGACCACGGGCGGAGTTGTGTGCATGCTGTCCCAGAACACATCGGCGGCCTGGGTGAATCGGTTGGGGCGAGTCCGGTCGGTGGATGAAAAGATCGCGGCCTTAACCCAGATCGAGCCGTCGTGGACCTTCGCCTCGAGAGGGCGCCCGATCTCGAAAGCGTAGGGGTTGACCCCGACGCCGCGGATTTCATTGGTCACCGAGGCATGATCCAGATCGATGCGACCGTAGCGCAGGAAGTACGGGATCGACGCCTCGAGGGCGGAGAGCAATACACGCTCCCCCTGCAGATCCCGGGACTCGTTGGATGCCTCCAGGTACACGATCCGCTGCCCGTTTTCAACGGTAGGGTTGGCCTTGAGCAAGCACCGATCGAAGTCCAGGCGCACAGGCAACGCCGCCCCGCCAGCACTGGCGAGGTACGCGGGGAGAATTAAAGCCTCCATGCCCATGGCCCAACGGTGATGGGCGCGAATCTTTAATTATCTAGCTATTGCCCGAAAGTGGGGGTGTATTAGTGAAGTAACGACACCCCCAGGGCGGCCGAAAACCACGCTGGGGCAGAGCAGGAGAGCGCCATGTCACGATTCCCCGAAGTCTTCCGGACCTTCCTGAAGGCCCACGTAAAGGGGCACTACCGGACCATCAACGGGAAGGTAATCCATGTCCAGGACTACGACAACACCAGACCCCAGGGGCGTGCGGCCACCCTTTCGGAACGCACGGTCATCGGGAAGCATAAGAGCGGGACGCACTACCTCCGGGCCACCGATGCGGCAGATGCCGACGCGATCCAGGGCGCAGCCAAGAACCTCGGCATCGAGATCACAAAGCGCCGCGCCGGCGCGAACCACCACGGGCGCATCGGAGCCTATGACCACTTCCACGTTGAGGATCCGAACCAGGCCCTGGCAATCCACGAGGAACTGAAGAAGCAGGACAAATCGGGGTCGCCCGAGATGCACGAACCAGAGCCCACGGCAGGGCAGGGCCAGAAGGACCACGGTAACGCATCAGCAGGTGGAAACCCTCCAAAAGAGCACTTTGAACCAATCCGAACACGTCTCCCCAACGGGTGGAATCACACCGAGGGAAGGGACTCCAAAGGAAACCCGCTCCATGTGGTAGGCATCGATGGCGCAATACTGGGCCATGGCAAAACCAAGGAAGCAGCCATAGCGATGGCGGATAAGGCTACATCCAAGGATGACGAGAAGCACGACAATGCCAGCGCGGGCGGGAACCCGCCAAATAAACCAGAAGCGGCAGATTCCCGATCTGAAGCCTGGGAGGCCAGCCGCAAGGCCGATGAATCTGGCACAGAAGACGCCCACGTCGCAGCCCAAAAGGCCCACGAAAAGGCTGCAAAGGACGCCTTTGCGGAAGGCACTCCAGAAAGCCTGAAACGCCATGCGCGGCACAAGTCCCAGGCCGCCCATCACCGAATGAAGGGAGAGAGGGAGCCAGAGAATCCCGCCAAGGGAGAGCCCGAAGCCTTCACCAAGGCCAAGGCCCAAAATTGGGGCCACCACGAAGACTTCCCCCACGGTGACATGAGGGAAATCCTCCACAAGGGTTCATCCCGGAAACCAGCCGACTGGGATGAGGCTGCACGAGAGGGCGAACCTATCAAGGGAAGCGATGCCGAGATTGCCGCGCTCAAACATCTCCATGGAATTCATGGGGTGCATGAGGTTCCATCCACGGATACCGGCATGCGGAACGGCAGCGTGTTCGCAAATCATCCCCACTCGAAAGACGGGAACCCGCCCATGGAACACATCGTCAAGGACTTCAAGGGGCGCCATTTCTACGCCAACACCGAAGGAACCAACTACGCCCGCTACGCCAGGCCGATCCCTGACGAGGTTGCGGAAAAAGCTGGAATCAAGGGGCCAAAGGCCGCCGATGAACCAGTCACTGTGAAGCCCGCAGCGGAAAGCAAGGGATACAAGATCCCGAGCCTGGACCACCAGGGACCGACAGCAAATGGGGCGCTGGCCGGGAAGTCCAAGAAAATAAGAGAGGATGCGGAGAGCCTGTCCAAGCCGGGGGCACCGATGGCAACCCGCCATGCCGCACGGGCCTCCAGGGATGCCCAGGTTCATTCATTCGCGGGGAATCACGCCAAGGCCGAAGTAGCCCACAGAAAGGCCGCAGATGCCCACGGCACGGCCAGCAAAACCGAGTCTGGCGGATTCCACACCCACGCCAGAATTATGAACCAGCACCTCGCTCTCGCCGATGAGCACAAGGCCATGATTCCCAAGACAGAGCCGAAGAAATAGGAGCCAGCATGTCCAATCCGATCGTATCCACCGTCCTCAACTCTGCTCGGTCCATGCAAACCGAGCGCCGGAACGTCCGCAATCTGGCCAAGGCCATCCCCGAACTGGGGGCCTTCGGAGAATTCCGAAAGTCCTGGCGCGAAGCGGCCAAGGCGGGCTGCGACATGAACCAACTGCGCAAGGCAGTCGAGGCCACGATGGGGGCCGGGGCCGGCCAGAGTGGAATCGCAAACTTCAGGGATATGCGCCCATTCATGGCTCCAGAGATGGACCCAGAGATGGCCGATGCCTCCGGGATGCGAATCGCCATGAAGGCGATGGCAGACAAATACCTCGATGACGCCCCGATGGCCGATGGTTGCGAAACCAGGCCGATCGAGAAATCCGACGTGCGGGCCCACACCCGCGTCACCAAGACAGGCCGAGTCTCGCAGGTCGCAGCCTACACAGACAGCCGTAAAGCCGCGATGGACGCCAGCCGGAACGCCCACACTCATTCCGACACCGCCATGAAGCACGAAGGGGAAGGATCCCACGAGCACCACGTGGGCGCCGCAAAGGCACACATGGCCGCGTACCGCGCACACAAGGACGCCCACGATGAGGCTCCGATGGAGGTCAAGGGCGACCATGAGGAACTGATGCGGCACCATGCCGATGCCAGCCAGTACCACATGCATGCCATGGATACCCCAAAGGCGGAACCGGATACCCAGGCCAAGGAACAGGGTGATCGTCCCGTTGTCAAGGATGCCAAGGACGCCATGGATGCATCGCGGATCAAGGGCACTCCCCACTGGGCAAGCGATCATGCCGCTGGTGCAACCGATGTGGCGGTGGCCGAGGATACCCCCGAGGCCCATGCCAAGGCCGCCCAAGCCCATAAAGAAGCAGCCGGATACCAGATGGAACTTCACACCGACGAAGATGACGATGACGCTCCGCATGGCAGAGCATTTCAAGCCCACAAGTCAGCGATGGAATACCACGAAGCCAAAGCAGGCCGCCCCATCGCCAAGGCCCATGTAAGCGCCCACACCCGGACAGTCAACGGGAAGGTCGTAAACGTCGCCGCCTATGACGATGCCCGCGCCGCAGCCCACAAGGCCAGTGAAGCCGCACACAAGGCATCGGGCGGGACCAACCATCACGAGGCCATGCGACTGCACGATCTGGCCGATAAGGCCCATACCGACGCCGCCAAGATCGCAGATAAGGATGGCCAACAAATCGACACAGTTGGAATGCACAAGACCGCGGCCTTGGGCCACGAATTCATGGCTAACTACCACGCCAATGCCCACAAGACGGATCTGGAATCCGGCAAAAAAGGCCCCCACAAGACCCAGGACATCGCCGCCATCGAGAATCACGATGATAATGCGGAATTTGGATATCTCGGGCACGATTACCGGACACCTGAAACGGATGCAACCCTAGCCGAAGCCGCCAACATCGAGGGGATTGATAAGCACCACCTACAGGCATTATCCCTCGGACGGGCTGGTCGTCACATGATGGATGGTCTCCCTGTCGGAAAACAGGAAAAAAACGACGAAGAAGAGAAACCCGAGCAACGGGCCAAGCGGGTCAACGCCGGCGGGAAGGAATCCCATCTCGCCCACTTCCGAGACTGGATCCAGAAGACCAAGGCCGGAGGGAAGCTCGAAAAGAACTATGGGGTCCAGGGCTACGCCAAGGACCTGAAGGAACGCGAGGGAAAAGCAAAGGGGGACTGAGCGAAGGGAACGCCAGCACCCCTGATCCAAGGCCCATCGAAAAGGCACTCCGCGCCATCACGACAATCGCCCATTTCAGCCACGATGGGCATGGCGGGCTGCACCCGGTGAAAGCCTACGTTCGATGGGTGGACCACGCCGAATACCTGGCCACCGAAACACGCCGCGTCAAACAAACCCAGGAAGCCATCCGGGTCCTGCGAGACGGCAACGGGAAGCCACCGTTCATCACCAGCATGCACATGCGCCTCGGCAGCATCGGCCTAACCTTCGAGCGGATGCAGCACATCATCGCCGCGCGCGAGGCGAAGGATCAGGATGTGAAAGCCTGCCTAGAAGCCATGGCTGAAGCCATTGTCCACGGGACAACACACAGGGAACCCCCAGGGAAGGACAATAAGCGAGTCCATGCGCCCCAAATTTGGCTTACCCACGGGAATCACCAGGTGACCATTTCTCCATTCTGGGAACAGCGAGGCATCCCCAACACGAAGACTCCGGCATGGGTCGTCACAGGATACGAAATGCAAGCCGGACGGCCAGAAGAAACCACCGCCGCTGATCCCGTGGATATTCAGATCTTGAATGCCAAACCCAGGGGGGCAAAGTGATGGCCCGCCAAAGGGGTAGCCTCGGACGGGCCTACTTGCGGTTGGGTCCGGCTATATTCCGCCCCGCAGGAGCACTTGACCTGAATCACCAATCTGAACGATTCCCGGAAAGTTTGCAAGTATTTCTGAGGCCACGATGCCCGAAGCCCTAATCTTCACTGATCCCGACACCAGCCAGACCATGGACCTCGGCATTGTCGGCTGGACCCCGGATCTCCGCCCCAAACCCTGGAAGGCCATTCTGGGGGACTTCGCCACCACGCCGGACATCGACACGGCTGCGAACCAGGCCGCTACCAGCGAACTGAGCGGCCACCACATCCCAAGCCAGGAAGAACTGAAAGCCGGATCATACCCAAAAGGACGGATCACTTTACAGGGCATCCCAGTCGTCATTGAGAACCCCCGCGGGAGCACCCGGAGTGGGGTGGGACCCGGTGGTAAGCGGTGGTCCAACACGCTCACCCATCACTACGGCTTCATCAAAGGAGCCTGGGGCGCCGATGGCGACGGCGTGGATTGTTTCGTGGGCCCCGATCTGGACAGCGAGGACGTCTACATCGTCCACCAAGTGGACCCCACAACCGGGGAATTTGATGAGCACAAGGTGATGCTCGGGTTCGAGGACGAGGCCGCGGCCCGTGCCGGATACCTTGCCAATTACTCCAAGGGATGGAAGGGTCTGGGACACATTCAAGCCTGCTCCATGGATGACTTCAAG
>JANYJQ010000009.1 GCA_025358435.1 Holophagaceae bacterium
AGGGGAACCAATCCGCGCGCGCCAGGGACGGTCATCTGGAGCATCTGGTCGAGGTGCTGCCGCTGGCTGCTGGGCAGTTGGATGATCACGGGCACCTGGGTGCTACCCCGCTGCACATGGAAACTGCCGGCCGTGTGGCCATTGCCTGCCATGTAGAGGGTCTGGATCACATGGGCGGGCGCCACGCCGTGAAGGGCGGCTTTTTCGCGATCCAACACCAGGCTGACTTTGGGGCTGGTGGGATTGAGGGTGCTATCCACATCCACCACGCCCTTCACGCTGTGGAAAATCTTCTCGATTTCACCCGCGTAGCGAATGCGTTCAGCTTCTGTGGGGCCATAGACCTCGGCCACCAAGGTATCCATGACCGGCGGCCCAGGAGGAATTTCCACGATCTTGAAGCGCGTGCCTTCCGGCATTGCCAGCTTCACTAACTCAGGCCGCAGGCGCACGGCGATGGCGTGGCTTTGTTCCTTGCGATCCCCCTTGCCCACCAGGTTCACTTGGATATCCACCATCTGGGCGTCCTGGCGAAGAAAGCTATGGCGCACCATGCCCACGAAGGTGAAGGGGGCCGCTTCTCCCGCATACACCTGGACATCGCGGACCACCGGTTCCTGCAGCAGGCGCCGGGCCATGGTCTGGCCCAGGACCAGGGCATTCTCCCGGGGTGTGCCTGCAGGCAGATCGAGTTGCACCATGAATTCCGATTTGTTATCGAAGGGCAGCATTTTTACTTTCACGGCCCCCACACCCACCAGGGCCATGGCGCCGCCCAGCAGGGCCAACACGCCCACAAAGAAGGCCCACCGAACCTTGGCGCTGGAGAGCAGGGCATGCATGATGCGGCGGTAGAGGCGCGTGCTCCAGGAATCTGGCGCGGTTTCATCGGCAAGGGTTTTCTCGTTTTCCTTGCCATGAAGGGGTTCGGGAACCGAGTTCTCTTCGGTGGCTGGATGCAGACCGCTAGCATCGATTTCTGGAAGGTGGGCTTCATGCTTGAAAATCTTGAGACTGGCCCAGGGACTGATGACGAAGGCGATGACCAGACTGAAGAGCATGGCCACGCTGGCGCCCACGGGAATGGGTCGCATGTAGGGGCCCATGAGGCCGCGCACAAAGGCCATAGGGAGAATGGCGGCAATCACCGCGAAGGTGGCCAGGATGGTGGGGTTGCCCACTTCATCCACCGCATCCACCACGACCTTCGCAAAGCTGCGGGGCGGACCTGGAAGATGAATATGCCGATGGATGTTTTCCACCACCACGATGGCGTCGTCCACCAGGATGCCGATGGAGAAAATAAGGCTGAAGAGCGTGACGCGGTTTAGGGTGTACCCGAAGAGGTAGGAAATGAGCAGGGTGAGCGCCAGGGTTACCGGTACCGCGGTGCCCACCACCACCGCGCTGCGCCAGCCCATGGCCAAGCCGATGAGGGCCACCACGCTGAGAGTGGCGATGAGGAGATGCTCGATGAGCTCGTTGCTCTTATCGCCTGCGGTTTCGCCGTAGTTGCGTGTCACGGTCACCTTGAGTTCGGCGGGAATCAGGTTTCCGCGCAGGGCATCCACTTTTCTCAGCACGGTCTCGGCCAGATCGGTGGCGTTGCTGCCCGTGCGTTTGGAAAGCGTTACGGTCACGGCCGAATCAAACCCACCCTGCTGGGTACCGTAAAGCACGATGGGCGGCTCGGGTTCGGGGCCATCGGACACGCGGGCCACATCGCCCAAATAGATTGGGCGGCCATTCTTGACAGACACTACAAGGCGCTTCAGCTCGGAGGCCTCCAACACGAAACCCGAGGCTTCCAATACCGTGCGCTGGTTGCGATCCACCAGGGCACCTGCCGGGAGCTGGCTTTCGGCGGTCTGGAGGGCGGGCTGCAGTTCACCCAGGCTCATGCCCAGGGCGCGGAGTTTTTCGGGATCGGGTTCGATGCGCACCATGCGCTTGGCCCCGCCGATCACTTTCACTTGGGCGGTGTTGGGCACCGTGCCCAGCTCCCGGGCCAAGGCTTCGCCCAGGCTGCGGAGCTGTCCCGGTGTCTGGTTCTGACCGTGTAAGGTGAGGCCCAAAAAGGGCACGTCGTCGATGGTGAGCAAGCGCACGATGGGCTTCATGGCGCCGCTGGGCAGCAGGTCGGGATTGGCCATCAGCTCCTGGTGAATTTTCACCAGGCTGGGTTCCTGGGGCTCGTTCACCTTGAAGCGCACCGTGATCATGGCCACGTTGGGCAAGCTGGTGCTGTAGAGGTATTCCACCCCAGAGATGCCCCAGAGGCGCTTTTCCAGCGGTGTGGTGACCTGACTTTCGATTTCCTTGGGGCTCGCGCCCGGCATGGGCACGTAGATATCCACCATGGGCACGATGATCTGGGGTTCTTCTTCGCGGGGCGTGAGCACCACCGCCAGCAGGCCCAGCATCAGGGACGCTACGACGATGAGTGGCGTCAGTTTGCTGTGCAGGAAGGACTTGGCGAGTCGCCCCGCCAGGCCTAGCTTTGCGTCTGTCTTATTGGGATCAGGGTTGGACATGATGTTTTACCTGTGGTTGAGCAAGATTCGTAGAGCCTGAAGCTGCCATCGATTTTTTTCTTTATCGGTGTCCATCGGTGGCGAATTCTTTTTGCAGTTTCAGTGGCCACGGTTCAAAAGAAAAAGAACTATTGGCCACCGATGAACACCGATGGACACCGATAAAAACGGATAAAAAACGAGTTGTTTGTGGCATGGTCATTTCTCGATGGCCACGGGCTGGCCATCTCGTAGTTCACCGGGCGCATCAATCACCTGTTCGCCCTTGGTCAGTCCGGCACGAACAGGGATGCGGTCACCCTGCGGCTCGCCCAGGGACAACCAGCGCAATTCGGCTTTGCCCTCCTTGGCGACGAAAACGCCATTCAGTTCGCCCCGTTGTACCAGGGAACTCTTGGCCACGAA
>JANYJQ010000045.1 GCA_025358435.1 Holophagaceae bacterium
TTTGGACTTTGCCAAAGATCCTGCTGACAAAACGCCTAACTTTGTATTGGACGAGGGGGGATGGGGGTGGCGAGTTCGCCTAATTCGGGGGGGAAGAGGTGGTAGGTGGGGGGAATTTGGTTCGTGGCGGGGGGATTAGGCGAACTGAATCTGGTCCTTGACGGGCGAAAAAAAGGCGATAAATTGTGTTGTACCCTTTGTTTCCGGTTTTTGGTGCCGTCCGGAGTTTACCGCAATAGGCGAACTGAGGGGCGCGGAGCGAAACCCATGCTTGAGGGAAATAGGCAGACCGGTGGAAAGCGGATGGAGGAGGCGGAATCCCGGCCCCCCAAATTCCTCGACCAACTGAGGGCAAGCCTCCGGGTCCGGCATTACAGCCTGCGGACCGAGGATGCCTATTTCGATTGGGCGCGCCGCTTCATCCTCTTCCACGGCAAGCGGCACCCGAAGGACATGGGGGCACCCGAGGTGCAGGCTTTCCTGACCCACCTGGCCGTGGACCGCCACGTTTCGCCGTCCACCCAGAATCAAGCCAAGGCCGCCCTGCTCTTCCTGTATCGGAATCTGCTGCACGTCGAACTGCCTTGGCTGTCCGAAGTGGTCCACGCCAAATCCAGCCCCCGGCTTCCGGTGGTGCTCACGCCGGGGGAGGTGCGCGTCCTGCTGGACCAGATGGAAGGCGTCATGGCGCTGGTGGCACGGCTTCTCTACGGCACGGGGATGCGGTTGCTGGAAGGCTTGCGACTGCGTGTGAAAGACCTGGATTTCGAGCGGCGCGAGATCGTCGTGCGCGATGGCAAGGGCGGCAAGGACCGCGTCACCATGCTTCCGGACCGGCTGGTGGAGCCGCTCCGCGCGCACCTGGACAGGGTGCGGGCCCTGCATGAGAAGGATCTCGCCGAGGGCTTCGGCGAGGTGTACTTGCCGGACGCGCTGGAGCAGAAATTCAAGGCTGCGTCCCGGGCCTGGGGCTGGCAATGGGTGTTTCCCTCGAGCCTGCGCTCCACGGACCCGCGCTCCGGCATCGTCCGCCGCCAACACCTCCACCCTGAAAGCGTGCAGAAGGCCATGCGGCACGCGGCCCGGGCCGGCGAGTCCATCAAGCCCATCAGCCCGCACGTGCTGCGCCATTCCTTCGCCACGCACCTGCTCGCGGCGGGCCACGACATCCGCACGGTGCAGGAGCTGCTTGGCCACAAAGAAGTCGAGACGACGATGATCTACACCCACGTGCTGAACCGCGGAGGCAAAGGCGTGCCGAGCCCGCTGGACCAGATCTAGGGCGGGATGGACGGATACGGTTTATCCACAGATTCCACAGATTCTAAAATCGGGGTCTGGAATCGTGCCCAACTTTGCGTGCGGATTCATTCGCGATGTTGCTTCGCCAGGGAGGCAACCAACCTTGGTCCATCGCACTTGCCCACCCGCCTCTGGCTTCGGCCGGATACGGTGATCTTCTTTTGAATAATCCGCGTAATCCGCGGAATCGGTGGATCGAGATCTTTTTTACCGAAATTCCCCTGGTGGATCCGACTGCCAGGCGCCGCCCAGCAGCAGGGTGGTCACGGGGACTTCGGGGGTCCTGACGCCGCGATGGCTCATACAGGTGTGCTCGGCCACCAGCTTCACGCCCCAGGCCACGGGCTTGAGATACGTTTCCAGCGCGTCGAAGATCTGCCGCGTCATGCGCTCCTGCACCTGCAGGCGCCACGCGAAGGCCTGCACCACGCGCACGAGCTTGCTGAGACCCACGGTGCCGCCCTGCCCCGGCGCGTAGCCCACCGTGGCCAGGCCCTGGAAAGGCGCCAGGTGGTGCTCGCAGGTGGACACGAACGGGATGCGCGACAGGACGACGGGAACCGGCGCCAGCTCTCCGGGCAAGGCCTTCAATTCTGCCGCCAGATCCACGTCGTAGCCCGCGGTGCGCTCCGCCCAGAACTCCCTTACGCGCCTTGGCGTGTCCGCCAGTTCCAGCGCATCTGGATCCAGTCCGAAACTGACCAGCAGGGCGCGGATGGAGTCTTCGGCTTGGGATTCGATGAGGGGCATGGGGGGATCCTATGCGAAAATCATAGTTCATAAGATCAATAATCCATCAGGTTCCGGGGACTCAAATGAGTGACGCGAAAACAAATCCTGGCGAAGTGACCTATGCCGCGTCCGGCGTGGACATCAACCGCCAGGATGAAGCCCTGCGCCGCATCAAGTCCCATGTGAAGGCCACCAAGACGCCCGGCGTGCTGAGCGATCTGGGGCTGTTCGGCGGGCTTTTCGCCGCGAAATTCGAAGAAGCCCGGCCCATCCTGGTGAGTTCCATGGATGGCGTGGGCACCAAGATGAAAGTCGCGCGGCTCGCGGGCATCTGGGACACCGTGGGCCAGGATCTGGTGAACCACTGCATCAACGACATCCTGGTGCAGGGCGCGCGGCCGCTGTTCTTCCTGGATTACGTCGCCGCGCAGAAGCTCGAACCGGACATCATCGAACAGATCATCAAGGGCATGGCCCAGGCCTGCCGGACCACGGGCTGCGCGCTCATCGGCGGCGAGATGGCGGAAATGCCCGGCGTATACGAACCCGGCGAAGTGGATGTGGCGGGCACCATCGTGGGCCTGGTGGATGCCTCCGATCTGCTGCCCCGGCTCGATGAGATGTTCTCAGGCGATGCCCTCATCGGCCTGCCCTCCAGCGGCCTGCACACCAACGGCTATTCCCTGGCCCGCAAGGTGCTTTTCGAAGTGGAAGGCCGCAGCGTCGATTCCCTGCTCCCCGCCACCGGAAAGACCGTCGGCGCCTCGCTGCTGGCGGTGCACCGCTGTTACCTCGAGCAGGTCATGCCCTTCGTGAAGGCCCGCCGGATCCGCGGCATGGCCCACATCACCGGCGGCGGCCTGACCGACAACATCCCCCGCGTGCTGCCGGGCCACCTGGACGCCGAGATCGACACGAAGAGCTGGGAAGTTCCAGGGCTCTTCCGGCATCTCGTCGAGGCCTCGAAACTGCCCATCGGTGATGCCCGGCGCAGCTTCAACCTGGGCGTGGGCATGGTGCTGATCGCCAGCGACACCGAAGCCCAGAAGATCGTGATCGAACTGCGGAACACCGGCGAGCAGGCCTGGATCATGGGCCGGCTCACCAAGGGCGGCGGGAAAGTGGTCTATCGTTAGCGGGGAGGTAGGAATGGGCATTCAATTCACAGCCGTGTTCAAGCAAGTGCCCGAAGGCTACCTGGCCTTCGTGGAGGAACTACCCGGAGCCAACACCCAGGGGGCCACCCTTGAAGAAGCCCGTGAAAATCTGCAGGAGGCGGTGGCCATGGTCATGGAAGCGAACCGCGCTTTGGCCGAAGAAGAACTGGGCGGCCAGATCGTCATCCGAGAATCCTTGCGCATCACCGCATGAAACGGACAGACCTTCTGCGGTACTTGCTGGCCCACGGTTGTGAACTGTTGAGAGAAGGCGGCAATCATTCCGTTTTCATCAACCATGCTCTACGCAAGGTGTCTACCATTCCACGCCATCGGGAAATTGATGATTATCTGGCGCGGAAAATTTGCCGCGATCTCAATATTCCTGAAGTATGAAAAAGGCAAGTTCCCCGTCTCCAAATCAAAGCAATCCCGAGGGAGTGATGGATCCCAACATCCTGATTGTTGAGGACGAACCCGCAATCGCGGACACCATTGCCTATGCGCTGCAGACCGAGGGGTTCCATCCCTGCCATGAGACCCTTGGAGAAGCAGCGCTGGCGCGGATTTCTGAAGGCCGGATCAAGCTGGTCATCCTGGATGTGGGGCTGCCTGATATCTCAGGTTTCGAAGTCTGCCGCCGCCTGCGGACCTTCTCGGACATCCCCGTGATCATGCTCACGGCGCGGTCCGAAGAAGTGGACCGCATCGTTGGGCTTGAGATCGGCGCTGACGATTACGTGGTGAAACCCTTCAGTCCGCGGGAGCTGGTGGCCCGGGTGCGCGTGATCCTGAGACGGCTGGACCGCGCCAACACGCAGGCCTCCTCCACGGCCTTCCGGGTGGACGAGGAACGGCACCGCATCGAGTTCCGCGGCAAGGCACTGGAGCTCACGCGCTACGAATTCAGGCTGCTGAAGACTTTATTGGCCCATCCGGAACAAGTGTTTTCAAGGGTCCAGCTCCTGGAGCGGGTCTGGCCCGAAGCCGAGGAGAGC
>JANYJQ010000061.1 GCA_025358435.1 Holophagaceae bacterium
GGAAACAGAGCAGTTGGCTGTTTTCCACGGGAGGGCCCCAGCTTTCCATAGGAAATCCGCGCCCGAGCTCGGTCCGCAGGAGGATGGGTCGGAGTCTTAACTCAGGCCGCTTTCTGTCTCAAAGTCGTTGACACGTTCCGCGGCGCTGCGGTTGCAGCCGAGGGCGAGGAGAGAAAGGGAGAGAAGGGTGATGCGCCTCATCGGGACTCCTTGGTTTGACAGTTGATCCATGCAGGTTTCAGGGCCCTCAAGGTTGAATGGAGTGATGAAGCGGTTCATGGGAACGCACTTGGGTCGAAGCATGATTGGGACTGTGTCAGGCCAATATATTAATCCGTGCGCAATACGGCAGTTTCAAATTTACAAAGCTAAAGAAATCAATACTAATATTGGCGATTGGCTGGACGCCAGAGTGGTCCCATGGGGGATCGATCATTTGCAGAAGATGTTGGGACTATTTCAAATTTTGAATGATGCCTGCCTGCGAGTCGCTTGTTTTTTTCATGATGGTGGAAAGGATTTCGAGGAGCTTCGCGTGCCGTTCCTGGTAGAGCCGGATGCGTCTATCCAGCTCCGCAGACAATGATCCCAACGAATCAAGGCTTGCTTTCATCTGGCCCTGAAGCCCGCTCAGGTTTGCGAAGGTCGGGTCTGCAGGAGCGAAGAGCTGCACTGGACGCTGGAGTCCTCTGGTTGATACGGATAATTCCTTGAGTTGCGATGGAAGCGACAGACAGAATGGGGTTCGGCACCGGGCGCTGGCGCCACTGGAATTGCCCGCATTGGCGGCATTGATTCCCGACATGAGGTCGCGGAGTTTCTGCTTTGCATTGTTCATGGCTTGCACCTGGGCCCCGATCGACTTCAAATCCTGTTCCATGTCGTTCATGGCCTGCATCAGGACGATGAAGGCAATCGCCTCGATGTCGCCATCGCCGACACTCATACCGCTGGCACTTCTGTTGCTGGCTGCCAGTGCCGGGAATCGGTTGCGGATCATTGTCTTGAGAACTGCCGCATCTGGCACCTGTTTCTGCGCCTCCTGGAGCGCCTGCTGCTCGACCCAGATTTTCGCAGAGGGTTTCAACGCGGGCTTGAATGCCGCAAAACGCCTTGCCATATCCGAGGGGATCGGCCGGAGGACCACCTGGGCTGCCGGCGCCTGAGGGGCCAGTTGCCGCGGTGCAACCGCGGTTTTCTGCACCTGGGCCATCCCTGGAGGCGCGAGAAGGACCATGCACACCAGGATGGACAGATTCGTTCGCATCGCCGAACCCCCTTTTTCTTACAGTTGAAAGCCTGAGGAAAGCACAACCATATCCTGGATACGCCCAGCACTTTCTGCAACCGGCCCTAATCCACGGCCAACGAATAGCAATGCTCGAGGTTTGCACGTAGCAGTTCGACCATTTCACCGTCGACACTTCCAAGCGCCTGGAGTTCCTCGATCTCCTCGACGACTTGGATGCACCCTAGCGGGCCGCGGTAGGGGCGGTCCTGGGACAGTGCCTGGAAGATGTCGGCGATGGCGATCAGCTGCGCCTCGTGCGGAATGGCCCGGGCCATATGATGGAAAGGATACCCGGTGCCGAGCAGATTTTCGTGGTGCATGCTCGCCCAGTCGGCGATCTGCTCGCCGGGAAACACGTGCTTGAGAATGTGGCCGGTGTCATAGCTATGGCGCGACATGATGGCGCGCTCCTCGACGCTCAGCTCACCGGGCTTGTCGATGATGGTTTCCGGCATGCGGAGCTTGCCGATGTCGTGCAACAGCCCGGCAATCTCGATTTTGTCGAGATCTTCGCCGGTGATGCCGTCCTGTTCAGCGAGATGTCGGGCGATGCAGATTGACTTTCATGGGACGTCTCGTAGACCGGATGGCAGGGTATTGCTAGGGCGATTGTGGCATGCGACCGGGAGGATCCGGAGGCATTCGCGCAGAGTTTATGTATGGCAAGACTCACCAGATTTCGCTCAGCTCCAGCTTCTCAACATCTTTCCTGATTTTGAGCGCCAGAGGTTCTTTGCTCCCCCTTTTACCCATTTCAACCATCTCCGCCTGTCTGCGGGTGGCCCTGAGGTAGCCGATGCGGAATTCTGTTTCTTCCTTGTCCTTGTTGAGATACCCACGATTGACCTTGATCACAAACCGGCCTGCGGCATCCGTTTTCGCGTTGGGATTTCCCAGTTCCACGTGTCCCGTCCCAGGATTCAGTCCATAGCCGACCCGGCTTTTTCCGCTTGTCTTATCGTACGAAAAGAGCACCACCTCCAATCCTTCGCACGGGGAACCGTCTTCGTGAAGCGCGGTCCCCATAAGGAGAAAATGTTGGGGATCCACTTTCACTTCCCGAGGTTCAGAAGTTTTACCGGAAAGGGGTGTTTGCGTTTCAGGCGAAGTAGTAACTGCCCGGTCCATTCCCATGGCACCGAGGTTGTTCATGCGAACCGCCATGACGAGGCCGTTCGCCACACCGAGGCCCAAGTTGCCGTAGCGGTGGATGGCCAGCATCACCGTCGGCCCATCCTCCACCACGACGGTCTCCAGCGCGACACTCTCGGACTTTCCGTATTTCTCCCTGACCTTGGCGATCGGCGGGCAGGGTTTCGGAACGGTCCTTCCTTTTCCCGCCGAAGTGGCCCGGACGGCTAACGCGAACTGGGTGGAGAAGAGCGTCGTGTCGTCAAGAATCCGGTCTCCGATCGAGACCTTCCCCTCAACCGCTGTCGATCCGCTCTGGGAGGGATTTGGCGTGGTCGACATCTCTGGGGATGTCGGCCTGGACGCCATCGAATGCACCACGAGAAGGGCTCCGGTCAATAAAATTCGAAGCATGTCAACCTCCCTTGGGCCTTCTGTCTTGCGATTGCTCCACTCCAAGTTTTTGTGCTGACGCAGTCATTTAGCGAGCGTCACCTTCGCAAGCCCCTCTCTGAACGAGTAGGCCCCCTTGAACCGTGGTTCGATGGCCACTTTCCCCGTGGGATCGATGTAGCCCCAGGTTTTGTCGATCAGGACGGGCGCGAGTCCTTCGGAGAAGTCTCCGCCACCTTTGTATTGGTAAGGGATCACCAACTTTCCGGTCCGGCCGAGGTACCCGGTCTTCCCGCCAAAGGGACCGCCCTTCCGCACGGCGGCGAAACCTTCGCGGAACCTGGAGGAGAACTGGCCGACGTTTTCCGAGGCCACCTTGCCGCTGGTGTCTACGTAGTTCCACTTCGGCGTGTGGATGAAACCGCCGGCGGTGGAATCTACCAAAGCCAGTCCTTCCTGATACTCCATCGGATTTGGTTCGCTTGCGAAAGGTTCAGCCACACCCCACTTGTTTACCGATTCCTTGTGGAAAGAGCCCATGATCTGGTTCTGCGTCGGGAGTGACTCGAAGATGGCAGTCATGTAGGCTCCTCCAGGGAGCAGGGACTCCCGATGTAGTTGGAGGACCGCCTTCCCTGTGGTGTCGATGTACCCCTTCAAGCCGGCCTTTTGTTTTGAGAAGGGGAATAATTCGTTCACATAAGCGAGCCCTTCGCGGAAGGGCATCGCAAAAGAATATTTGGGAGGAAGCACCATCGTGCCTGTCTTGTCGATGTAACCTGCGGCTTCCCAGGCGATGTCGTCACTGATTTCGAAGTGTTCCCAGAAATAGTCGGCAAGCTCGGAAATTTTGGCCGGCGCAACTTCGGCGATGCTCAGGATGATCTCCCGTCCCCCCCTTCGGCGCACCAGCGCCCGCCCATCGGAAAAATCACGGACAGAAAAAAACTGGTGGGAAATGACGATCTTCCCATTGGTATTGATATAGCCCCACCCACCGGTGGCATTTCCTGCATCCCTGGTGCTGAGATATAACCGGACCCCAGAGCGGAGCTCCTTCGGCTTGGTTTCGGCGCTCTGATGGTCCCTCTGCAAGACAAGCGGGATCGCCACCGCTGCGAGTCCTTCCGAAAAGTTCGACACCTGGACGTAGATGGGTTCCACGACCCATTTCCCTTCCTTGTCGATGAATCCCCATTTTTCGCCCTGTCTGACCGCGGCTCTTCCCTCCCGGAACTGCCTGGCGTTGTCAAATTGCAGAGGAATCTTCTCCTTGCCGTCGCGGTCGATGTAGCCGCATTTCGCACCCACGCGCACGGGTGCGAGGCCCTCCGAGAAAGAGAGCGCATCTGAATAGCGCGCTTCGATCACGACCTTCCCGGTCTTGTCGATGAAACCGTCCTGCCCGAACAAGGGCTGGATCACTGAAGCCGATAGGAGGAGGATCCTTGAAATGTACTTGTTCATGGGAGCACCCTGAAGTCGAGAGCAGGATAAAGGCCCTGCCGAGCCGATGCCCTGATTTGTGAACAGTCAGCCGCCTCGATATTTGCAAAGCCAAGCATTTCAATATGGGAATCATTTCTTTGTGCCAAATGGCAAATCGGCTTCGTGGTTGGAGGGGATGATTACGGCCAGGAGGTGGGCGATGGAGCGGATCCTTGCGCGATCCACGGCTTGGTAGTCTGATAAACCGATTCATCTCTACTTTCAGGAGTGCGCCATGGCCACGGCCCGTGTGAAGGAAATCCTTTCCTGGTATTCGTCGGAGAATCCCGGCGTGAAAGCGAACTTGGCGCGGCTCATGAACCATGGGCGGCTGGCGGGCACGGGCAAGTTCGTGATCCTGCCGGTGGACCAGGGATTCGAGCATGGTCCCGCGCGTTCCTTTGCTCCGAATGCGCCAGGCTACGACCCTCGCTACCACGTGGAATTGGCGATCGAGGCGGGCTGCAACGCCTACGCGGCGCCGCTCGGTTTCATCGAACACATCGCCTCGGATTACGCGGGCGAGATCCCTCTCATCCTCAAGCTCAACAATTCCGATTCGCTCTCCAAAGGCATCGAGCCTTGCAGCGCCGTCACGGGTTCTGTGGAAGACGCCCTGCGGCTGGGCTGCACCGCCATCGGCTACACCATCTATCCCGGCAGCGGCGACCGCAACATCCAGTACGAAACCCTGCGGGAGCTGATCCTGGAGGCCAAGGCCGTGGGCCTGCCGAGCGTGGTGTGGTCCTATCCGCGGGGCGCCGGGCTCAGCAAGGACGGCGAAACCGCCGTGGATGTGGCGGGCTACGCCGCGCAGATCGCCGCCCAGCTGGGCGCGCACATCATCAAGATCAAGCCGCCGAAAAAACATCTGGAAGTGAAAGAGGCCGCTGCGGCTTTCGAGAAGGCAGGGATCCCCATCGAAACCCTTGCGGACCGCGTGCGCGAGGTTATCCGCAGCGCCTTCCATGGGCGCCGCATCGTGATCTTCAGCGGCGGCGAAGCCAAAGGCACCGAGGAAGTACTGGCGGAAGTGGCGGAGATCGCAGCGGGAGGGGCTTTCGGCAGCATCATGGGCCGCAATGCCTTCCAAAGGCCTCGGGCCGAAGCCATAGAGTTGCTGCACGCTGTGATGGCGATACATGCAAAGACATGCGGGTGAAAGAGCGATGGGAGGACCCCTCTTTTTCGAATGGAATCACATGGCCAGGGTAGGATGGCGTAACCACATCTAGTCTCAAATCCCAGCTCATCCAGGAGAGCTTATGTACGCAGTCTCCATATCCATGGAAGTGAATCCTCCGGGTGTGAAGCCGGCGCTCACGTTGGAGAAGCTTTGGCGCGGGCTGGAACTCAAGGCCGAGGATCCAGTGCCCTTCGTGCCCGGTATGGAGTCCTGCCAGGTGGTGGAGCGCCTGGACGATGGCTTCCTACGGGAAGTGGTGGTGCGCGGACAGACCTTTCGCGAGATCCTGACTTTTACGCCGCCGGTGCAAATCCGCTTCGACCGTGTGGAGGGTGAAGAGAGCGGCTGGATCATGAACACCCTTAGCGAAGGACCGATGGGTCTCCTCCTGACTTACACCATCGCGCTGAATTTCATGGCGGTGTGGCCGAGCACCGAAGAAGAAAAACAACGTGGTGACGAGGTACTGTTCAACTACGCCAATGCGCTGCGCCAGACCCTGGAGATCCTACGCGCCAGGATGGCGGAAGGAAGTTTATAAGCCGCTCAGGAAAGCCTGTCGTTCGCCAGCACGGCCTGAGTTTGGGCTTCGCGGTAGGCGAGCAGCCTGCCCCGCAACGTGGCATCGTTGAGCGCTAGGATGCTGGCGGCCAGTAGCGCCGCGTTGGTGGCGCCAGGTTTGCCGATGGCGAGCGCGCCGACCGGGATTCCTGCTGGCATCTGGACGATGGAAAGCAGCGAATCCAGGCCGTTGAGCGCCTTGGTGGGCATGGGAACCCCCAATACAGGGAGATGTGTTTTCGCAGCCATCATGCCCGCCAAAGCCGCAGCACCGCCGGCTCCGGCGATGATCACCCGCAAGCCGTTCTTTTCGGCATCCACGCAGTACTGGAAGACCTTGTCCGGTGTGCGGTGAGCGCTCATGACCAGGGCTTCGAAGGGAACCTGCAATGCTTCCAGGCAGTCCGCCGCTGGCCGCATGGTTTCCCAATCAGACCTGCTTCCCATGACGATGCTGACGATCGGTTTGGTTTCCATGCCTCCAGCATGCCTGAGATTGGCTCGCATTCCTGGTTGATTTTTTCAGCATTCGCGTCCGCAATGAATCCATGGCAACAGGGCATACGGAATCCATCGGGCGGTACCGTGTCGTGGGAACACTGGGGCAGGGCGCCATGGGTCGCGTGTACCTGGCCGATGATCCCGGCCTTGGCATGAAAGTGGCGGTCAAACTCATCAAGCGCGACAACATGCTTGAAAATGAAGTGATCCTGGCCCGTTTCCGCCGAGAAGCCGCGCTGGGGGCGCGTATCAGACATACAAACATTGTCGCCATTTACGATGTGGGCCACGACATCAATCACGGCCCCTACATGGTCATGGAGTATGTGGACGGCCGTGAACTCGCGGAGATTCTCAAAGAGGGCTCGGCGACCACTTCTGAAAAACTGGATTGGCTGCGCCAGATCGCAAAAGGCCTCCGCTGCGCCCATGAAGGGGGCATCATCCACCGGGATGTGAAGCCCGCCAACATCCTCGTCAGCCGCGATGGCCAAGCCAAGCTCATAGATTTTGGCGTGGCCAAGGTTCTGGGGAGCGAGCTTAACGCGCAGGTGAATCCCTCCAACTCCCTGGAAGCTCCCAAGCATATCAATCCAGACGTCGAGGCTCCTGAGTCTCCGCCCGAAGCTGAATTATTGACCGACAAATACGCTACCGCCTGGGGGTTGCTCTCCGCCGCGGGTGCCTTGAATAGCGATGAGCCGCACCTGGAAATCCTGACCAGCCACGGGGACCAGGAAAGCAAACCCGCTGATGGGGAAGGAAATCTGGATCAGGAAAGCCATCAGCAAGATGGGCTGACGCAATTCGGCGCACTCATCGGCACGCCTTCCTACACCGCTCCGGAACTGCTGGAAGGGCAGGGATCCTCTCCCCAGACCGATGACTTTGCTTTTGCAGTGACGGCCTTCCAGACCCTGTTGAGGCAACTTCCCTTCAGGGGAGCAGGCACAAGGGAAACGTTGGAGCAGATCCGCTCGGGCATCGTGGAATTTCCCATGGATGTCCCCATAAAACTTCAAATCGCCTTCGAAAAGGCCTTGGCGCATGACCCTCGAAACCGCTACGCAGATCTGGATGAGTTCATCAGGGATCTTTATCTTGCCTGCGGTGTGGAACAGCCCATGGCTGACTCGACCCCCGCGCGGCCCTCTTCGCGCTCGCATATTCCAATCGTCACGCCAGTCCGGTCGTACATTCCATGGGTCAAATGGGTAGGGGGTGGACTGGCAGTGCTGCTGGCGCTCGGCATCGGTTTGAATCTATGGCTGGCCTCGCCTACGGGGCTGGAGGAGATCACCATCCATACGGAACCGGCCGGAGCTTCGGTCTACGTGGACGGAGTATATCTGGGCCAGGCGCCATTGGACCGCATCACCCTTTCCGAACCGGGCCGTCGCTTGCGAGTCGCGAAAAGGCACTACCGGACTGTGGATCGCCAGCTCACACCCCAAGACGGTTTCGTGAGTCTGGTCATGGAGTTGGCGCCTTACGATTTGAAGGTGGAAACCGAACCACCGGGGGCCGAAATTTGGTTGGACGGCAAACCGATGGGAAACAGTCCAGCGAACCTGAAACGAGTTCCAGGAAAAGGAGAACACAACCTGGAGTTGCGGATGAATGGTTTCATTTCCAAGACCATCAAGCTGGATCCGCTGCGGCTGCAGCGTGAGCCCATCCGGTTGGAACCAGAACCATCGGCAGACCAGAGATGAAGCCGCCGGTCGCAGTTGTGGTGGCTAAACCTCATAGCCTCAGCGCCTCATAGCTCATAACCTCAAGTGATGGCTCGACACCGCACGTCCAAACGATTGCTCATTGCGACGGTTCTGCTGGCGCTGCCGCCACTTTGGACGCTGTGGAGCTGGAAGCGCAGCGGGCCGTTGATGATGCAAGGCACGGTGCTCATCAAGAAGGGCGCCACCGTGGACCAGATCGCGGACCAAATGGAAAGGGAAGGCGTCATCCGTTCCGCCTCGCTATTCAAGCTTTGGGCGCGGGCGAGACAGCTGCAGCTCATCCGCGGCGAGTACACGTTCAATTCCCAGGCCAGCCTGTCGGAGGTGGCAGGCAAGCTGCGGCGCGGCGAGATCCACTTCACCAACATCGTCATTCCTTACGCCGCCCATGCATGGACCGTGCAATCGCGGTTGAAGGAATTCGTTCCCGAAGACGTTTTCTGGAACCTTTGGAAGAGCCCGAATCTGGCTGCCACAGCAGGGTTCCCCGATGCTCCCAGTCTTGAAGGGCTGGTGGCGCCTGCCACCTACCGCATCCATCACGCCATGGAACCCGAAGAGATCTTTCTGGCGATGGTGGAAGCCTTCCACCGCTCGGTGCGTCCAAAATTGGAGGATGGTCCGCTGCCGCCCTACGAGACGCTCATCTTGGCGAGCCTTGCGGAAAAAGAGACCAATCTCCCCGAAGAATTGCCTATCATTGCGGGTGTCTACGCGCGGCGCCTGCGCATCGGCATGAGGCTTCAATGCGACCCCACAAGCCTGTACGCCCGCTGGCTCAGCGGCGATCTGCGTTTCACCGCGCCCTTGCATGAAGACATCGCACGCCTGCACCCCTTCAATACGTACACCGTGGCTGGACTGCCACCGGCGCCCATCGCCATCCCCAGTCCCGCCGCCATCGAGGCCGCGAAACATCCGTCACCGGGCACCGAACTGTATTTCGTCGCCACTGGAACGGGCGGCCATCGGTTCGCGCGCACCCTATCCGAGCACAACCGGAATGTGGCGGCATATCGCCTTGAGATAGCCCGGCAGAACCGGCAGAAAAAAGGAAAAGCATGAGCTACCAAAAAATTAAACCAATTCTGTTGGGCTTGGTGGCAATTGCCTTTTTCGCTGGCTGTGGCCTGATCCCCTTCGGCACTAGGCCCATCGGCGAAGTGCGGCAGAATGCCCCCAGCCTCGAGGGCAGGTCAGTGAGAGTGAAAGGAAAAGTGGTGGACTCCAATCAACTCCCCTTTGTGGGGACCAAGTTCTACAAAATCAAGGACGGGACTGGAGAACTTTGGGTGACCACCAAGGACCCGCTGCCGGCGCTTGGCGCTTCCCTGGTGGTGTCTGGCGAACTTCACAATACGGCTGTGCTGGGGGGCGCCTCCATGGGCATCCAGATCCGGGAGACGAGCCGCTTGAAGGCGCGCTTCTGATGAAAATCCGGTTAGATGTGCTGTTGGTCCAGCGCGGCCTTGTGGAGACCCGCACCCTGGCCCAGGCGCGCATCTTGGCGGGAGACGTGCTCGTGGAAGACCGGCCTGCCACCAAGGCAGGCACGGCTGTGGATGAGGCCGCCAACATCCGGATGCGGGGTGAAGCGCTGCCCTTCGTCAGCCGCGGGGGGCTGAAGCTTGAAGGCGGATTGGAGGCCTTTCACGTGGATCCGGCCAACAGGATATGTTTCGATGCCGGTGCTTCCACTGGAGGCTTCACCGATTGCCTGCTTCAGCATGGCGCAGAGAAGGTCTATGCCGTGGATGTGGGCACCAACCAGCTCCATTGGAAACTGCGGAGCGATGCCCGCGTGATCAGCATCGAACAATGCAATCTGCGGAATTGGGATCCAGCCCGCATTTCAGAGCGCTGCTCTTTGCTGGTGGCAGATCTGAGTTTCATTTCCCTGCGGCTGACAATTCTCCCCCTGCTGCCGAGCCTCACGGAAAAAGCGGAGGCCATCCTGTTGGTGAAGCCGCAGTTCGAGGCAGGCCGCAGCGATGTGGGTGAAGGCGGCATTGTTCGGGACCTGCAGGTGCATGAACGGGTCTGCAAAGAGATCTGGACCTTTTTCGCAGCATCCGAACTCGGCCCACAGGGCCTCATGGAAAGCCCCATCCGGGGCGCCGAGGGGAACCGGGAATTCCTGCTTCATCTTCGGAGAGGCTCCAGGGCGGCGGACTCCCCACATCCACCAAGATTGCGGTAACCATCCGGATCGCCTCTGGGGCGGCCCAGAACCAGAAAGTCGCTATTCGTAGCTGACCAGGCTTTCGTCCGATGTCCCGATCACGCATGAAGTGTTGAGCACGAGTATCGGGAAGGAAGCGACCTTGCTGCGGCCGCCCGGTCCACCGTGGGAACCCACTTCGCAATCCCGCAACACCACCCATTTGCCCTGGCCGAGATAATCCGAGACGCGGATGTCAGCCTCGATGGTCATGTTGCCGCTGACACTGCCAGTGGCCATCAGGAAGGAAGTCTGGTGCGTCTCAGCATTGCCCGTGATCGTGGGCAGGCTCAGGAAATCCTCATCGCAATCGGGAATGATCATGATGGCCGAATCACGGCGCAACCCGAAGAAGGCCAGCTCCCGCTTGAGGTGGGGCAAAGTGACGTCCGTGAGCTTCAAAAGCTCGCCCATGCGGTTCAGGAAATCCAGGAAGCCGTGCATCACCGGCACATGGAATTGACCTCGGATCCAACCGGACGAAGTGAAGATGAGCGCCGGAATCTGGCGAAGGGGCGGATGGTATTTCTTGGCTTTGGGCGCCCCGCGTGGTGGAGCTGGCTGACCGGCGGGGCGTGCGAGGATTCCAGCCGGCGCCGAGGGCTGGGGCATGGTCTGGGTGCGGCCTGGCGTCATGGTCTGGGTGCGTCCTGGCGTCATAGCCTGTGTGCGGCCTGGAGCTGCAGGCGGAGCGAAACCGGGGGACGTGATGCCACCCTTGGACGGAGAGCCCGTGGAGATGCGTTGGGAATCCTTCGCCTTGGGTAGCGGGGCCTGGATGGTCTGGGATGGGGAAACCTGCTGCTCCAGCCCTGTCGCCCCATCCAAGATCGCCTCGCGAAGATCGGCGCCGCGCATGAGGGCCCCACGCAGCATGGCGCCAGTAAGGTTCGCCCGGCCCAGGTTGGCCAGCCGGAAATCCACCACGGAGAGTTTGGCGCGGGTGAGGTCCGCGCCACGCAAATCGGCTTCGGCACAGATGGCACGCGACAGGTCGGCTCCCCGCAGGTCCGCGCGCTGGAGACGCGCGCCCGTGAGGTTCGCCTCGGTCAAATCTGCCTTGCGCAGGATGGCGCCCTCCAGATTGGCGCTCATGAGTTTGCAGTTCGAAAGCTCTGATTCACTCAGATCGGCTCGGGTCAGATTGGCCTCTGTAAGGCGATTGCCGTTGAAGTTCACGAAGGATAGGTTCGAGCCGGTGAAGTTGATGCCCTGCAGGTCGATGCCCCGTAGGTCCATGTTCTCGAAGTCCATATGCTCGAAGGTCTTCTTCTTATCCTTCAGCGCTTGAATGAAATCGTCCCTTGTCAAGTCGGACATACGTGCTCCTTGGTTGTGGATTTCGGGGATTGGACTATGGTTGACAAAGGAATAATACAACCCGTGGCCAGTTATTCCAGCGTATCTTGAGATAGAGTTGCAACCACGGTTATGCTTTGAAGTCGATCCACCCCCAAAAACCACTCCCAAGCCAGCCCTTTTCCTAAGAGCACCGGATGTCCCCGAATCCCGAATCCATCGGTAGATACAAGGTCCTCGAACTCCTGGGGCAAGGCGCCATGGGCGCAGTGTATCTGGCGCAGGATCCGCTGCTGAAACGGAGGCTGGCCATCAAGGTGGTGAAGGAGACCGGAGACCAGCAGCAGGGCGCCCTGATCCGCTTCCAGCGCGAGGCTGAGATTTCCGCGCGGCTGAACGATCCGAACATCATCACCATCTACGATGTCGGCGAAGACCCGGCCATCGGCCCTTTCCTGGCCATGGAATTCATCGAGGGCAAAAGTCTGGGAGCACTGATCCGTGGAGACTCCCTGGACGCCGAAGACGCCTTGCGGCTGCTTCTGCAATGCGCCAAGGCGCTGGTGGCGGCCGAAGGCGCGGGCGTGGTGCATCGGGATGTGAAACCCGAAAACATCCTGGTGAGCAACGATGGCCGCCTGAAGCTCATGGATTTCGGCATCGCCAAAGGCGACAAGTCCAAGCTCACCACCGTGGGCATGATCGTTGGAACGCCGTCTTACACGGCACCGGAACTGCTCAAAGGAGCCGAGGCCACACCGGCTACGGACCGCTATGCGCTGGCGGTGACCGCTTTCGAAATGTTCTCCGGAGGGCGCATGCCCCATCCGGGGGATACGCTGGGCGCCATTCTGTACCACATCGTCCATGAACCGCCGGTGATTCCAGAAGGTATGGACCCGAAGCTTGCCAAGGTCCTGCGCAGGGCTTTGGACCTCAACCCATCCCTTCGTTATTCAGACACGCGGGGATTCCTGGTGGATCTTGCCGCGGCGGCACGCGTCGGGCCGGCGCTGCAGGCGGAAATCGCCGCCATTGGGGTGCCAGCTTCCACCAGCGCTCAGGGAGACGAAAAATCCACCATGACCGTGGATCAGATCTTTGCTTCGAACCCGTTTGGCGACTCCCAGCCTTTCAATGCTCCCATGAAGCCTCAGCAGGAATCATCGGGCAAGCTGCTGATGCCGAAGGAACCCAGCAGCGGCATGGCCCAGGAGGACGTCCCGACCGAAGATGCTCTGGCGTCCGTAGGCCAGGCCGATCGCCGTGCGGCCAGGCAAGAACCCGAGGAATCGCATTCGGCCATCATTCCACCCCAGAGCCTCATGCGCGCAGCAAGCGCTGCCCGGGCCGAGGATACATCGGCCAAGCGGAAGGCTGGATCGGTTCCAGGCTACCGCTACACTCCCCCGGAACCCGTGGTGGAGACCCACACTCCTTCAATGGACCTTCCAGCCTCTTTCACCAATTGGGCCATTGCGGCGGGCCTGCTGGTTCTGGCTCTGGGAGGCTGGGCTTGGCACAATGCCGGAGCCACCCGGAGCCTCCACGTCGAGTCCTTTCCTCCGGGTGCCGAAGTGCGGGTGGATGGGCGGGTTTTGGGCCGCACTGAACTCACGGCTGAGGTGAAGGCCAATGCCCAGGAACTCATCCTGGACCTGCCCTTCCACAATCGCGAGACGGTGAAGCTCGTTCCCAACGACAACCCCCCGAAGGTGACATTGCAACTCTGGAAGGACTACACCTACGTGCTGAGCGAACCGCGCAATGCTGAGGTTTACGTGGATGGCGCACCCAAGGGGCAGACGCCGCTCTATGGCCTTGAACTCCCGGGTGTTTCGCGGCACCAGCAGCTGGTGGTGAAGAAGGAAGGCTACAAACCATGGTCGGGAAGCCTGGAGCATGGCCGGCCGCTCACGTCGCCCATCCATCTTGTCCTGGCCTCGGTAGGTGGGGATTCAGGCCGCTGAAAACAGTACGGCGGCACTGCCAGCGTGCATGGATAGTTAAGGGTGCCGTCTGTCGTTCTGATTTGAAATAGGCGTAGAAGAAAATACAATAAAATAAGATAATAGACAGCTTACTAATAGAAGTAATATATCTCGCATGAAAGGTGCTACTACCACCCTGCTGTTCGGGTGCGTGCGAATCGAATGGAATTTCAGAAAAACCTGGTATATAATTGTTCAATAAATATTATGGACAACAATGGAATCGCACATGTCGGATAACTCGTTCAAAAAAGTGGTCGTAGCTGGTGGATCGGGTCTTGTGGGACGCCGACTCGTCGAGGCATTGGTGGGTCTTGGGACTCAAGTCACCGTGCTGACCCGGGAGCCTTCGCGGGTGTCGCTCCCAGCAGGAGCTGCGGTCCACGGCTACGACGATCTGCCTCCTGTTTTGGAGGACGCGGATGCGGTCATCAATCTGGCTGGCGCGAGCATAGCAAGGAAGCGGTGGAATAAAACCTACAAGCGCGAATTGGTGGAAAGCCGCGTGGGCCTTACGTCCCGCCTAGTGGCGGCCATGGTGGATTGCGCCATGAAACCCAAAACACTCGTGAATGCATCGGCTATCGGTTATTACGGGCCCCACAACGGCGAGCCCATTTCTGAACAGGATTCCGAGGGGGAAGGATTCCTTCCATCGCTCTGTGCCACCTGGGAAAAGGCCGCAGACGAAGCTTTAGAATTGGGTATTCGTGTAGTGAAGGTGCGTAGCGGCGTGGTGCTCACGAAAAGCGGCGGCGCCCTGGCGAAAATGGTGTTGCCGATGAAGCTGTTCCAGGGCGCGAAGCTGGGCCACGGCCAGCAGGGTTTCTCGTGGATCCACATCGAAGACATCGTGGGTCTTTACATCGAGGCGGCCTGCAACCCGGCCTGGAAGGGCACCATCAACGGCACTGCGCCCCGTCCGCTGACCAATGAGACCTTCACCCACTTGCTTGGCGCGCGTCTTCACCGCCCCGTCATGCCCATTCCCGCATTCTTCACAGAGATGGGTGTCAAGTTCCTTCTAGGCGAAATGGCCTCGGAAGTCCTGGAAGGAGCCTTCGTCTATCCTGCGCGGGCCTTGAAATTGGGCTATCGCTTCAGATTCGAAAAGGCCGAGGACGCGCTGGCGGACCTGCTTGGTTGACTCAGCAAACACGAAAACAGATTTAAAACACCGCTCGGAGGGTAGCGGAGGAAGCCGGAGGGTAGCTGATTGCCCCGAGTGGTTTTTCTCAGCTGCCCTCCCTGCCTCCGTTACCCTCCGCGTTGTATGCCTTTTTTTAAAACCCAGATGGCCTGATTAATTGAGTACCTCAACCCGTTCGATTTTCGCGCCCAGTTCCAGGTCGTCGAGAATCATCAGCGCACCGTCCAGGTCCTCGACTTCGCCCAGGCGCGTGTACTTCCCGGTGAGATGCGGCGTGGCGTTGGTGGTGATGAAGAACTGCGAACCGCCGGTGTCCTTGCCGCTGAGCGCCATGCCTACGCTGCCGGGGCCATACCAGGCCAAGCTGTCCTCGCAGCGCACCGAGTAGCCCGGCCCGCCGTCCATGGTGTCGTAGGGCGAGCCCATCTGCACCACGAAGTCCGGTACCACCCGCGGCACCAGGCGGCCGTTGAAGAAGCCCTTGCGGGCCAGTAGCGCGAGGTTCGCGACATTGATGGGCGCGATGGCGGGATCCAGGCGCAGCGTCACATGGCGCTTACCGGAAAAGGTGATGCAGAGGCGTAGAGGTTTGCCGGAAGCTGCCAGTCGCTCTGCTTCCTTGAGCAGTGTTTTTTCCCGCTCGTTTGGCTCAGGCGCCGCGGGCCAGGGCGTGGTGGAATCCAGCTTCACCAACTGCTGGTAGGCGAGAAACCGGCAGGCCCAATCTGGATGCAGGAGCCAGGGCTTGAGCAGCTCGATCTGCTTTTCTTTGGGCAGCTTCCAGCGCGAGAAGCTTTCAATAAGCGTTTGCTGTGGCTCCAGATCGTGATCCTTCCAGGTGAGCTGGGTGAGGGCATCGAGGTCGGGAGGGGCTTCGGCAAGATCCTCGATGGCTGCTGACCGGGCGATGGGGTCGGATCCAACAAGTGAAATATTTCGAACCAAGTCAGCTCGAAGGGGTTCAACTTTCCGCAGTGCCGGCAAGGCAAGCGACACGAGATGAAGAGGGAATTGTTCAAATTTTTCCTTTGGAAGGATCTGATTTCTTTGTTCTTGTCCCACCTTGTCCAGGAACTGAATGCTCCTTCGTGCGATGAATCCAAGAGATCCAGGCTCGAGACCTGAAATATAGCCAACCATTTCAAAACTACGTTCAGCCACTAAAGGATTGGTGCAAAGTTCAAGGGCACGGGAGTTGCTGAGAGCCAAAAGGTAAGCGCTTTTGATCGCCTCGCCAGAGGTCGCTTCCTTGAGGCTGGGTGGATTCGTCAAGCCCATCGAGTTCCAATCTCCTTGCAAGAAATGAGAAAGCCGGACGTCGCAGTCTGAGACTGCCGATCTGCCTAGAGCATCAAACATCGCCAAAATACTTCCTGGCGAGCTTGTGACCAGTGGAAATAAACCTGGTTCTTTACCTGCCATCACTAGACGAAGCCGAGCGGCCTGGGCGCGGACGGGCTCGACTTTTCCCTCGGCTTTCAATCCATCTAAAAAGGTCTGTAATTCCTTCGACACCTCGCCACCCTGCAACCGCGCCGTGGCGATGTTGGCGTCCAGGTGCAAATGCCTGGGCCAGGCCTTGGCGTCTTCGGGCTTCAGGCCGTCCAATGCGCCCAGTGCCCTAGGGCTTTTCAAGCGGTTGAGGAAATGCAAGGCCGTGAAGCGCTCCTGGGGCGTCTTCGCTTCTTTGGCCTTGGCTTCCCAGATTTCGGCGGTGGGGTTTTCCTGTTCCGGCGGCAGGAGCTTGGGCATGCCGGGGGCGCCGATGCGCTGCAGTGCCAGCTTGTAGCGTTCGCGGTCGGCCTTGGGCAGCGCATCCGCCTTGAGGTTCGGCGCGGCGCGCATCCATTCTGCCTGGATCGCGTCGTGGATCGTGAAATGCGGCGCACCCTCCAAGGGTTTCTGCACTGGCTGGGAATGGGCGATTCCGACACTCAGGAGAAGAGGCAGCCATTTCAGGAAGGATGAAATGCGGAGCATCGGCTTGTCCTTAGAAAGTCTTTCAAGCTTACGCGGGTTTGCCCGGCAGGCTGTCCGTGTGCGGCAGCCCATCCACCATGAACGCCATCGAAGGAGCACCGATCTTCGCGGGGCTGGAAGAAGTGTCCCTGGCGTTGGATCTGGGGCTAAAGCCCGAGCGCTCCGCGCACCCATTCCGTTGTGCTTCGCAGGCCATCATCCAAGCCCACTCGCGCCTGCCATCCGAAGCGTTCGAGGGCGCGGGTGGTATCGAGCTTTCGTCTGGGCTGGCCGTCGGGGTAGGCGGGGTTGAAGCGCAGCTCGCCTTCAAACCCGGTTACGGCGCGGATCTTCATGGCCAGGTCCAAGATGGTGATCTCTTCTCCGGTGCCTAGATTGACGGGGTCGGCACCTTCGTATTTTTCGAATCCATCGACGATGCCGCGGGCAGCATCTTGCACGAACAGGAATTCACGGGAAGCCTTGCCGGTGCCCCAAAGCTCGACATGGTCCCGTCCAGCGGCTTTCGCTTCCAGGAATTTTCGGATGAGCGCCGGTATCACATGGTTGGTCTCCAGGTCCAAGTGATCTCCGGGGCCATAGAGGTTCACCCCAATGAGAAATATGCCCCGCATTCCATACTCCTGGCGGTAGCTTTGCAACTGCACCAGCAGGGCCTTTTTCGCCACGCCGTAGGGGGCGTTGCTTTCCTCGGGATAGCCGTTCCAAAGTTCATCTTCCTTGAAAGGCACTGGGCAGAATCCCGGGTAGGAGCAGACCGTGCCCAAAACCAGCACCTTCGGCACACCACCTTTCCTGCAGGCTTCGATCAGATGCAGGCCCATGGCCATGTTGGCGTAGAAAAAGGAAGCGGGGCGCGCACGGTTGGCGCCGATGCCACCCACCCGCGCGGCCAAGTGGATGACGCCGTCCGGCCGATTTTCGCGGATGAAGGTGGAGGCCGCGTCGGGAATCAGCAAATCAAGTTCCGTAGAGCGGGGAGCCAGGACTTCAGCGCCGCGAGCCCTCAGTTCGGGCACCACGAATCGGCCCAGGAAGCCGTTCCCGCCGGTTACCCAGATCCTTTTACCGACGAGAGGGAAAGCCACATCAGCCATCAGCGGAAACCTGCGCCATCAATCTGGCGATGCCCGGCGTCCTTGAGCAGCAATTCATCTTCCGCAATCCGCATATCTGAATCCACCATCATACCGGCCAGCGCCTTGACATCTGTCTTCGCCTCCCAACCCAGGTTGCGGAGCGCCTTTCCCGGGTCGCCTTCGAGATGGTCCACCTCGGAGGGGCGGAAATAACGCGGGTCGACTTCCACATGCTTCCGCCAATCCAGCGCCAACCTTCCGAAGACGAGCTCCAGAAAAGCCCTGATGGAGATGGATGTGCCTGTGGCCACCACGTAGTCATCGGCCTTGTCCTGTTGCAACATGCGCCACATGGCTTCCACGTAGTCTTCGGCGAATCCCCAATCACGCTTCACATCGAGATTCCCGAGGTACAGTTTTTCCTGCAAACCGAGCTTGATGCGCGTGGCAGCACGCGTGATCTTGCGGGTCACGAAGGTTTCACCCCTCCTTGGACTTTCGTGGTTGAACAGAATGCCGTTGCAGGCGAACAGCCCGTAACTCTCCCGGTGGTTGATGACTTGGTAATGAGCGTAGGCCTTGGCGCAGGCGTAGGGGCTGCGCGGCTCGAAGCGGGTGCCTTCGCCTTGAGGCGGCTTCGCAGAGCCGAACATCTCAGAACTCCCGGCCTGGTAGAAGCGGATCGGCTTCTGGTTGCGCTTTTGGTAGCTGCGGATGGCTTCCAGAAGGCGGATCACTCCCATGGCCACCACATCAACCGTGTATTCGGGCTGGTCGAAGCTCACGCGCACATGGCTTTGGGCGCCCAGGTTGTAGATTTCGTCGGGCTGGATATCTTCAAGCACGTTGCGCAGCGCCCCGCCGTCCGAAAGATCCCCGAAGTGCAGATGCAGCCGAGACTCCTGATGCGGGTCCACGTACAAATGATCAATGCGGTCCGTGTTGAGCAGAGAGGCCCGGCGAATGATCCCGTGGACTTCGTAGCCCTTCGACAGCAGAAGTTCCGCAAGGTAGCTTCCATCCTGACCCGTGATTCCCGTGACAAGTGCGACTTTGGCGTTGTTCATGGCATTCCTTCCAGGTCTGTCGTTTCCTCCATGATCACAAGCCCCACCTCGAGGTCCAGTTTAAGTTTCCATCCGGAGTAGCATTGGGAATGCTTTTCGATTCCCCGTCTACCTTCGGCCGGACCTTCCGCATCTTGAGCTTTGGCGAGAGCCACGGAGCGGCGGTGGGGGTGGTCATTGATGGCGTGAAACCGGGGCTGGCCTTTGATCTGGAGGAGATCCAGAAAGAGATGGACCGTCGCAGGCCGGGACAGTCGGAGCTTGTGACTCCACGCAATGAGGCTGATCGGGTTCAGGTGCTTTCGGGCGTTTTCGAGGGCAGGACCACGGGCCATCCAATAGCACTGGTGGTATTCAACGAAAACCAGAAAAGTTCAGACTACAAGGCCATCAAAGAGCTGTTCCGGCCCGGCCATGCGGACCTGACATTTGACCGCAAGTACGGCATCCGTGACCCCCGCGGCGGCGGGCGCAGCAGCGGACGGGAAACGCTTGCCCGCGTCGCGGCCGGCGCCTGGGCCAAGCAGCAATTGGCTTCCTTGGGCATGACCATCAGGGGCTTCAACCGGGAGATCGCGGGCATCGAGGGAAAGCGCATCGACTGGGCCTTTGTGGAGAAGAACCCGCTGCGTGCCGCGGATCCGGATGTTTTCGCTGAGCAAAAGGCGGCGGTGGAGCAGGCGCGAGGTGAAGGCGACAGCGTCGGCGGCGTGGCCGAAATCTGGATCGAGGGGTTGCCTATCGGACTTGGCGACCCCACCTTCGCCAAGCTGGATGGCCTGCTTGCCTACGCGATGATGAGTATCGGCGCCGTCAAAGGCGTGGAGATCGGCAGCGGCTTCGCGTCCGCGCGAAAACGCGGGAGCGAGAACAACGACCCGCTGACCCCTGATGGCCCACAGAAAAATGATTCAGGCGGAACCCTGGGAGGCATTAGCACCGGCGCACCTCTGGTGGTGCGGATTGCCGTAAAACCCACCAGCTCCATCAGCCATACGCAAAAGACCATCACGAAGGAAGGCGAAGCCGCTGAGATATCCACCAAAGGCCGCCACGACCCCTGCATCGCGCCGCGCATCGTTCCTGTGGCCGAGAGCATGGCCGCGTTAGTGATTTATGACACCTATCTCACCCAGCAGGAGTTGCGGGAAGGATCGCTGCCGATTGCCGAAGAGTGGGACTGGGACGCGGTATACAAATTATTGAAGACTCAGGCTTAGACCCTTTGCCAAGGTTTTTAGGCGTGACGCTCAGGACAAATTAAGGGATGATGGATTCTGGTTCCAGGGCGGCTGAGATGCCCGCTGGGCTTTGAAATCATTGATGGGGTGACCTGGGAATGACCACACCAACTGCGATCGTCGGGACCCGGGGTTCTCTCCTCGCAGTGGCCCAGGCTGAATTCCTGGTGAAGCACCTGGAATCCAAGGGCTACCACGTTGATTGGAAGCGCTACACCACTTCAGGCGACCAGTGGCTGAACGGACCGCTGGATGAATCCAGGGGTTCGGGTTTCTTCACCAAGGAATTAGAGGATGCTTTGGCGGATGAAACGGTGGATCTGCTCATCCATAGCCTCAAAGATGTTTCCCTGGAAAGACCTGCAGGGGTCCAGATCGCCTGCATTCCTAATCGTGAAGACTGCAGCGATTGGCTGGTGATGCGCAAGGACGCGCCCAAAGCCTGCATTATCGGAACCAGCTCGGTCCGGCGGGAACAGATGCTCAAAGCCACCTTCCCGGATGCGAAATTCACCTGGATCCGCGGCAATGTTCCAACCCGCGTGCAGCGTGTCCGCGACGGCGAGATGCGGGGTGAACCCTTGCACGGCACTGTGCTGGCAGCTGCGGGCCTGCGGCGTCTCGACCTTGATCTTTCTGACCTCGATGTGCGGGCCCTGAGCCCCGCAGAATTGCTGCCAGCGCCGGGGCAGGGGGCCTTGCTCGCCGAAACACGCGGCGATCGGACAGATCTCATCGCGGCCCTCTCTGATCTCCATGACCCCTTGACGGCCCGATGCGTGCGCCTTGAGCGCGCCCTTCTGGCAGGGGTCGGCGGCGGCTGCCAACAGCCCCTAGGCGCCTTGGCTCAGCGGTTGGAGGACGGTCGCATCTGGCTTCGCGGGGCCTTCGTTTCGGAACTGGGAATTCAATGTGGCGAGGCCAGAGGCAATGATGATGCCCTGCTGATTTCCAGCGTGCTGGACCAGATGGGGCTTTCGTGAAAATCGCCCTGGCACGGCCCTTGGACCACCCCCTTTGCCGCGCGGTGGCCGAGGCGGGCTGGGAACCTGTTCCTTACTACATCACAAGCCAGGAATTCACCCACGCCACTCCGCCAATGGCGCTGGAAACGAGCGTAGCCTTGCTTGTGTTGAGCCCTGCCGCGGCCCAGGCGGTCAAGGTCTGGGTGACGAAGACCATGGATGTGGTGGTGCAGGGTGAAGGCACGGAACAGACCCTTGGGCTCGAGTTCGTTGATTCCACCCGCCTCCGGCGACCCCGGCAGGCCACCGCGGAGAGTTTGTGGGACATGCTTCTCCAGGCCTATCCCGAAGGCGGTGAATTCGTGCTGGCTCGGGGCGAACGGAGCCGCCAACACATCGAGGCAGCCGCGAAAGGCACAGCCTGGCGCATCCATCCCTGGATCACCCACCGGGAAGTCCCCACCAAACCTGAGCCCACGCTGCCCAGCGTGGACGCTCTTTTAGCATTGAGTCCGTTGCAGGCCGAATACATGGCGGGCATTCCCGGCGATCTGCTGCGCTTCGCGTGGGGGGACCGCTCCGCCAAGGCATTTAAAGCTTCAGGGGCCGAGGTCCACGGCGTTTGCGAACCTAAAAAAGATTCACTGATTCACCTGCTCCGCACATTCGCGCCAACACAAGAAGTCATCGAAGGATGAGGGCTATGAGTCGAAAAGTCGAAGAGTCAAAAAGTCGAAGAGTCAAAAAGTTAAAAAAGTCAAAGAACCTGGAGGCCACTCTCTCGACTTTTAAACTTTTCGACTTTTCGACTTTTCAACTTTGGAACGGGGTTAAGCCATGAGCAATGACGAGCTTTTCCAGGAGGCCTTGACCCACTTTCCCGGTGGCGTCAGCAGCCCCGTGCGCGCGTTCCGCGCCGTGGGAGGCACACCCAAATTCTTCAAGCGCGCCTGGCAATGCTGGTTCCAGGATGAGGATGACAAAACCTTTCTCGACCTTTGCATGTCCTGGGGACCGTTGATCCTCGGCCACGCGAACCCGGATGTGATCAACGCGGTGTCCGAATCCATGAAAGAAGGGCTTACCTTCGGCGCCCCGACGCGACGTGAATTGGCGCTGGCCCGCCGCATCAAGGAGATGGTGCCCTTCATTGAAAAACTGCGCTTCGTCAGCAGCGGCACCGAAGCCGTGATGAGCGCCCTCAGGACCGCGCGCGGGTTCACCAAACGCGATCGCATCCTGAAATTCGACGGCTGCTACCACGGCCACAGCGATGGGATGCTCGTGAAGGCAGGCTCAGGCCTGGTGACGTTTGGAGAGCCTTCCTCCGCCGGCGTTCCCGCGGCCATCGGCGAACTGACCTCCGTACTGCCGCTGGATGACTTTGGCGCGCTGACGCGGTATTTCGACGAGCACGGCATGGCCACGGCCTGCGTCATCATCGAGCCTGTCCCCGCCAACAACGGCCTGCTGCTCCAGCAACTGGATTTCTTGAAGACCTTGCGGGAACTTTGCACGCGGCATGGGGCGCTCTTGATCTTCGACGAAGTCATCAGCGGCTTCAGGGTGGGTCCAAGCGGAGCCGCAGGACTGTACAACATCCAGCCGGACCTCGTGACCTACGGCAAGATCATCGGCGGCGGCATGCCCGTGGGTTGCTACGGCGGCCGCAAGGACATCATGGCCGTGGTGGCGCCGGACGGTCCTGTCTACCAGGCGGGCACGCTGTCGGGCAACCCCGTGGCCATGGCCGCCGGTCTGGCTACCTTGGAAATGCTGACGCCTACCCTTTATGCGGAACTGGATCATCGCGCCAACGTATGGTCCAAATCGTTCGAACGGATCCCAGGACTGAATTGCCCCCACATCGGCAGTCTGCTCTGGCCGGTCTTCCAGGGAAGCGTCAAGCGTGCGGACCGCATCAACTCGGAAGCCATCACCCACTTCAATAGGCTTCATAAGCTGATGCTGGACCAGGGCGTTTACCTCGCCCCCAGCGGCTATGAAGTGGCGTTCCTCAGCACCGCCCACGGGAATGATGCCTTGGCGAAATTCGATCAGGCCGTCGCCGCGGTATCCCATGAATTTTCTGCCTGAATGCCCCGAGCGAGCTGAACTCGTTTTAAGAGCTGGACTGACAAGAGAAGACTGAACCATCCGCATGGAGCCTAGATGACCCAACCACTTCTCCGCGTTCTCCAAGGTAAAACGCTTGAAAAGCCCCCTGTCTGGTTCATGCGGCAGGCGGGGCGATTCCTGCCGGAGTACCGGGTTTTGAGGGCCAAAGCCACCTTCGAGCAGTTGATGTACGACAGCGATCTCGCGGCCGAAGTGACCCTCATGCCCATCCGTAGGTTCCCGGGAATTGACGGCGCGATCATCTTCAGCGACATCCTGGTGATCCTGGAGGCCTTGGGCTGTGGCGTCACGATTCCTGAAGGTGGTCCCCGCCTTGCGCGTACTCTTGATCAGATCGATCCCGATGTGGAACTTGACGAGAAGATTTTCGAGCCTGTTCAGGCGGCCATCCGCAAGACGAAGGCGGCGCTTCCCGAACACGTCACGATGCTGGGTTTCGCCGGAGCGCCGTGGACTCTGCTGGCCTACGGCCTCGAAGGCAAGGGCAGCAAGACCTGGGCACGCGCCAAGGCGTTCCTGCACCAGGAACCCGTCAGGGCCAAGAAGTGGATGGACCGCCTCGCGGATGTATCAGCCCACCTGCTGAATCTCCACATCGGCGCAGGCGCCCAAGGCGTTCAACTCTTCGACACCTGGGCCGGAGAATTGGACCCAGCCGACTATCGTGAATTCTCGCTTCCCGCCGTAAAACGGACATTGGAACAGGTAACCGCTGCACCGACCCTCTTTTTCGCACGGAGCGGGTACCAGCCGCAGGAACTCGCGGACCTGCCTTGCGCGGGGCTTGCGATTCCTTGGCAGGTACCCATGGCCGAGGCCCGCAAGCGGTTTTCCGCCACCAAGGTGCTGCAGGGGAACATGGACCCAGCCGCTTTGCTCGCAGGCAAAGCTACTGCTGTGAAAAAGGCCCGGGCCATCGTGGATTGCATGAAGGGCGCGCCACACATTTTCAATCTGGGACACGGCCTGGTGCCGGAAACAGATCCCGATGTGTTGCAGGCCGTGATTGAGGAAGTTAAAAGATGACCAGTCTCTCCGAACTCATCCAACGCTACGACCGCCCCGGGCCTCGCTACACGGGTTATCCCATGCCTCCAGTGTGGAAAGACGACTTTCCGGAAACGGAGATCGTGGATGCGTTGAGCCGTGCGAATGCCAGCTCGGAGCCCTTGTCGCTGTACGCGCATCTGCCGTTCTGCAGCCGTCGCTGCGCCTACTGCGGATGCAACGTGGTCATCAGCCCCAAATACGATCCGGTGGGCGCCTTCCTGGCGACCCTGGACCGCGAGGCTGAACTCTGGGCCAGCCACCTTCCGGACCGCCGGGGCGTGATCCAGATGCATTGGGGAGGCGGCACGCCCACCTATCTGAACGTGCCGGATCTTCAGCGCGTGTTCGATCTGATCACGAAACGGTTTCCTTTGTTGCCAGGCGCGGAAGTTTCCCTGGAAGCCGATCCGACCTTTCTTCGGGATGATCAATTGCCCGCGCTCCGGAAGATGGGCTTCAACCGGGTTTCCTTCGGCGTTCAGGATCTGGACGAGAATGTCCAGGAGCTCATCACGCGGGGACAGACCTGGGACCAGACCCTTGCAGCTGTGAAGCAGGCGCGCGTGGAAGGCTTCGATGGCGTCAACCTGGATCTGGTGTATGGATTGCCCGGCCAGACCTTGGACACCTTCCGCCGGACCCTTGAAGAGACCTTGAAGCTCAGTCCGGACCGCCTGGCGGTCTACGGATTCGCCTACTTGCCATCCATGATGCCATTCCAGAGGAGCATCCCCACGGAAACGCTGCCCATGCCAGGGCTGCGGCTTGATCTGCTGTTGATGGCTTCCGAACTTCTCGAAAAGGCTGGTTATCTGACCGTTGGCATGGATCATTTCGCGCACCCCAGCGATCCGCTGGCCAAGGCCATCCATGATGGCCGGCTCACCCGGAATTTCATGGGATACGCGGTCCAGGGTGGCTCGGACATGGTGAGCATCGGCCCCAGCGCCATCAGTCAGATCGGCGGCGTCTACCATCAGAACGACAAGATCCTTTCCAGGTGGGAACATGCCGTGGACGCCGGCCATTTCGCGGTCCACAAGGGCTACCATTGTTCCGAGGAAGACGAACTCCGCCGCTGGGTGATCCATCAGATCATGGGCCGTTTCGAACTACGCTGGGAAGATATGAAAGCGCGCTTCGGAGTCGGACCGGATCATTTCATAGATGCGATTGAACAAATCAAGGAAGAAATTCCCTTCGGCATCGTGGTGTTGCGGGACGAAGGGATATTCGTTACGGAATTGGGCCGCCGTTTTGTGCGTAATCTGGCCATGCCCTTCGACGCGTATCTGACCAAGATGGCTGCCACGACGAAATTCTCCAGGACGGTCTGATGGATCTCCTGTCCCAGCTCAAGGCCGATGCGATGGAAGCGATGGCGGCCCCAACGGAAGCGGCGACCGACACAGCCGTCCTGCTATTGAATTTGGGGGGGCCGGTCAACCTGGGGCAGGTCGAGTCATTTCTGTATAACCTCTTCAGCGACCGGGAACTCATCAAGCTCCCCGGTCCTGCCTGGTTCCAGCCCACCTATGCCAAAGCAATCGCCCGATTCCGGCGCAAGGGCACCGCAGCAAAATATGCAGAGATTGGCGGAGGATCACCGCTTCTGCGGCAGTCCGCGGAGCAGGCGTCGGCCTTGAGGCAGAACCTCCGCGACGCTGGGCGCAAGGAGCCGGTGAAACTGCTGTTCCGCTACACCCAGCCACGTGCCAATGGATTGCTGAAGGCCCTGAAAAAACAAGGGATCACAAAACTTTTGCCAGTCACCCTCTACCCTCATGATTGCATCGCGACCACGGGCTCGAGCATCCGCGAACTTGAACGCGAAGCCGCCAAGATGGGCATGTCAGTCCTCAAAGGAGTGCTCGCCTACGCCACGGATGCGGATTACCTGGACGCCATGGAAGCACCGCTCCGCACAGCGCTCGAAGAATTCCCTTATGCGACTGTGATCTTCAGCGCCCACTCGCTGCCCATGAGCCAGATAGAAGCGGGCGATCCCTACGAGAATGAGATCAAGGCCACCGTGGAATCATTGAAAGCCCGCATCGGCGATATTCCGGGCGGCTACGTGCTGGCTTACCAGAGCCGGGTGGGGCCCATCCGCTGGCTGACCCCAGCCCTGAAGAAAGTGCTCGGAAATTTTGGCGGAAGGGATGTCATCATCCTGCCCCTGAGTTTCGTCAGCGAACATATCGAGACCCTGCACGAACTGGACATTGAATACGCCGCCCTTGCCAAGAAAGCCGGTGTCCGCACCTACCACCGCCTTCCCGCCCCGGGCGTGAATCCCAGCTACATCCGCTGTCTCACGCGGTTGACGCTGGAGGCGCTTTCACCAGGAGGCGGCAAATGACCACACTCATCCTAGGCGGCGGCGTCAGCGGCCTTGTGACGGCATGGCATCTTCAGCGGGGTGGCGAGACTGTCGAACTCTGGGAGGCCCAGGACAGCGTCGGCGGATGGGTCCACACGCTGCCATGGCCTGATGTTGAAGGCCGATCCGGGCACATTGAGCGCGGACCGCAGGGCGTGCTAAGCGCTCCGGGTTCCGCGGTGGATCGCTTGTTCAAAGAACTCGACCTGGAAGTCCGGAGCCCAGGGCACGGCGCCCGATGGGTTGGTATGGGTGGAACCTTGATTCCCGTTCCCACCGCGCCCGCGGCGCTTCTGTTCTCCAGGCTGCTCACTTTTTCAGCCAAATTTCGGATGATGATGGAACCCTTCATTCCCATTCGATCGCCTGAGCCCGAGGAAAACCTGTCGGCTTTCGTGGCCCGGCGCTTGGGGCGCGGCGTAGCGGAAAACCTGTTGCCTGCGATGGTGGCGGGAATTCTTGCCGCACCCGCGGAATCGCTTTCGGTGGATGCGCTTCCAAAGCTGCTTTCCTGGGAAGCCAAAGGCTCCCTTTTCCAAGGCATGAGAAGTGGCGGCAGCAGTGCATTGGTCGTTCCGAAGGGCGGCATGGGAGCGTTTCCTAAACGTCTTTCGGAGCGCCTTTCAGGGGTGCAGACAGGCCTCCGGGCAGAGGGCCTGGAGCAATTGGAATCGGGGCGCTGGCGGGTGTGGGGTGGCGGCGAATTGCGAGAGGTGGATCGGGTGCTGCTTGCCCTCCCGGCCTACGAAGCGTCCGTTCTCCTCGGGCCCATCGCGCCTCAAAGCGCTGAGGCACTGGCGGCGATACCTTATACCTCGGTGCGCCTGCGCCACAGCCGTCACACGCGCTTGGCACCGCTGGATGATTCGTTCGGTTTCCTGGTGCATCCGCCGGAGGGCCACGGTTTTCTGGGCGCGTTGGTGCCTTCGTGGATCGATCCCGACAGCGCGCCCGCGGACCTCATGCAGTTGAGGGTTTTCCTGGGCGGAGCCTTTGAAATGGATTCTTCGCTTTCTGAATCCGCTGGTGTTCAACAAGTCCTGCGCTCCTGGGTGCCCGCGCTTGGAGAACCCCTTCAAGTTCGCGAGGAGTTGGCAGATAGGGCCATTCCAAGGCCGGAAATGGGCCATCGAGGGCATGTGCAGGCCGCCTTGGCCGGGCTTCCTAAAGGCATCGACTGGATCAGCAACGCCCGCTTTGGCCCCGGAGTGCGGGATGTAGTCGAAGGCGTGGAAGCCTGGATGAACCACCAAGACACAAAATGAACCACAAACCAAAAAAGAAAAAATTGAACCACAAAGACACAAAGGCACTAAGAAAAATCAATCGTGAAATACTTGTTTTTATACCTTTGTGCCTTGGTGGTTCTATCCCTTCAGTCCCAGCGTTTTCCGAGCGGTCTCGCGGAAATTCGAAGCATGCTCAAGGGCTTCCTTCGCCATGCCTGTGGTGGCGCTCTCCTCGGGTTCCAGGATGATCCTGTTGATGGCGCTGAGTTTGCTCAAGTGCGAGCGGTGGGACTCCCAACTGGGTTCGATATCGGCGCATAGATAGAGCAGCACGGCCAGGTGGGACGTGGTGGGGAAATTGATGTCGCCTTCCTGCAAACGCGCCATCAGATAGTTCTCGACACAAAGGTGGGCGTGCAAGCACACCGCGTCCGGATTGGCGTTCTTTTTCACGGCCAATTCACGGGTGGCTGTTTCCAGATGGGCCTCGGCCTTTGCGATCCACCGGGCACTTAATTCCTTCATGCAGGCCTCCTCAATGCCGGTGATTTACCTTACGCCGAATCCGCCAAGTCTTTGCGGCCGTTTCGGAAGAATTAATGCTTTTTGGGCTATTTTGTTGCGGCCCCTTTGCGGGTCCCCACCCATAAAGACCGAGGTGGAATTTCTCAAAGGTGTTCCATCGCTTCATCGAAACCAACACTCGCGTGGGCTCCGAGCTTCAAATCCAGCAGATGGGATCCTTTCACATTGCCCATCGCTTTGAGCATGGAACTCTTGATCTGCGGAATGCTTCCCTTCAATTGTTCGATGAGGACCTTGGTCTGTTTCCGGCGGCTTTCCGCAATGCTGCAGCCACACAATGGGCAACCGCAGGGGATGATGGGATATCCCTTCAGCCAGGCGAATCGGCGTAGATCATCTTCTTCACAGGTGGCAAGCGGGCGGATCACGGTATTGGCGCCATCGTCGCTTGTGAGACGGACTGGCATCGTCGCCAGTTTTCCACCGAAAAACAAATTCAGCAGCAACGTCTCCAACAGATCATCGAGATGGTGTCCCAAGGCTATTTTCGTGAACCCGTGCTGTTTGGCGTAGGAGTAAAGGACACCTCGCCTCAGCCGCGAGCAGATGATGCAAGGTGTTTCTTCTGGCC
This sequence comes from Holophagaceae bacterium, assembly GCA_025358435.1. GTDB lineage: Bacteria > Acidobacteriota > Holophagae > Holophagales > Holophagaceae > JANXPB01. Next base: position 29,241 of record JANYJQ010000061.1, read on the forward strand.
GCCGGCGGATGAGAGCGTCAATGGGCGCGCCCAGCACATGGTGGGGGATTCCGCGCTGCTCGCATACTTCAGAGATGGGGTCCGGATCGAAATTCGGGAATCCGGGATCCACCGTGATGCCATGGACCTGGAACTTAACGGGGGCGCGCTTTTGAAGCGATGTGAGAACTTCCAGCAAGGCCCATGAATCTTTTCCGCCGCTGAGCCCTACCAGGATCTTGTCTCCATCTTCGATAAGGTTGTAGGTCTTAATGGTTTCGCCGACGCGGCGGAGAATCCGCTTTTCCAGCTTAGGCAGCAGAGCCAGATCCTCCTCGCTGGGAGGGTAGGCCAGGGAGGGCAGGGCGCATGGATTGGTCATGCCTGGCCGATCAAAGCATCAGTGAAGCGCAACCCTTCTGCTTGCCGTTCATCATCGAGACTTGGGCCTCGCGGACATATTCAGGGCAGGTGCAGTCGGGGCAGGTGTTGCTTTGCGTTTCGGTGCAGAGGTCGGCGATGTTGACCTTTTCCAGAAACGTGGTGATGTGCTCTTCCAGATGCCGCCAAAGCATTTCGCTCATGCGTTCATCTTCCAGCAGCACTTGGCGGCCTTGCTCCGGATCATTTTTCGCCACGGCGTAAAGGCTGGCATCTGTGAGGCGGAGGATCTCGCCAATGCTGACATGGCTGCAGGGCCGCGTGAGCACGTAGCCGCCCTTCGGGCCGCGCACGCTCATGACTACGCCTGCCTTTTTCAATTTGTGGAAGATCTGTTCTAGAAAGGGCAGCGAAAGTTTTTGGCGTTCAGCGATCTTATGAAGCGGCACAGGCTCGCCATGGCTGTGATGGGCCAGATCAAAGAGGGCCTGCATCGAGTAGCGGCCGCGAGCGGATATCTTCACAGGCCAAATCCTTCCTTCTGCATCTGAATATAGTATTCTTGACTGTTTTCGTCAATTTATTAAAACCAATCGGGGCGCGGATTCCACGACGTCCGTATGCTGGAGGGGAGAGGTGTCCATGCTCCTGGTTTTTACTTTGACTGCATCCCTGCTCATGGCGCCCCTACAGGAGAAGCGGGTCGATGAATCCGTGGGCCAGGCCAAGCAGAAACAGCAGGAGCCCATAAAACCCCATCTGATCCCCGCCGAAAAAATAGGCGGTTTGCCCACGGACAGCAAGGATCAGCAGGCGGTGCTGATCGGGGCCACGACCCGGGAAGCAGTTCTGGCTCATCGGGATATCTTCCGGGAGTGTACGGAACAACGTGAGATCAAGGGGGAGTGGACCGCTCGCTGGAAGGCCATTGAGGTTCCATGCACGTTGTTGGTTGTGTTCGGTTCCTGGTGCAGCGACAGCTGGACGGAACTGCCTGATCTTCTGGCCCTCACAAAGGAACCCACCCCCTTCGTCACCATCAAGTACATCGGCGTGTACCGCGACAAAAAGGTCGATGCATCTGTCTGGCCCAAAGGTGCCGCGCCTCAGGCTATCGAGAAAGTACCCACCATCTGGCTCTTCGTACTTCAGCCCGGTGGAGACCAGAAACTTCTCGGGAGCATCGAGGAAACAGCACCCCACGGCCAGCGCATGGCCGAGGCAGTGCTGGATTTGCTATCTCTCGCACACTGAATCATCGGGAGAAATACCCTGCCACCGCGATTACGGACAATTGCGAGGGCCTAACACCTTCGACTTTGCTCGGACCACCATCCATCGCGTCGGCCTGCGGCCGACATAAGACCCGCTGCCCCTGCGGGGCGCCACGTGGGCTGAAAGCCCAAGGTGGGAATCGCTAGTTCGGGGGTGTCAGCTTGATAGGTGCGGGCCAAGCGGCGCAGGCTCATC
>JANYJQ010000115.1 GCA_025358435.1 Holophagaceae bacterium
CCTGAAACTGCGGTGGTACGTGGCACGGCGGTGCTCCTGGACGATATCCCATTCCTGAGGCGCATTCAGATTCTGGACTAATGAGAGAACGTGCCTGGGGTTGGAACCCCTCTGGGCGCAGGCGCTGGAGCATTTTGGCGCTGTGGCTTTTGCATGTGCTTTGGGTTTTCGTGGGCCGAGGGCCTTCCACCAGGTGGCAAAACATGCTGGGCGTGCTTTCTCGGCCTTCCCAGGTCATCAGCAGCCGGATTGAAAATTGGAAATATCAGCGGGCCCAGGCCATTGGGAATCACCGAGCGGCTGAAATCGAAATTTCCGCCCTGCGTCAGCGGGTGGAATACCTTCAGAAAACCGCCATCACGGATGCCCAGAAAACCAGCGAGGCCGAGGAGGCTGTCCGCCTGTTGGGCCTCAAGCGCGCCCTGCCATTGGAAACCAAGGGCGCCCGGATCATCGCCAATCTGCGGAAGGCGCCCTTTGGTGGGCTGGTGTTGGATCAAGGCGAGGAGGGCGGTCTCGGGCCAGACCAGGGCGTAATTTGCCCCGAAGGTGTGGTGGGGCGCATCTGGTCGGTCATTTCCCACCAAGCCAGTGTGCTTCCCTTGGATTCTTTCAACGCCTCCACGGGCGTGATGCTGGCCCGGAGTCGCGCCACGGGCGTGCTCCAGGGCGTGGGGCCTGGCAAAGCCGAAATCCGCTACATCGGCCGCCAGGAAATTGTTCAGGTGGGCGAACCCGTATTCACCTCGGGCCTGGACCGGGTGTTTCCGCGCGGCCTGCTGGTGGGTTATGTGAGCGCCGTGAAGCCCCGGGATCTGGAATTGAATCTCGAAGTCACCCTGGCGGCCCCACTGGACCGGGTGCATTTGGTGCTGATCCTGCCACCCAAACCACCCATGCAGGTTCAGCCGCCTTCCACTCCGCCCAGTCAGCTCCCCAATCGAGGTGGCAAGTGAACAGCCCCTCCATTGCAAGCCCAGTCCGGCTGCTGATGTTCGTGCTCGTGAACCTGGGCTGCATCTTCCTCACGGCACCCTGGCCCATGGTGCAGGCGGTCTTGAATACCTTTCTGGTGTTGGCCCTGGCGCCGGAATTCAGATCACCATTGATCGGAGCCTTCTGGGCGGCCATGGCGGGCTGGGTGCTGGAAGGGGCCATGCGTTCCTATCCCCATCTGGGTGGCACGGCCCTGGGAAATCTGACCACCACGCTGATTGCGGCCTGGGCCCTGATCCAGTGGCCACCGAGCCTGCGCAACGCCTTCCTGGCCCGCGTGGCGACCCTGACGGTTATCCATGCTCTGTTAGTCCATGGGGCTGTCCGCATTGCCTGCGGGCCCCATGCCTGGGGCTGGGGCGGCTGGTTGTTGACCCTCCTCACGGTGCCACTTTGGGGTAGGTTGGCCTTCAAACTCCATCGCCCCCTCCACCGGAGGTAGGCCGTGCCGGAAGGTCAGGTTCCCTATCGCATTCAGAAACGCATCGAGGCCCTGAAGGTCTTGATGTGGTCTGGCATTGCGATTCTGCTCCTGGCCTATGGCTGGGTGCAGTTGATCAAGCGCCGGGAAATGCAGGATCTCGCCCTGCGCCAGGCGGTGAAGAACCGCGCCACACCGGCTCCTCGCGGCGTCATCTTCGATCGCAATGGCCACAAGCTGGTGGACAACCGACGCGCGCTGCATCTGGTAATCCAGGCCGAAGAACTCCCCAACGATCCAAGCCTAGTGGAAGATTTGGCCACGCGCATTCAGCGAGATCCCGACGACCTGAAACGCCGCATCGCCCTCAGCCGCAAAGCGGGTGGCAACCACATGGTGGTAATCCAGGACAACCTGGATGACGCCGGGCTCGCCCAGGCCGAGCTGCTGCGGGCGCGCTTTCCCTTCCTCAGCATCCAGACCGCACCGCGCCGTTCCTATTTAGGCGAAACCCTGGCGGGCCACGCGCTGGGCTACGTGGGCGAAGTGGATGAAAAAATTCTGGAGAAGAATCCCGAACGCTTTCACCTGGGCGAAATCATCGGCCGCAATGGTTTTGAAGCCACCCACAACGATGAAATCCGGGGCGTAGATGGCATGCGGAAGATCCTGGTGGATCATCTTGGCCGCGAAATGGCACTCTACGGCGTGCAGGAAGCGGTTTCGGGGCGCAGCGTGTACCTCACCCTGGATGCGGGTCTGCAACAAGTTCTGAAGGAAGCCTTTGGCGAAGAAAACGGCGCCGGGGTGGTGATTGATCTGCGGGA
>JANYJQ010000134.1 GCA_025358435.1 Holophagaceae bacterium
CCATCCGTCACAGTTCCTCAAAGCCCAAGGGCCGTACAAAGCCCGCAGCGGCAAGCTGGACCGCCTGACGGAAATGCTCGAAGAAGTGATCGAAAGCGGCGACAAGGCCATCGTGTTCACGCAATTCAAGGAGATGGGCGATCGTTTGCAGATCCATCTTCTCGATGTCCTGGGATTTGAACCGCCCTTCCTGCACGGCGGCACCAGCCGCCACGAGCGGGATGAACTGGTCCGCAGCTTCCAGGAGGATCCGTTGGCGCCGCCGGTGTTCCTGCTATCGCTGAAAGCCGGTGGCGTGGGTTTGAACCTCACTGCGGCCACGCATGTGTTCCACTTCGATCGCTGGTGGAACCCGGCCGTGGAGGACCAGGCCACGGATCGCACCTATCGCATTGGCCAGACTCGCAACGTGCAGGTCCACAAGCTGGTGACCATGGGCACGCTGGAAGAGAAGATCGACGCCATGCTGGAGAGCAAGCGCGATCTCGCGGACCGCGTGGTGGGCAGCGGCGAAGGCTGGCTTACGGAGCTGGATGATGATGCCCTGCGCCGCCTGGTCAGCCTCGATCCCAATGTGGAAATCATGGAAGCCGAGGGCAATGGCAACGGCAATGGCCATTCCAACGGATTCAATGCCAAGGATCTAGTGCGCCAGATAGCCGCGGAATCAGCGCCGGAGCCCCCCGTTGAGCCATACCAGGAGCCGAAGGAAGAACTGATTCCGAAACCAGAAGAAAAAGCGACAGAAGTTGCGCGTGAAACCGAAAGCGATGATGACGAGGAAGGCGACGAAGTCATCATTCTCGACCAACGGAAGACGCCAATAAAAAAGGCCTTGGTCACACCACCGGAAGCCGTCAAGGCCCCCAAACCCAGTAAACCCGCGAAACCAGCCAAACCGCGCGCCACCAAAGCTCGGGTTCCCGCCAAGCGGGGGGGGGTGATTTCATGATGCATCCTGCGAACCGTTTCGGGACCACGTGGTGGGGACGGCTCTGGATCAAGGGCCTGGAACAACTGAGCGATGATTACGAAAACCGCCTGCCGCGGGGATTGAAATACGCCGAAGAGGGCGCCGTCTCGCACTTCACTGTGAGTCCTGGCCTGATCGAAGCCCGTGTGCATGGCCGCAAAACCTACACCGTGACCCTGGGGCTTCCCGCGCTCACGCAAAGCCAATGGGAGCGCGCCTTCCAGCGCCTGAGGCAGGAAAGCCGATTTGTGGCGTCGCTGCTGGCGGGGGAAATGCCTCAAGGGCTGGACGAAACCTTCCGGGAATCAGGCGCAAGCCTCTATCCACGGGTGCCCAAGGAGCTTCAGACCCATTGTGATTGCCCGGATTGGGCCAATCCCTGCAAGCATGTCGCGGCGGTCTGCTATGTCATGGCCGAGGCGCTTGACCGGGACCCCTGGCTGCTTTTTGATCTGCGCGGCAAGACCAGGGCCGACGTGCTCGAGGCTCTGCAATCCCTGGTGGATCAGGCCACGCCCGAGGCTCCCAAGAAGCGGGGCAGGCCAAAGAAGGAAACCTCGGTCCCGGCGCTGCTCAACCATCGCGAAGCCTTGGTGGATCCATGGCGGCGTGTGGCGCCCGAAGCATATGATGTCCTTCTGGCCGATCTGCCGCACATCGTCATTCCCCGTTCCATTCCGCCGGACCCGGATGTGTTTTCACAGCTGGGGCCTTTGCCCCATGCCCGTATCGAAGCGAGCCTTTGTCTGGCAGCCCTGCTGCATCGCACGGCCCAATGGACGCAAAAACAGATCGAGGAAGGCACAACGGAGCTGGAGGACCAGACTCACGAAGATGCCGTGGCTTCCCCCTTCGACAGCCCTGCCCCGCTTGCCTCGTCGCCGCCTAGGCCATGGCGGGCGAAAAAGCGGCGACGAAAAGGATAGACACGCTCTAAGAGGAGACCCATATGCAGACCATCTCGACTCCCGCCGCCCCCGCCGCCATAGGACCCTACAGCCAAGGCCAGGTCTCAGGCGGGTTCCTTTTCAGCGCAGGCCAGATCCCGCTCATTCCAGAATCCATGGAGATGGTGACAGGACCTATCGAGGAGCAGACCAGGCGCGCATTGCAGAATCTGGATGCGGTGCTGGCAGCCGCAGGCACATCCTGGCCGCGTGTGGTGAAGACCACCGTGTTTCTGACGGATCTGGCGGATTTCACCGCCTTCAATGGCGTGTATGGAGAACACCTTGGCGGTTCAAAACCCGCGCGCAGCACTGTGCAAGTGGCCGCGCTGCCGAGAGGCGCCAAGGTCGAGATCGAGCTGATCGCGGAGGTATGAGGGGCGCGCCATTGGCGCGCTAGATGATGCGGCCTTTAGCCGCCACCTTATTGAACCTCACCCTTCACACCTCATCCCTCGCCACCACCTCATTCCTCTTCCGTTTCCCCGACGCTTTCGTCCACATCTTTCCAGCGGGCATGGGCGTGGAAGGCCGGGTCCTCGAGTTTCTGGAGAAAGGCAAGCATGCGTGGTCCCCAGGTGGATGTGCCCACGGCGCCTTCGGGCACGTAGAGCAACAAATCCTTCGGGGCTTCCTCGAGGCAAAGCTGGGTGAGGATCAGGCTCTGCTGGTAGTTTTCCCCTACGGGCATCAGGTTGGCCGCCAAGGTATCCAAAACATCCGCCAGGGCCTCGTCTTCAATCGTCTCAGACAAAGGTTCCAGGATGTCCACGACCTGGTGCCGGGCCAGCGCCAGTTTGAGGTACAGCCGTTGGAGCTCATTGGCTTTGGCGCCCTTCGCCAAGGCATGGGCGGCATCCTCCAAATGCGGATGAAGTTTCTTGAAGAGCAGGGAAAGGGTTGTTTCGGCTGGGGTCATTAAAAGCCTGTTTCAGAGTGAGACGCGGCCGCGACGGAGGTCAGCCGCGATGCAGCGCAAGGAAGGGGCCGTAGCTGCATATAGATCATACGCACAAGGCCCATGACGCCGCGATGCGCGCGGCTGGCCCCGTCCCTCCCATGTATCGAAGGCCGCACCGCGGCCTTCTCCCGCGGCAAAGCCGCGGACACGGGCCCCTGGCTGGGGCGGCGGGCTACGCGGGGCTGCCTTGCCCCGCTCGCCCGGCGCTCCCAGCGCGGCCACGCCTCACGCTGAAACAGGCTCGAAGGAAAGCCTATCGTGGTCCGTGAATACTGCGAGAATCCCTTCATGAATCTTCCTTTGGTGGATGAGTCGAAGCTGCAGCAACTCCTCGATCTTGACGAGGGGAAGTCGACGTTGTTGCAAGACATGATCGCGTTGTTCAAGGCCGAAACCCCCCGGCGGTTGAAGGCGATACAAGCAGGCATTGAAGCCGGAGACGCCACCGCCGTCATGGAAGCGGCCCATGCGCTTAAAGGCGCCTCGGGCCTCATGGGGGCTCAACTGGTTTTTGCCTTGGCCCGCGATTTGGAGCTGCAAGCCAAAACCGGGTTCCTTCCGACGCGGGAGATGTCGATGGAGGCTTGGTCCAAGCTAGATGAGGCGGTATCGGATGCCCAGGGTGGCATCGATATTTTCCTTTCAAAAATCACGTCCTGAGCTAAAGTCTTGGATGCATTCACCTGAAGGTTATGAGGCTTCTATGTTGGAAATCCAGGTAGTACCTGGGCGGACCACCATTCTTTCGGTCGATGACCAAGCGCTCGTTCGATTGGCCCTCTCGCGGATCTTGGAAAACAAAGGGTTCCAATGCCTCCAGGCCGAGAACTTCGATCAGGCCATGGAACAGCTGAATAGCCAAGCTGTAGACCTGGTGTTGTGCGATGTGATCATGCCAGGGCGCAGCGGGTTGGATTTGGTCGGAGCCTTGAGGGACCGAATTCCTGAAGTGGCCATCGTGATGGTGAGTTCCGCCGATGATACGGACTTGGCGATGGAGTGTCTCGAAAGAGGCGCCTATGGCTATGTTTTGAAACCCTTCAAAGCACGCGAAATCCTGATCCAGGTGAACAGCGCGCTGCGTCGGCGGATGCTCGAGTTGGATTACCGTGACCGGGAAAGGGTGCTCGCCCATAAAGTGCGGGAACAGACTGCTGAAATCAGGGAGTCCCGGGATGAGATTTCATTCCGGTTGCTGGCGGCTTCCGAGGAGCGGGATACCGAAACCGGCTGTCACATCCGGCGGATCGGGCTGTATGCATCGGAAATGGCACGCTTGCTGGATTGGAACGAGGAGGCGGTGGAATGCATCCGAGCCGCGGCCCCCATGCATGACATCGGCAAGATCGGCGTACCGGATCGCATTTTGCAAAAACCCGGGGCTCTCGATGAACAGGAATGGGTCCTCATGAAGGACCACGCCCTGATCGGGGCCAAAATCCTTCAAGGTTCTTCCGTGCCTTTCATCCGAATGGGGGCCCAGATCGCGGCTTCCCACCACGAAAAATGGGATGGCACAGGCTACCCCAAAGGCCTTCATTCCACCCAGATCCCCATGGAGGCCCGTATCACGGCGTTGGTGGATGTGTACGATGCCTTGAGCCAGAAGCGCTGCTACAAAGAGGCCTGGCCGGAAGAACAGGTGCTCAGCTTCATGACCGCCCGCCGAGGCACCCACCTGGACCCCCAGTTGCTGGATCTTTTCCTGAAGCACATCGATGTTTTCCGTGGAATCCGCGAGAGCAACGCCGATGAAAATCCATCCGCCGCACAGCAGGAATTTGCCCACCCACTTTAGGCACAGTTTCGCCTTCGCCAGCGCTTTTCTGGCGGAGGCGTTACTGTGCCTTATGTCGGCCGAAGGCTGACGCGATGGATGATGGACTGAGGAAAATCGAAGTAGTTACTGTGCCTTATGCCGGCCGAAGGCCGACGCGATGGATGATGGACCGAGGAAAATCGAAGTAGTTACTGTGCCTCCAGCTATCGGGCGCAGTGCCCCCCCTGCTCACGACGTTCGCAGAGCTGGAGCCTTATGCCGGCCGAAGGCCGACGCGATGGATGGTGGACCGAGGAAAATCGAAGTAGTTACTGTGCCTCCAGCTATCGGGCGCAGTGCGCTCTCCTGATCACAACGTTCACAGAGCCGAAGCCTCGATGTCGGTCGAAGGCCGACCTTCCTGGTCAGGCCTTATCACGGATCGCACACCAGGCATGGCGTGACGATTGAGCCTTGTCTGTGGATATACCAGGTTTGAATTCCCAATCCACAGGGAGCGTGGCGCTCATGTCGCTCAGACCCTTCCACCACCCGATGCCAAGTCCCGCGAGCATTCCGGCGCCCAGCGCGGTGGCTTCCAGCATCTTGGGCCGCAGAAGCGTGACGCCGGAAAGATCCGCCTGCATTTGCATCAAGAGGTTGTTGGCAGACGCCCCCCCATCCACCCGCAGCTGCTTCAAAGGCCCACCCAGTTCGGCTGCCATGGCTTCCAGGATGTCGCATTGGCTGTGGGCGATGGATTCCAGGGCGGCGCGGGCGATGTGGGCCTTGGTGGTGCTACGCGTGATGCCCGCGATGAGTCCGCGTGCTTCGGGCCGCCAATGGGGCGCGCCCAGACCTGCAAGGGCAGGAATGATGGTGACTCCACCACTATCAGGAACCGAGGCCGCCAGGGCCTCGACTTCGGTAGCGGACGTGATGATGCCAAGCCCGTCGCGCAACCACTGGATCAGCGCGCCAGCGATGTAGGTGCCACCTTCCAGCGCGTAGGTAAGGCTTGGGCCGAGGTCCCACGCCACGGTGCTGATAAGCCCACGCTGGCCAGCGGCCACTAGGCGGGAGCCAGTGTTCATTAATACGAAGCTGCCTGTGCCATAGGTGATCTTCGCTTGGCCCGCTTCGAAGCAACCCTGGCCGAATAGCGCGGCCTGCTGATCACCGGCGATACCCGCGATAGGGATGCCATCAGGGAGCGGCGCCGCAGTGCGGATGCGGGCGCAGAGACCCGCGCTTGGCACCACGCGTGGCAGTTCGATGCCCTCGACCCCGAACAGGCTGATGAGTTCATCGGACCACTTCCCTTGATGGATATCAAAAAGCTGGGTGCGGCTGGCATTGCTGGCATCTGTGAGATGTTCACCGCTGAGCCGCTGGATCAAAAAACTGTCGGAAGTTCCAAATGCCAGGCGACGGCCGGGATATTGGGCCCTTAGCCAGGCGAGCTTGGTGGCGGAAAAATAAGGATCCAGGGGCAGACCCGTCAACTGACGGACCCGGGGCTCATGGACTTTCATCCGAGCGCAGATGTCCGAAGTGCGGCGGTCCTGCCAGACGATGGCGGGACCAAGGCTCTGGCCCGTGTCCACATCCCAGATGAATGAGGTCTCCCGTTGGTTGGTGATGCCGATGGCGGCGATGCGGGCAGGATCCAAACCTTCCAGAACACGGCATATGGCCTCCAGCACGGAAGACCAGATCTCTTCGGGATCATGCTCGACCCAGCCTGCTTGCGGAAAATGCTGAGGGAATTCCACCGTCGCGCGGGCGTGTACGCAGAGTTCCCGGTCCAGCACCAGGGCGGTGCTGCCAGAGGTGCCCTGATCCAGGGCCAGAATCAGGTCCGGCATGGTTGAACCACCTTCATGTCTAGAGTCTAGAGTTCAGAGTCTAAAGGCGAGGGCCTAGAGCCAACTAAAACACCTTCACGCTGAGCGCGCCATCGGGGGGTTTCGAGTCGCTGATCTGGATCCGGCCTTGCGGATCGGTCCATTGATAGATCGGAGTCTTCTTGACGGTGGTCACCTGCTCGATGGTGGGGACAACTTTTTCATCGACCTCGAAACCGCCGCGGCCCTTATTCAACAAGGCCATGGCTCCCGCCGCCTTGGGATCGGCCTGCACCAGGCGCCGCTGCCAAAGATCCATGACTTTGGGCACGTAGGCTCGAGTCTCGCTGAAGGGGGGAATGCCGTTGTAGCGGTCCACGGCTTTTTCGCCCGCGTTGTAGGCGGCGATGACCCTGGCGCCGTCGCCCCGGAAATAATCCATGAGCCATTTCAGATATTTCGTGCCACCGATGATGTTCTGGCGGGGATCGAAGGGATTGGTGACCCCGAAGCGCAGTGCCGTGGCGGGCATAAGTTGCATCAGTCCAAGCGCTCCCGCGCGGCTGCGGGCCTTATCGTAAAAGGCGCTTTCGGCCTGGATGATGGCCCGGGCGAGCCAGGGATCCACGCCGTTGGTGGTGGCGATCTCGTCCACCAGGGCCAGCAGTTCGGGGCTGCGCAACACACGCCCCATCTCGATTTTGGAGATTGCCAACTGGATGTGCGCGATGCCCACATGCTGCAAGGAGAGCCCGCGACCCTCCACCGCGCCCGGGGGCAGGTTATTGATGATCAGGTGTCCGTTCTTGTCAGTGTAGGTGTAGACGTAGGCTTGTGGGGGTGCGGAAGCACGCCGCCGGGGTTTGGGCTTGGGTCGGGAGAAATCCGCTGCGCCGGCCGGGAGGAGGGCAGGGATCAGCAGGCACATGAGGGACTTCCGTACGGTCTTCATCATGATAAGTATACGTTCCCAAACCCTAAGGTTCAGAGCGCGCCGAGAAAGGCCTCGATTTCTGCCCACTCGCGGGTGATGGGAAATGGCGGTAGCGCGGCGCGGACCTGGGCGGCGTAGCGCTTTCCGTAGCGGTCCTCGTGGGGCAGCATGAGCCGTGGATCCAGGATGCAGACCACGCCGTGGTCCTGGCGTGTGCGGATCAGCCGGCCGATGCCCTGTTTCAGTTTCAGGGTCATGGCTGGCACCTGGATGCCGATGAACCCTAGACCTTGGGATTTCGCATCAGCCTCGCGGATGCGTGCCTGCAGCACTGGATCATCCGGGGGTGCGAAGGGAAGGCTCGTGACGATGACGAGGCTCAGCGCTTCCCCCGGCATGTCCACGCCCTGCCAGAAGCTCGCAAGGCCCAGGAGCGCCGCATTGGGTGTTTTCTGGAAGCGTTCCATGAGCAGGCTGCGGGAAAGCCCTTCGCCTTGGGTGAAGAAGGTGATGTCGGGCAAAGCCGCTTCCAGCCTTGGTTTGAAAGCCGCCAGCATCCGGCGGCTGGTGAAGAGGATCAGCGCCCGGCCCCGCGAAGCTCGCAGCAGCCGTTCCATGGCGGAAAGGCTGGTTTCCACCCAGGCGGGTTCGCCCACGCCATCCCGGGCGGCGCGCCGTTCGGGCAGGCCCGGGGGGATGAAGAGCAGGCCTTGGGTTTCGAAATCGAAAGGGCTGTCCACCAATTCCGCGCGGGTCCCCTCTCTTTCGGTGAACCCGAGCCGAAGCTTGAGCCCGTTGAAACCACGGCCATCGCGCAAAGTGGCCGAGGTCATCAACACCGTGTCGAAACCGCACCTCAGGTGTTGATGGAAGAAGGGCCGGACATCCACTGGATTGGCTTTGAAGATGAAGCTGTGGAGGCCTTCGCGGTTGAGCGTGGAGACCCAGCCTTCGGGTTGCGCGAAGATCTGCTCCATGCGTTGGAAGGCCAGGCCCACCCGCTCGGAGAGCTTGCGCCAATTCAACACCTCGGAATTCGCACTGGGGTCCCGGGGCGGGCGCGATGCCAACCGGCGGGTCTCCTGCCACGCGGCCTGGCCTGCGGAGATCCAGGCCACCACGGCGTCTGCGAGTTCCTTGAAGGGAAGCCGCTGATCATCGAAGCCAAAGGTGCCATTTCCAGGCGGAAGCCAGGAAAGCACCATTTGCCATGCGTCTTCCCAGGGTTGCAGAAGGGCCTCCAGGGCCACGCCTTCCGGCTCCTTGGCGGCTTCATCGGCGAGATCGCGGAAGAGCATGGTCATGGCGCGATTGGACCACTGCTCCGCACAGCTATCAGTGAGCTGTTCCTCGATATCGTGGGCCTCGTCCAGAATGAGCACCGGCGCGTCTGGCAACACCTGGCCAAAGGCTGATTCCCTGAGCACCCGGTCCGCCAGTAACAGGGCGTGATTCACGATCACGATGTCTGCGGTGGCGACTTCCTGGCGCAGGGTTGTGAGGTGGCAGTCTTCGAAATGGGAACATTGTTTTCCTGTGCAGCGTTCGGTGCGTGCGTTGAGCTTGTCCCATAGCTCTGATTCACCCTCGCCAAAGCGGCCGAGTTCCTCGCGGTCGCCGATCTCGGTCTCCTTGGCCCAGCGCCCCAGCGCCAGCCAAAGACCATGATCTGTCACGGTCATTTCCGAAGGTGGATGGGCTTCCATCTGTTCCCACGCGGCCTTGCAAAGGTAGTTGCTGCGGCCTTTGGCGACCACGGCCTTGATGTCTCGGCCCAGGATCCCGCTGGCCCGGGGGACATCTTCTTCGAGCAATTGGCGCTGTAATTGTTTGGTGCGCGTGGCCACCAGCACGGGCCGCTGTTCGGCGGCCAGGGCCGGGATCAGATAACCCAAGGACTTTCCAGTGCCGGTGCCCGCCTCGATGGCCTGCAACACCGCATTCGGTTTCAATTCAGCATCCGAGCCCGCATCGCGCCAGGCCTTCTTGATGGCCGCGCCCTCTTCGATGGCATCCCACACCAGTTCCGCCATGCGCGCCTGGCCGGGTCGCTCCTCAGCCCCTGGAAAGCAGGCGAAGAGCCGACCATCCGGCGGCATGAAGTAGCGATCCATGGGGTGTGGCATCGCACCAGTGTCGCCGAAGCCGTCCTTCAAAAAGCAACCTGCCTCAGAACGTGTCCCGGAATTTCACCGGGCTAGGTTGGGAGCACGGGGCGATTGGGGTAGTCACCGGTGATCAGTGTATTCGCACACTCTCCCACAGACCCACACTTGCCACTTTCCCGAGGATCCTATCGAACAGGGTTTTGGCCTGTTGGCCTAGGTCTTTGAGCTCCTTGGGCTCCGGGCCTTTGCTGATTTCTTTCCGGGTTGGAGTGGAAACAACATCCATCCGTTTCAATAATTTATGGTTAGGAGAAATCTCACGGGCCTTTTGAATAAGGGCGGCGGCACGGATTTGCATTCCTTCCGCCTGAAAGTGCTGAGCTAACCGAAGCATGATTTCAGCATCCTCGGGCTGCAGACTAAGGGCCGCTTCATAGGCATTGATCGCGGCCCGGCGATCACTTCCGCTCGTTTCGATAAGCCTGGCCTTGAACAGGTGATAATCCGCCCGATTTGGGTCCTGGCGGATCGCGCATTGAACGAGATCATAAGCCCGCTGGACATCCAGTTCCTGGAATGCCCGCAGCGCATCCTGATACCGCTTGTTCGCAGTTTGCTCTTCCAGGATTTGCCCCGGATTTTGGTTATCCACTGGAGACTCCTTTTCTATTCGTTCAGGTTTTGCGCCTTTGGTTTACCGAACCACCTGGCGGTCGTTGATGCTCATGGCCACGAGGCGTTGACGGCCCTGCTCGAACAAGGGGACGTAGTTGACCTGCACGGTCCCCGTGGGAGCTTCTGTCCCCTGGGGAACTTCGAACTTGAAGGTATTTCCGTTGAGATCCACCAGAAGAAAGGTCGACCCGTTTTCCTGGAGCATGCCCTTGGAAACGGCGGCGACGGTACGTGGGGAAGCCAGAAGTCGGGAATCGTTTTTGGCAAGCCATTCCTTGGAGGCGACGCGGATGGAAATCGAAGCCGAAGCCGAAGCGGAAGCCCCAGCGGCCAAAGGCAGGGAAGCCAGAATGACGAGCAGAAGAGAACGCAGACGCATGGCTTTCCTCCTCATGGACTGAGGTTGGATTGCCCCATTCAAGGGGTAGGGGGTGGCGGGGAACCTGGGGCCGAAATCAGAGGCCGGAAGATTAATGCAGGCCCCGTGCCAATTCAAAAATACTGTCTAAATGATTAATATTTAATCAGTTAGAAAATAATCAAGGAAGACGAATTGTGAGATTATCCAGTAAATGGACTCCATTTTCTATAAATTGGACAATCGGGTTCGTCAGGTTTTAAGCCCGAGCCGATGCACCTTCTGATAAAGAGAACTGCGGGAGATATCCAAGCTCCGCGCAGCCCAACCCACACGACCGCCGCAAGCGGCAAGCACCCGCCGGATGTGCCGCTCCTCCACCTCCGCCAAGGTAAGAAAGCCGTCCACACCCTGGGTAGTGTTATGTCCCGTAGGATTCTGCTGAGAATTCGAGGCCTGCGAAATTCGGACCTGACAAGAGAGGATGGTTTTTTCCATGTCGTTCATCGATTCGCACAGGTTGCCCTCCGAGCCAAGGTTCACAAGCTTTTTCGGAGGATGAAAATGGATGGTCCCAAACCCCGGGTGTAGGGATGGGAGGGCCGAAGTGCAGGGCCGAGGGAGAAAAGCAGACGTCGTGCCAATTGAATCCATGCACTCAAATAATAGAATATAAAATGGTTATGATATATGGGCAGAAAGTCGGATATCCCGATTTCCAAAAAACGGAGTCCGGATTCTAAAAAATGGATGATCCTTATCCGTCAACCTCGCCGGTTTTTCGGCCCGAGGCGTTGCATCCGTTGATAAAGGGAGCTGCGGGAGATGTCCAATCTTCGCGCGGCCTCATCCACGCGGCCGCCACTCGCTTCGAGCACTTGTTGGATGTGCCGCTCCTCGACTTCCGCCAGGGTGAGTGAAGTGTCCGTCATGGTGGTCGCGCCCGGCCCCATCGTGCCGAGCTGAAAATCCGAGGGTTGAAGCACATGGCCCTGGCGGTAGATGATCGCCCGTTCCAGGGCGTTCTTCAGTTCGCGGATGTTGCCAGGCCAATCATGTTGCTCGAGGATCTTGGATGTGGCCGGGGCCAACTCCAGGGAACCGCACCGCCACTCCGAGGCGAACCTCGACAGGAAATAGTTCGCCAGAGGCACGATGTCCTCCTTGCGTTCCCTCAGGGGCGGAACCAGGATGGGCAGGCCCGCGATGCGGTAGTACAGATCACTGCGGAAGCGGCCGTCGGCCACAAGCTGCTGCAGATCCTTATGGGAGGCGGCGATCAGGCGCGCATCCACAGTGCGATCCTCGGTTCCCCCCATATGCCGGTACTGCCGTTCCTCGATGGCCTTGAGGATTTTCGGCTGCACTGCAAGGTCCATGTCGCCGATTTCATCCATGAAAATGGTTCCACGATGGGCAACCTCCAGGAGTCCTGGCTTGGTCGCCACAGCGCCCGTAAAGGCTCCCTTCTCGTGGCCGAAAAGCTCGCTCTCAAGCATTTCCTTGCCAAGTCCGGCGCAATTCAATTCCACGAAGGCATTGCTTTTCCGTGGTCCGTGGTTGTGGATCCAGCGAGCCAGCGCACTCTTCCCAACGCCGGTTTCGCCTTGGATCAACACCGGGCGGTCGAGCATGATGACGCGGGTGACTTGTTCCTCGAACCGTTGCACCGCGGCGCTGGTGCCGAAAAAGGGGCTCACGGCAAAGCGGATCTTCCGGCTTTCTTCAGCCAGATTCCGTTTCCGTTGCTGAACGCGCTCGAAGATGCGGCCGAGCACAACGGCCAGAGCGGCTGGATCCACGGGCTTGCTTAGGAATTGCTCGGCAC
This sequence comes from Holophagaceae bacterium, assembly GCA_025358435.1. GTDB lineage: Bacteria > Acidobacteriota > Holophagae > Holophagales > Holophagaceae > JANXPB01. The sequence continues at coordinate 12,391 of JANYJQ010000134.1, forward strand.
CGAACCGGACGGCCTCCGCAGCCTGGTGGATGAATTCCGGATCCAAAAGGAGCAGGATGGGGACTTCGTTATCCAGGTCCCGTAGGCGGCGGATGAAATCCAACGCCCCGCCTTCACCGAGATTCCGGTCGAGGAGCACCACATCCGGGCGGTCCAGCGCAAAGGCCTGCTCGGCCGCCATGAGGCTGTCCACCTGAATGGCTTCGAATCCTTCAGCCCGGACCAACCGCGTGTGCAGATCATTCCGCCCACTTTCGACGACCAGGATTTTCCCCATTGCCATGATGTTTCCCGTCGCTATTGACAGAAGGCCAGTCTAAGCCGTCGTTCAAAAATAACCTAGGCCGCGGTAATGCCGATCGCGGCCCCGGACCTTCATTGGCGGACGCGGAGGCAAGATTTCACAACATTTCATTAGGGTGGAAAGAACCTAGGCGGGATGGTGGACGTCTGATCCCAGATGCTTTTCACAGCCCGATGCTCGGCGACCGTTGTGATGGCGCAGAGCGAGTGTGGTCCGGCCCCGCCCACCCCTGAACGAAGCGGGCCAGGCACAGGACAGAACGCTTACTTTCTTCCTACAAGGAGTTGCCCGTGGCAACGAAAAGCCCTTTTACCATTTCCGTCATCGCCGCCTTCTTGGCGGCCGGCCCCTTTGCCGCAGGCGCCACGGGGGATGACAAAGTACGTAGCCTCCTCGCCACTCGCCCCCTCGACAGCAGCGAAAATAGACCGGACCAGGGCACCGGCGGCCCTCGTCTGGTGAAGCAGCCCCGGGCTGTGCCCGGAGAACTGCTTGTGCAGTTCAGGATGGGGGCCTCGACTCAAAGCAAAGGGGAGGCCCTGTTGCCCATCAAGGGCCGTTCTCTGGAGGCGATCCGATTGGCCGACGCCAGACTGGCCTTGATGGCCGCGGGCGTGCCGCTGGTGAATCGACAGGGGGACCTGGAACGCGTGAGCCTTCCCGATGGGGTCACATTCGACGAGGCCATCCGGTTGTTGAAAACGCACCCGGACGTGGAGTTCGCACAACCCAACTGGATCTACCACACCTTGTCGATCCCCAACGATCCCCGCTACGCCGCAGGAAACCTCTGGGGCCTGTACGGCCCTGCCACGACCCCCTCCAACGCCTATGGCCTCAATGCGCTGGCAGCTTGGAATGCCGGTTTCGTGGGGTCCAGGAACGTTTATGTGGCTGTCGTTGATGAAGGCGCTCAATGGAACCATCCGGACCTGATCGACAACGTCTGGACCAACCCCTTCGAGATCGCAGGCGATGGCATCGACAACGATGGGAACGGCTTTGTGGACGACATCCATGGATGGGACTTCGCCAATAACGACAACACTGTCTACGATGGACCCGCGAGCGGCACCACCTCCACCGACAAGCATGGAACCCATGTATCTGGGACCATCGGCGCCACTGGCAACAACGGCATTGGCAGCGTGGGCGTGTGTTGGCAGGTATCGATCATCAGTGCCAAGTTCATCCTGGCCGGTGGCGGGACCGGCGCCGACATGATCAGGGCCCTGGATTACATCACGGACCTCAAAACCCGCCATGGCCTCGATATCGTCGCGACCAACAATTCCTACGGGGGCGATCCCTTCGGGCAGGCTGAACTGGAGGCCATCGCGCGTTCGGCCCAGGCCAATATCCTGTTCATCGCGGCCGCGGGGAACGATTCCGCCAACAACGATGCGTCCCCGCACTATCCGAGCAATTACAACACCACCGCCTTGGCTGGCCGAGGATCTTGGCGCCCATCAAGGCGTGCAGCTTCATGACTTCCCACTCATCCGCCGCGAAACTGCCCGGCTTGAGCAGGACATCATCGTGGATGCCGATTTTTCCGATGTCGTGCATCGGGCTGGCGAAAAAGATCTTGTCGACGAACTTACCACCCGTGACAACACGACCACCACCCAGGTCTGATGCCTCAGATTCGGGCCGAATAAGGGTTCACCGCGGAAGTGAACCCACCAACTGGCGCAGAAGCCCCTCGGGTAGCCCTTCGGCCTTCTTTGCAGAGCGCGCGATGAGTCTCAGGAGGCCATCCTTCCGCGCCCTCACCGCGTCGAGCGCAAGGCTGATGTCTCCGGGGCGGTTCGCTGCGAGGGCTCCGAGGACTTCGGAGGCCTGGGCCCGGTCTTTGGCGGCCTTGGCCTGATCGGCCACGGGCCGTTCACCTGCCACCGCGAGTTTGTGCAAGGCGAAGCGCGCCGGGTCCGGCACTCTGACCAGCGTGGCGCCGCCATTTAGGACCGCGGCCTCCACTGCGTCCTCCAGGATGTAATCCAGGTAGCGCAGGGGCGCCGCCGCGGCCGCGAAACGGGGGATGGATACCGGGGCGCCCTGAGGCTTCTTCGTGGGAGTCAGGAGGTCCACCCGCAGGGCCTGGCCCCTCACCTTGAAGGCTGTCTCGGGGTGGGAAGGGTGGAAGCCAGGGACCGGGAGGAAGCCCATTTGGAGCGCCTCCAGGGTCTTGGGGATGTTTGTTCCCGATTGCGGCACGGCCACCTCCAGTCGGCGCAGGGCTGCCAGATCGATGTCCTGCGTCCGCAGTTCAGAAGACCAGCGCACACCAAGTAGATTCCCCAGCGCCAGATAGGCGTGGGTGCCCACCAGGACGCCGCCCAACCTGAAGACCCCTGCTGCCGCCAGGCCTTTGATGACACGGGCCGAGGGCGCATCCTCCACAATGGCGCCGCTGCTCCGCAGCATGCTTGCCATCCGCGCGATGGAAGCCGCTTCTTGCTCGGCTCCCTCCCGTTCTTGCGCATAGGAAGTCATGATTTGGCGGGTCTGCTCCGTGTCCGGACCCACATAGAATTCCCTCTGCCCCCGAAGGCCCTCGGTGGTCTTGAAGTACCAGAAGGTCTTCCCAGAGACCTGCTTCTTGACGAACCCGCCCGACAATTGGCCAAAGCAACGCTCCAACTCCTTGGTCCGCAGAAGGGAGAGCAGGTCGCTGTAAAGGGTCTGGATGTCGCCCGGCAGGTCTGTGTGCATCGTTGTTATACCTTACATTAAAGCATATTAGATATAATGAGTCACAACGCAACTCTCTCCCGGGTGGTTGGGTGTTGGAGGAATTCAAAAGTTGACGGGCCTATGTCCGGGGTCAATTCAACTGACGTTCGTACCAAATCATTTGCCAACTTTTGGAATGGCGGCATTTCCAATTGAATTGGAACTCTCGGAGGGGGGTGCCAAATCAACTGACAGAGCCTGAAACAGCATTTGGCAATTGAAAAGAAAGTGTCTCGAGCCAAAATCTTGCGGCTTCAACCGTTCTGTTGTGCCATCACATTCGACAGCCAAGTCTGGTAGCTAACACCCCTACCCAGGGAGCGGCCCTTGCTGCATATGCGGCGAAGGGCGGCGTGAACCCCTTTTGCAACACCAGCAATCCCAAGGATTGTCAGCTCATGTGTCAATTGGACAGATGGAAAGGTCCAAATGACAGATCGTTTGGCCCCGGACAACACCTGACATGTCAGGAAAGGCTTTGAATGCATTTCGTCAGGAATTGAATTGGAACGACCGTGATTTCTCGAGATCCCTCCCGGTATTGAATTGAGAACACCGGCGCTGGGGGATGCGTTCGGCCTATTTGGTGGTCTCCCAGTTCAATTCCTCGAGTTTTCTGCCTTACCCGGCTTCGGGTATCTCAGGGCGAAATCAAGGGTAGGGTTTCTAGGAGTGGTACCCGATTACTCTGGGGTTCGGACCTATCCTTGATGCACACCTACTCCACTCAACTAAAAGCATTGTCAGACCTCACCCCGTTTGAGACTGAGGGGATGCTTTCGTTGTATGAGTCTTTGTATGTGCTTCCGGATCGCGAGATCTTTCACAGGGATCTTGCTGCAAAAAACGAGGTGCTTCTTCTTAG
>JANYJQ010000140.1 GCA_025358435.1 Holophagaceae bacterium
GCCGTTCCAGCGCGAGGTGCCGTCCTCATCCATGGCCAGCATGGAGCGCGAAGCATCCAACACGATGTGGACCGTGAGGCGGGGTGATTCCGGCACGCCCCACCTTGGTTCCGCGACGCCAATGCCAAGGCCGCCCAGCATCAGGGCCATCCCCAGGCCCAGAGCCCAGGGCCTTTGCCCAACCACCCGCACCCCAAGCCCCGCGCGCGCCTGCGCCCACAGCCCGGCGGCCAGCGCCAGCAGCGACACTGCCGCCGTGGGCCAGAGGAACAGGGGATACGTGAAGGGGAGTTTCATGACTTGGTCTTTGTCTTTGCTGTTCTTTTACGGGGTTTGGGTGGTGCTTTTTCGCGGGCAAGGTCCTGGTGGGAGAATGGGTAGGCGGGCCGGTACCAGCCGCCGGTGCGGGCCAGCAACATCCCCTGGGGTCCGAAGGCCTGGAAAAATTCATCCAGGGCTTCCGCCATGCTGTCGAGGAGGACTGAGGACATCCGCAGCGCCCGGCTCACGGGCATGCGGTCCTTCGATTCTTCGCCGAGCGAATCCGCTAGGGGCACCAGCATTCCGAAAGTCTGCATCATGAAATCGAGGAATGGTTTCTGGTCTTTGTGCCGCGGGTCCTTGGGGTCGTCCGTTAACAGGCCCGTGCCCATCAGGCCCATGGTGAGCGCCATGAAATGGAAATCCACGTGATTCCAGATCCAGTCCAGCAGGAGCGGATATTCACCTTCTTCGAGGTTGGTTTCCCACTCTGGAAGCGGCAGCGGCTCGTTTTGCATGAGCCAGAGCCAAAGATCTCCGAGCACCTCGTAGGCGAGTCCCGTCTCCTGTTTGGACCACTTGGCACTCTTGATGGGCGCCGTGTCGCAGCCGATGGAACGGAAATCCCGCGCCATGGAGCCCAGGCTGTCCGCGGAAAACGAGGGCAAGCCGATGGCAATCACCTGCCAGTGCAAAAGGCACTGAGCGGTGAAAGGCAAGGTGTCCGCTGGACGGTGGCTCTTGCGGGCCTTCAGCAGGCCCGCGCATTTTTCATGAAGAGCCAAGGGCATTGAAAAAAGGATTTCCACTCAAGCCTCCCAGGCTGCTTCAACAGCCAAGTCCAAGTCCGCTTCGAGCTTCTGGATTTTCGCGGCCAGCTCACGGATGGGCTCGGCAGCCTCGCGCCAAAGCCGCTTGAGATCCTCCCGCTCGCCGAGGGTCGGGTCCTTCTTTAGCTTCTTGTTGCGCCGCTTCAGGGCCTCCGCCAGCACGGAGGCTTCATCCAGCTCCCAGAAACTTTCGAGCCTTTCGCCCATCGTGAACACCTGCCAAGGCGCGTCCTGGCGGAGGAAACGGAGGAAGGCGCGGCGGTGGGATTCGAGTTTGGAGACAAAATCATCAAGGTTGTTGACGGCTACGTGGATAGTTTCATTCGCTCCATTCTTCGATGTTGGGATAGGCAGTGATTCGAGTGTGTTCCCAAAAAGACGAAGTCGGCCACCTTCCGCTGGAGCACCCAGAGAATTGGAAACATTTGATAAATGCTTCCAGGTGCGACTGGAGTTGAGGATCGCTAAGAGGAAAGGATCATCAACAGGAGTGAAGTAGCATGTATTGGCGAGTACGGAAACTTGATCCCTGCACCACCTCGGTTCCATCGCTATGTCCGGCCAAACAATCATCCGAGAATTGAAATAACCTTCATACGCTTCTTGCGCCTGCTGAAGTTCAAACCACTGCTGCTTAGTGGCACGATGGTTCAGCCCCACGGTCTTCCCGTTCTTAGCAAAGCTGCGGAAGGGCTCCAGATGTGCCGCCAGCGCGGGGAAGCGGCCGCGGAAGGCTTCTTCGTTGTATCGGTTTTTGGGCGTGTAGATGAGGTAGCGGGGTTCGTCCTGGCGGAGGGTCCAGCGGCGCACCTCGTCGCCGATGACCAGGGGCTTGAGGACTTCCTTGGCCTCGGGATTCATGGAAAGGATTTCGTCCCGCTTGGCTTGGGAAACCCAGAAGGCCTCGTTGAGGCCTGTCTTGATGCCCCAGCAGATGGGCATGCCATTGAGGTATTCCTTCAGCGGAATTCCTTGGGCGGCGCGGCGGGCAAAGACCAGGCCCTGGGCCTCGTTCACCAGCAGCCAGGCTTCCTCACTGAGTTGAGAGGCCGGGACGGCGTGGCCCACTTCCTCTGTGAGGGCTTCCACTTCCCCATCGCTGGAAGGCAGGCGCGGGATCTGGGCGAAGCGCAGGGGTGACTTGGTGCCGGATTCGGTTTTTTCTGCGATGAGGATGAGCGGCATCACGGCAGCATCCTCGAACACCCTCAGCTCACCGAAATCCAGGAGCTGTTCGATCTGCATCCGCGATTTCAGGTAGGCCCTGGAAGGCGCGCCGTACTTGGCTTTGAGCCACTTGTTGCTGACGATGATGCCGTAGCGCCCGCCTTCTTTCAGCCGCTCGGCGCTGAGCTGGAAGAAGTAGCATGAGAGATCGGCGCGCTCTTCGTGGACGGCTGCAAAGTGTTCTTTAAGGTGTGGTTTCTGTTCCTTGAAAAGTTCCATTCGCACATAGGGCGGATTGCCGATGACCGCGTCGAACTGGAGTCCCGGAAAGAGCTGGTTCCAGTCCGAGGTCAGGCTGTTGGCGGCCGTGATGCGATCCGAAAGGTCGCTCAGCTTGCGGCCCTTTTCGGCGCTCTCCAGCCATAAAGAAAGCTGCGTGAGGAGCACGGCTTCC
>JANYJQ010000190.1 GCA_025358435.1 Holophagaceae bacterium
AGCATCCAGAGACACATCCGCGACCTCGAAAAACTCGGCCTGATGGTCCAGCTCACACCCATTCCGGCGTTTTCCTAAAAACTCCTATTTCAGCTTTTCGGAATGGCTTTCATGACAGGGGCCGTAGCAAAATAACCTGAACTGCACAGGTTATTTTGACACGGCTCCTAACCATGGATCGCATTGGACATGAAGGGGTTCCATGCCGGAGTTTCACGGAGTGGCGGGAATTTCCAGGCTTTTCGAGGAACGGGATTAACCTCATGCTGATTCATCTTCCCTTCCTGACCCGTCGATGCGCGAATCCCTTGAACCAATCCCTTTGCTTTTCCGCCGCCTGATCTGTCTGGCGGCGGGGCTTGGAATCGGGCTGGCGCTCCACGCGCAACCGCTGGCCTTCAGGCATTTCGACGGGCGCGATGGCCTGCCTCAAAGCCAAGTGAGGGCCCTGCTGGAAGATCGCCGTGGATTCCTGTGGGTGGGAACCCAAGGCGGCGTCGCGCGGCTGGGCGCCTCCGGTTTCAAGACCTTCGGCTTGGCCCAGGGGCTGGGCATTGGACAGGTGAGAGCGCTGATGGAGGACCGGGAAGGGGCCATCTGGGTGGCCCAGGCTGATGCCAGGCCGGCCCGGATCCGAGGCAGCCTCGTGCAGAGCTTCGGCCCCGTTGATGGTTTTCCTGCGACGAATTCCTATGCTCTGGCCGAAGATGATTCGGGTGCCGTACTGGTTGGAACTGGTAGCGGACTTCGCCGATGGGATGGAAGCGTTTTCAAACCGGTGGAACTGGGCGCGTGGCCCAATGAACCCATCTATGGGATCGCGAAGGCCAAGGGCGGATTCTGGTTGTCCACGCGCAAAGGCCGGGTGGGTTTTTGGGATGGGCGCACGTTAAAGGAGGAAATCCTTCCCAAGGAGGTGGCCGGGCGGGAGGTATGGAAGATTGTGATGGATCCGAAAGGAAGGCCCTGCGCGCTCACGCGCCCAGGTCTTTTCACAAAAGAGGAGGGTCACTGGATTCCGGTCCCATTGAAGGGTTACGGCGGAGTCCCCAAACTCCAGGATTTCAACTTCGAGCGTGATGGTTCCCTGGTCGTGGGACTGGGTGATGATGGACTTTGGATCCAGTCTCCAAGCGGATCTACACGTTTGTGGACCGCGAAGGACGGGCTGCCTGAAGAGCATATCAATCTCGCCTACTCTGACCACCAAGGCATTCTCTGGGTGGGTTCCGACGGTGCGGGACTGTATGCCCTTGCCGTGCCGGGCCTTCATTCGGTCGGGGCCCAGGTTCCGTTCGAGCTGGGTGCCGTCCTGGCTATTGAACCGCTGCCCGGTGTCGGCACCTTTCTGGGCACCAGCCGAGGCTTGTATCTCTGGGTGGAAGGCAAAGGCCTGACCACCCGCTGGACGATCAAGGAGGGACTTCCTTCCAACGAAATATGGAGCCTTCACCCTGATGGCAAAGGAGGGCTCTGGCTGGGTAGCGCCAAGGGCATGGGGTGGTGGAGCCACGGGCGTGTGCAGCCGGGGAAAGTTCTCGGTGATGCGCGGGTGTTCCAGGTTCTCGACTGGCAGGGGAAAAACATGGTCGGCACCGATCACGGCCTTGTGGAGATGGACCTGTCGGGCCGTGTGAAAAAGACCTTCGAAATGCCCAAGGAAACCGGGGTGAACGATGCGTACGTTCTGGCCAAGGATGGCGATGGTGTTCTGGTGGGATGTTCCAAAGGCCTGTACCGGTTCGATGGCCAGCGCCTGGAACGGGCTTTCCCGAAGACACCCTTCGACGATTTCAGCGTTCTGGCCCTTTACCGGGACGCTGAAGGATCTCTATGGGTGGGGACGGTCCAGGGGCTTTTCAAGCATGACGGGGCCCGTTGGACTCGAACCGGGATTGAAGAAGGCTTGCCCGACGCCAATATCTATTTCGTCGGGGACGGCGGCCAGGGGCGCATCGCCATCGGCCATGGCAAGGGCGTCACCCTGCTCGCGCGCGATGGCGGCATGCTGCTTCTGAATCAGGCGGTCGGCCTGCTCTCGGATGAAACGAACCAGGGTTCCGTGCGTCTGGATGACATGGGCCGCCTTTGGTTCGGCATGATCAATGGGGTGTGCATCCTGGACACGCGGGAACCGCTCCGGCTTCCGGGAATGCCCTCGCCGCAGGTGCTCGAAGCGTCGTGGCCCGGGGGGCGCATCCACCTGCCCACCCAGATCGAATTGCCTCCGCGGCGCGATTTCATAGAATTCAATTTCGAGATGGGTATGCCGATCTTCAGCCATCCACCCATCTACGAGGTCCATCTGGAAGGCCTGTCCGGTGAATGGCAACGGATCACAGAAGGCAATTCGGTGCGCTATGAGCGGCTCCCGGCAGGTTCCTATCGCTTCCGCGTGCGAGCCAGCCAGGATGGCGCGCATTGGACGGAGGGACCGCCGGTTTCAGTCGAGGTCCACCCCACCTGGCTGGAACATCCGTTGGGACGCCTGGGCCTGGTCCTCCTTGGCTTGGCGGCTTTGGGGGCCATCATCCAGTGGCGCACCCTCCGCCTGCGAAGGGTTGCGAAGACGCTTGAATTCCAGGTGGGGGAACGCACCCGCTCGCTGAATCAGCGCAACCAGGAACTTGAAGTGGCCCACGAACAAGTGAAGCAGATCCTTGATTCCAAGGTGGTGTTCACGCGCATGGTGGTGCACGACCTGCGCTCCCCCATCACAACCATCAATCTGCTGGCCGACCAGATGGGGATCGAGGCGCAGGATCGCGGGGAAACCCCACCGGCCCAGCTTGAAATCATCTCCAAGGAGGCCGACCGGCTCGATGAGCTGCTGCGGCGGCTTCTGGACCAGTCCCGCAGCGAAGCCGTGGACCAGACCCTGCACATGGTCCGCACGTTTCCCCATAAACTCCTGGATGGCATGGAAGACGCGCTGCGCCTGAAAGCCGAATGGGCGGGACTGCGCTTTTCCTGGGAGGTGGAGCCCGCCGATGGCCAGGTGCTGGCGGATGAACTGGCCGTCCAACAGGTTCTTCTCAACCTGTTTGGCAATGCCCTCAAGGTCACTGCCCCCGGAGGCAGCGTGGGCGTCCGATCAAGCGTGAAGGGGGAACGCTGGATCCTTGAGGTCTGGGATACGGGCCGGGGCTTCGACGCGGGGGAACTGGAGCGGCTGTTCCAACCCTTCACCCAGGTGGAGATCAGCGATATCGGCAAGGGTTGGGGCCTGGGCCTGAGCATTGTGAAAAGCCTGGTGGATGCCCACGGCGCAAACATCACCGTGGAAAGCCGGCCAGGCCACGGCTGCACGTTCCGCCTGGCATTCGTGCTGTTGGCTACGTCCGCGTGAGGCGGGTGCCCACCGTTGCCGGGTCTTCGTGCTTCAACGCTTCCGCGGTGGTGATCAGGACTTCGTGCCCGCCTGCCTCGATGAAGGACAAGGCGCTTTCGATCTTAGGCCCCATGGAGCCCGCTGGGAATTGGCCGTCGGCGAGATGCGCTTTGGCCTCCTCCGCGCTCATGCGGTCCACCCATCTTTGGGTGGGTTTGCCGAAATCCAGCGCCACTTTCGGAACGCCGGTGAGGATGATGTAGAGCTCTGCGCCGAGATTGGCCGCCAGCATCGCGCTCAGGCGGTCCTTGTCGATGACTGCCTCCACGCCCACCAACAGTCCGGAGGCATCCCGGATCACGGGGATGCCACCCCCGCCGCCGGCGATGACGCAATGGCCACTCTCCAGAAGGGTCTTGATGGCGCTCAGCTGCACAATTTCGATGGGTGCAGGGGAGGGCACCACCTTGCGCCAGCCGCGGCCGCTGTCCTCTTTCATCTTCCATTTCCGCTGCCGCATGAGTTCCAGCGCGCGGAACTCCGGGTAGAAAGGGCCGATGGGCTTGGTCGGATTCTCAAAGCCGGCATCGAACTTGTCTACGACCACTTCAGTGAGGATCGTCACCACAGGCGCGTCCAGCTTTTCGTAGTGAAGGCGGTTCATGAGCATGCGCTCCAACATGTAACCCATGGATCCTTGGGTCATGCCCACCGCGATGTCCAGGTTGTAGGGCGGGATCTGATTGGAGGCGGATTCCTGCTGGATGAGCAGGTTGCCCACCTGGGGACCGTTGCCGTGCACCACGCAAAGCGAGTAGCCCTGAGCCACCACGCGGGCCAGCATCTCAGCGCAGTCCCGGGCGTTCTCCAATTGCTCCTCT
>JANYJQ010000020.1 GCA_025358435.1 Holophagaceae bacterium
CCCGTGGCTCCGGTCACGAGGACGCGCAAGGCGGCCTCCAATCTTAGTGGGCTTCCGCCTCCAGCTCATCTGGTGCCGGCATTACAGGGTCTGCATGGACTGCATGGAAGTGGCCTTCCATGATGGGCACAGCCAGCTTGACCAGGAAGGTGAATACAAGGAATCCGATGCCGTAAATCCCGGCAGTGACGCCCCACTCCATCAAGGTCGGCTTGTATTCATAAATCTCCCCCAGCGTATCCGGCGTCATGCCGGGAATCACGAGTCCCATGCCCTTTTCGATGTAGACGCTGAAGTAAATGAGGCCGCAGCCGATATTCAAGAGCGTCATGTTCTGGCGCCACTTGGGTACCAGAAAGATGAAAAAGGCGCTGATCGAAGCCACCAAGCCACTCCAGGCGTAGGGTACCAAGGCCTTGTGACTGCCGATTCCGCTCCAAAAGTACTGGGTGTAAAGCAGGTGTTCAGTGGCGGAGTAGTATTCCTTGAAAACCTCGGCGCCCAGCAGGAACAGGTTCAGGAACATGGCATAGGCCATGAGTTCCGCCACCTTCTGGATCGCCTCGTCCTTGATAGGAAGGCCTGTCCGCTTGCGCAGCACCTGGAACAGAATCAGCAGGACGGCAGGACCGGAGCAAAAGGCCGAAACGATGAACCTGGGTGCGAGAATGGAGGCGTTCCAGTAGGGCCGAGAGGCCATGCCGTTGTAGAGGAAAGCCGTTACCGTATGAATGGAAATCGCCATGGGAATGGAAAAGAGGACCAGGGGAATGACGATTTTCTTGTTGTAGGGCTTTCCGTAGAAACCCTTATACAGAATGTGGATGACTACCGTCAGGTTCACGCCCAAGTAAATATTCAATACCAGCGCATCCCAGGCCATGATCGAGATCGGAAAATTCGGGCTGCCCAGAAAAGGCGCGATGTGGAGGAACCTGTCAGGCCGCCCCATGTCCACTAGGACAAAGAGCAGGCACATGATGATGGCCGATATCGCCAGGAGTTCACCCAGGATGGCCACCTCCTTGATGGGTCCCCAGTTGTAGACATAAGCCGGGATCACCAGCATCACGGCCGCGGCTGCGATGCCCACAAGAAAGGTGAAATTGCCCACGTAGAAGCCCCAGGAAACCTGGTCCCTCAAGTTGGTGGCGATGAGACCTTGGCGTAGCTGGAAGGAATAGGCGAACAGACCTATCGCAATGAGAGTCAAGAGGGAGCCTACCCAGATTTTATAAGCGCGGTCGCCTGAGGCAATGATGCGGGCGGAGCCTTGGAAGAAGTTGATGGCCATGGGTCCGTCCTAGGTCGCGTAGAAGTAGAAAAAGCTCGGGTGGGTTGCGAGTTCCTCTTTCAGGACGAACACACGCTTGGTGTCCATGGCCTGGCGGATCTCACTTTCAGGATCCAGGAGATTGCCGAACTTGCGAGCTCCCACGGGGCAGATTTCAACACACGCCGGGTACATTCCTTCACGGGTGCGCTGGATGCAGAAGGTGCATTTTTCCACGACACCCTTGGGCCTGGGCCGGTTACCCAGAACGTGGGTCTTCGGATTCATTTCCTCGGCGGGAAGGCTCGGTTCCGCCCAATTGAAATGGCGTGCTCCATACGGGCAGGCAGACATGCAGCATCGGCAACCGATGCACCAGTCATAGTCTATGACCACAATGCCGTCCTTCTCCTTCCAGGTGGCCCCGACAGGGCAGGTCTTGACGCACGGCGGATCATCGCACTGCTGGCACTGGATCGGCATGTAGAACTTGCCAGGGCGGGGGACTTCCGCCGCATCGTAATAGATATCGGAATGATTGAGATCGATGCCGTGGACTTTGTCCATCTCCAGCACACGGATCCATTGGATCTGTGGCTCTTTCCGGGACTGGTTGTTCTCTTCGACGCAGGCGTAGACGCAGCGCCGGCAGCCTACACATCGGGAAAGATCTAGGCCATACCCGAATTTGACACCAGCCATGGGGCCCGTTTCGCTCACAGTGACGGTCTTGCCGTATTTCCTGGAATACTTCCGTTCCCATCCCGTGACCATCCGCCGGACATCGGCGGGGGAGAGCTCCCGGAAAGATTTCCGGAAGAAGCCTTCCAGGTCGCAGGCTGCCCCGCTGGCCATGGCGGCGCCTACCGCCAGGAATTTCAAGACATCGCGACGTCCGGGGTCGACTGCCTCGGAACCGCACCCGCCGGAATTGTTGGAAGAGTTCATCGGATTCATCGCTTCATCTCACTTGGGCGAGTGGGTGGGGGAAGTGGCTTGATGGGTTTGAATTTGGGAGAGTGGGGATTGTGGCAATTGACACACAGGAAGTAGGTCTTCTCCCCACTCCAATGGCCGATGCGCTTGCCATGCACGCCCCGCTTCCAATCCCGGTATTTGTCCCCATGGCACTGGCCGCAGAGTTTGTAGGATTCGGTGAACGTCACCGCGGCCCCGCTCGTAAGATGAAGCACATCACGGTTTTTGGCATCGTGGCAGTCCAGGCACCATCGATTCTCACTATCGTGATGAAATTCCGACTGGATATCGTCGTGGAACTGCAGCTCCCTTCGCGCCGTGTTGAGTTTTCCATTCACTTTTTCGTTATGGCATTGGGTGCAGGGAAAGATTCCTTCGGTAAGAGGCGGCGCCTTCGCCTCCACCAATTTTTCCTGTTTTTGGAATTTCACGACCTGGGGCGGCGGGGTGTGGGCCCCCTGGGCCCCTGCGCCGGAAAGCGTCATCACCAAAGCCGCAGCCATCCAGAGCATCCTGGTCCCCCTAATTCTTGTCTTGAATGTGGTCGAAAAATACGGTGTCCGAGATCACAACTTACAAAAACCGAGATGCGGAGCTTAATAATCCAAGGCTCGGGCGCTTGAACACTCGCTACTGGCCTCTTTTTAAGCCCACTCTCCACTCTGCCCGCCTCGACCCTTTGTGCGCGTTCACCGGGTTTGGAAGTGTCAGAGGCGGGCGATAGATATGCTTGTTTGGATGCTACTGAATAAACCACCTCACAGCGGCCGCCTCAAAACTGGATAATCACTTGGGATAAGGCCAACATCAGAGGCAATGATCCTGGCCAGCAGTCAGAACCCAATCCGAGCCGTTTCAACTCGTCTTGACTGCAACCTTCTTCGGTCGAATCTCTGGGCTTTTGGGTACCGTCACCGAGAGCACTCCATTCTTCAATTCGGCCTTCACCTTATTGGCATCCACATCCTCCGGAAGCGCAATGGCCCGGCTGAAGCTTCCGAAGGTGCGTTCATAGGCGTAGCAGACTTCATCATCACGGATGATCTCTTCTTCGCGTTTCCCGCTGATGGTCAGTCGATTGCCGGAAACGGAGATTTCAAGATCATCTTCCTTCATTCCCGGAAGGTCGGCCTTCAGGCAAAATTCGGTAGGATTCTCCTTCAGGTCGAAGGCCGGAATGAAGGTATCCATTTTGCCCATGGAACGTAAGCCGAGGTCCTGGAATGGATCCCAGCGATTGGTCTCCCTAAGAAGGCGGAGTGGGTCATCGAAGACCGATTCCCGTGCGAGTCCGACATTCTTCGGGCGCTGTTTAAGTACAAGGGACATGGTGACCTCGCGATTGCAGATGGGTTGGAGGGGAAAGAACTCTCTTGTTCCGATAGCTTTCCAAGGCCAACTGGAGGCGCTCTGATCGAAATTTCATCCGGAAGGAATCGACACTGCTCCTGATCGAACGCAATGCCACAAACGTGCAACCGCGGGAGATAGGACCGCCCATGAAAAAACCCGTGTTCCCGGGGCTGCCTGACGAGTCTTGCCATATAGACTCCCGCCAGCACTTGCTCCAGGCTCATGGCAATGGACAGCTACCCATGCTCTGAAGGAAGCAGCAACAAGTTGGGTCCGGGTGGCTGTGATTTGTATCATGAGTTTTTCAGTCCGGAATACCAGAAGGCTTCACGACCCACGCCACCGGATCGGGACGCGACAAGTTCATCGAGGTCCCGGAGCACAAGGTCTCCGCCGCGAGGATACGGCCGTCTGAACGCGTTCTAACGGTATTCCCCCAACCTCATCAAACCCATCACCGGCTGGCCAGCTTCCCTGGAGGCGTTCAGGTCAACTTCGAATTCAACCACCCAGTCGTTGTCTTCCTTGTTGTCCACAAGCATCTGCTGGACGACGAGCTTCCCGGAGTCGTCGGCCTTTGGCTGAATGTAGGTGTGGCGTGAGTTGCGGCCTTCAGGATCGAGGCGGGGGCCTTCATGCGTAGTCAGGTAGCGTGCCATCACATCTTTCAGACGCTCAGCCGTCCAAGATCCCTCGCCATCCGGGGCTGAAGCATTGGCCGCATCTTCCAAAGCCTGCAGGGCCTCCTCCCAGTCACTGGAGGAAAGGCAGCGCAAAAAGGCGAAGACCCGGGTTCGTATGGCCGCATGGAAGGCCTTGCGATCGCGGGTGATATCCCTGGCTGCTACCTCGGCGCCGGGCATGGCCAAGGTCTCATCTTCACGTTGGTAGTCGGGATTCTGCATCTTCTCCCAAGTGTCCAGCAGGCTGCAGTCCACCTGGCGCAGCATGGCGGCAAGGTAGGCCTGCATCTCCCAAACTTCATCGGTCTTGTGGCCATCAGGCACGGTTTGGGCGAGAACCTTGAAGGCACTGTTGACATGGCGCAGCAGCAAACCCTCCACACGCTGGAGATCGTAGGTGCGCACGTAATCGGCAAAACTCAGGTAGCTTTCGAACATCTCCCGCACGATGGACTTGGGACGGATGTTTTCTTGTCCCACCCAAGGATGCTTGTCCGCGAATTCATTGAAGGTCTGATAGATGAACTCGCGCAATGGCTTGGGATACTCGAGTTTCTCCAATTCCGCCATGCGCTGCTCGTACTCGATGCCCGCCATCTTCATCTCGGCGACGGCCCTTCCCTTCACCCGATCCAACTGCTTGCGAAGGATCTGATCTGGGTCTTCCAGGATGCTCTCCACCAGAGTCACCAGATCCATGGCGTACTCCGGAGATTCAAAGTCCAGCAATGGAATGGTGTCCATCAGGTAGAGCGAAAGCGTCTGGTTCATGGAGAAGTCGTCTTGCAATTCCACGTTCACACGCAATCTTCTGCCTGACTCATCCGGGGGCACGAATTCCACGATTCGTCTTGCCACCAGCGCCTTGAACAGCTGCCACCCACGCTTGCGATGCGTCTCCTTCTGGCGTTCGGTCTCGTGGCAATCCCGGAGGAGTTGGCGCATGGCAAAGCATCCATCGGTCTTGCGGCTCAGCACATTCAGCAGCATTGCGTGGGAGACCTGGAAGCGGGATCCCAGGCGCTCTGGCTGCGCGACGATCAGGCGCTTGAAGGTATCTTCGTCCCAATGGGCGTAATTGCGGTCCGGGGCCTGGCGCTTGACGAACTTCTTGCCGGGTTTCTGGGAGAGCCGCATGTTCTCGATCACATGCTCCGGGGCCTGGGCCACCACGTATCCCACATCGTCAAACCCCTTCCGCCCGGCCCGGCCCGCGATCTGATGGAAGTCCCGGGCGCTCAGGATCCCCGTCTTTTCGCCGTTGTACTTGCAGAGCTTGGTGAAGAGCACCGTACGGATGGGCACATTGATGCCCACGCCCAGTGTGTCGGTGCCGCAGATGATCTTGAGCAGGCCTTTTTGCGCCAACCGCTCCACCAGGATCCGGTACTTGGGCAGCAGCCCGGCATGGTGAAGACCTATGCCCTGGCGCAACCAGCGTTTCATGTCAGGACCGTAAGGGCTGTTGAACTTGAAGTCATCAATCTCAGCCGCGATGGCAGACTTTTCTTCCCGGGTGCAGACGTTCAGGCTGGTGAAGTCCTGGGCGCTGGCCGCGGCATCGGCCTGTGTGAAATGAACCACGTACACCGGCGCCTTTTCGCCCTCCACCAATTTTTCCAACGTGAAGGCCAGCGGAGTTTCCGCGTAGGTAAAGCCAAGAGGAACCGGGCGGCTGGTGGATTTCACCAGAGATGTAGGCTTGCCATTGAGGCGCGTCAGTTCGCTTTCGAAAAAACTGGTATCGCCCAGGGCGGCACTCATCAACAGAAATCGGGTCTGCTTCAGAATCAGCAGTGGAACCTGCCAGGCGACACCCCGATCGCGATCCGAGTAGTAATGGAATTCATCCATCACCACGTCATGGGCAAAGGCATCCTCGCCATCCGATAGCGCCATGTTGGCCAGTATTTCCGCTGTGCAACAAAGGATCGGGGCGTCGCGGTTAACGGTGGCATCGCCGGTGCTGAGACCCACCTTTTCCGCTCCGAACGCCTGGCAGAGCGCCAGCCATTTCTCGTTCACCAGCGCCTTTATGGGACAGGTGTAGACCGAGCGATGGCCTTGGGCCAGGGCCATGAAATGGAGCGCCGTCGCCACCAGGGACTTGCCGGAACCCGTGGGTGTGTTCAGGATGAGATTTTTATCCTCGAAGATCTCCAGGATGGCCGCCTCCTGGGCGGGATAAAGCTGAAGCCCCCTACTCTCGACGTATTGCAGAAAGCGCCCCAGAAGCACATCACTGCTGCTGTCGCAGTTCCGAGGGAGAAGATCGTATAGTTTCAAGGCCATCGCATCAGAATCTCAGCAATCCCAGAAATTTTTTTTAAATCTTCCTCCCAAATTTTTTCTGCACTTGAGACATCTCCGGCTCATCCGGAGTAGTATCCGGTATCAACTTCTGGTAACACGTTTGTGATAGGGGGCTAGGCATGAAACGGATTGACCAACTCCTGCGGGAAAAAGGAACAGATTTCTGGTCTGTGGTCCCAGGAGCCACGGTGTTCGAAGCTCTGAAACTCATGGCCGCGAAGAATATCGGCGCTGTGCTGGTCATGGAGGGGGACCGCCTGGAAGGGATCTTCTCGGAACGGGATTACGCCCGAAAAGTCGTGCTGGACGGGAAATCCTCAAAGGATATTCCCGTGCGGCAGATCATGACTTCAAAAGTCGTCTGCATACACCCAGAACAGAACATCGAAGAGTGCATGGCGCTGATGACCGACAAACGCATTCGCCACCTCCCCGTGATCGAAGGGGACCGGGTCGTGGGGTTGATTTCCCTCGGCGACGTGGTGAGGGCCATGATTTCCGAACAGAGCTTCATCATCTCCCAGTTGGAGCACTACATCTCAGGGTCGCTTTGATCTGTCAGAGTCCTGTCAAATTTACGGATCAATGCCCTCCGCCATCGTCAGCGAGCTGCTTGGCCAGTTCGCCCACGACTGATTTGGCATCACCGAAGAGCATGAAGGTCTTATCCAGGAAGTAGAGTTCGTTGTCGATACCCGCGAAACCTGGGTTCTTGGATCGCTTGATGGCATACACGGTCTTGGCCCGGTCAGCGTCGATGATCGGCATGCCGAAGATCGGGCTGCTCTTGTCAGAGCGGGCGGCTGGATTGACCACATCATTTGCGCCGATGATGAGCGCCACATCGGCCTGGGGCATGTCCCCGTTGATCACGTCCATCTCGACCAGGTCATCGTAGGGAATCTCGGCTTCGGCCAAGAGCACATTCATGTGTCCGGGCATGCGGCCAGCGACTGGGTGTATCGCGAATTTCACGGTGACGCCTCGCTTTCGCAACAGGTCGTAAAGCTCGCGGACCTTGTGTTGGGCCTGGGCCACCGCCATCCCGTAGCCGGGAACGATCACCACAAGGTTGGCCTGCCCCAAAACCTGCGCGGCGCTCTCGGTGGTATCGCTTTTGTAGGCCTTTGATTCACCCGCCGCGGAGGCTTGCGGGGTTTGGCCGAAAGCGCCGAACAGGACATTTGCAAACGAGCGGTTCATGGCCTTGCACATGATGATGGAAAGGATCAGGCCGGAGCTGCCATCCAGCGCGCCGGCGATGATCAGCAGCTTGTTGTTGAGAACGAAGCCCATGGCGACCGCGGAAAGGCCCGCATAGGCGTTCAGGATCGATATGACCGTCGGCATGTCCGCGCCGCCGATGGGCAGGATCATGAGCACACCGAAGGCCAAGGATAATACGATGACGCCCAGGAAAGCGTAGGGCGCCCAATGCGCCAGCGGGTTCAGGATCAGCCCCAGCCCCAAGCCGATGGCCACTATCAACAAGCCGATATTGCCCACATTCTGAAGCGGATACGTAACAGGCCGCTGGGGAATCCAAGCCACTTCCTGCAGCTTTCCGGCAGCCATCAGCGAACCCGTGAACGTCAAGTAGCCCAGCAGTATCTCCGCCACCAGCGCCACCATGATGAAGGGAGAGAGCGAAGCCGCGTTCCCCTGGCCGAAATAGAGAAAATATTTCGCGGTGCCCACGAGTCCCGCCGCCAATCCGCCGAAGGCGTGGGAAAGTGCGGTCCGCTGCGGAACTGCGGTCAGAGGGACCTGCGCGAGCGGATACCCGATGGCGGAGCCTACAGCGAAGGCTCCAAGGATCCACCAGTAGTGCGTTCCACCTGTAGCGGCGACGCCCGCCAGGGTGCCTGCGACCGCAAGGAGCATGGCCGCCACGCCCGAGAAAACCCCCTTACGCGCGGTGGCTGGATCGCTCATCCACTTGAGCGACATGATGAACAGGGCCGTCGAGATGAGGTACAGGAGCTGGACGATGTTTTCGGCGCTCATTTGCCCGCCCCGCCCTGCTTCTTGAACATCTTCAGCATGCGGTCCGTGATGAGGAACCCGCTCACGATGTTGGTTGTCGAGCAGACGATCGCGATGATGCCCAGGGCCATGATGTAGGGCGGGTAGTCCTTTCCGGCCGCCACGATGATGGCGCCGACCACCGCGATAGCTGAAATCGCATTGGTCAGGCTCATGAGCGGCGTGTGCAGCAGGCGGGACACTCGCTGGATCACCATGACACCGATGAAACTCGCCAGCATGAAGACGAAGAGGGCGCCCATGAAGTCGATCTGGCCGTGTCCACCCGAGGCATGGCTCGCGTCCACTTGAGCGACAGCTGTGGCATTTTCAGAAAGGTGCATAAAGTCGATTCTCCCTTCCAATTGAATCAAGCGCTGGGCGAATTACCAGCCTGCAAGGCTTTCAGGGTCGGGCCGTGGATGACCGCGCCATCATGGGTCACCGCGCAGGCTTTCAGGATGTCGTCGTTCCAATCCAGGTCGAAACGTGATTCATCCTTCTTCCAGAAAGCCATGACGAAGTTCAGCAGGTTCCGGGAAAACATCATGCTTGCGTGGTGTGGAAGGCTGGAGGGCAGGTTCGTCGGCGCGATGATCTTGACGCCTCCGATTTCGATGGTCCCGCCGATCTTGGACGAAGTGCAGTTGCCTCCGCCATCCGCGCCCAGGTCCACGATCACGGATCCAGGCTTCATGGATCTCACGATGCTTTCATCCAGGAGTTTAGGCGCCATGACGCCGCCGATGAGCGCCGTTGTGATCACCACATCCACCTGGGCGCAATGGTCGGCGAGCATCTTTGCCTGGCGGGCCTTGTCCTCGACCGAAAGTTCCGCCGCGTATCCGCCTCCTCCTTGAGTGTTCTGCTGCAGCTCGATGCCGATGTACTTGCCGCCCACGGATTCGATCTGCTCTCTGACTTCCGGGCGGACATCCGTAGCGGTGACACTGGCACCCAGCCGCTTGGCCGTGGCGATGGCCTGGAGGCCCGCCACACCTGCCCCGATGACGAAGACCTTGGCTGAAAGCGTGGTCCCCGCCGCGGTCATGAACATCGGGAAATAATTCGGGAGCTCCACTGCCCCCAAAAGCACGCCCTTGTAACCCACGATATTCCCCTGGCTTGAAAGTGTGTCCATGGCCTGGGCCCGGGTCGTGCGGGGGATGCAGTCAGTGGAAAAGGACGTGATCCTGCCCTCAGCCATTTTCTTTACCGCATCGAGATTCCTCGTGGGGAACATCGAAGCCAGCATTATGGACCCGGGCTTCATCATTTCAGCCTCGTGCCTGCCGTTTGACCGCTGCCCAGGTGGATTGACCTTCACGATGAAGTCCGAGTCGCCAAGCAGCTCCGCGATATCTGGAACGATTGAAACCCCAACTTGTCTGTAGGCATCATCAAGAAAATAAGCCCTCGCCCCGGCGCCTGTTTCTATGGAAACCTCGATCCCTGCCTGGATCAATTTCTTGCAGGATTCAGGGTCCAGGGCGACACGATTCTCATTCTCTCTGGACTCCTTCAGAACAGCGATCTTCATGGTCTCCTCACGATCTAGGTCGAATCGATCCAGGGCTCATATACCGGGCGCTGAAAAAGGGTGAACAGGCTGTACGTCGGGTCGAAAGCGGGTGGAACCAAACACGAATGATGCGAACATTTTGAGATTGAGTCGATGCGTAAACGATACCATTCCTAAGATTCACGCCGACCCCAATTGGTTCAACAATCTCCCCCCAGGAGCATTCATGCACCTTTTCGAGCCGCTCACCATCCATGACGTGACGTTCCGGAATCGGATCGCAGTCTCCCCGATGTGCCAGTACTCCAGTGAAGATGGATTCGCCAACGACTGGCATCTTGTCCATCTGGGCGTGCGTGCGGTCGGCGGCGCGGGGCTGGTCCTGACGGAAGCGACCGCGGTTACGCCCGAAGGCCGCATCAGCCCGGACGATCTAGGCATCTGGAAAGACGAGCACAAAGAGCCGCTCGCCCGCATCGTCAGATTCATCGAGCAGAACGGAGCCGTGGCAGGAATCCAACTTGCGCACGCCGGCCGCAAGGCGAGTACAGCCGCACCCTGGTTTGGCGATGGGACTCTCGAAATTGAAAAGGGCGGTTGGCGGCCGATCTACGCACCCAGCCCAATTCCCTTCGCTCCCGATTCGATCACACCCGAGGCGCTCGACAAGGCGGGGATTTCGCGCATCGTGCAAGCCTTCGGGGATGCCGCTCGCCGCGCATGCGCGTGTGGTTTCAAAGTCATCGAAATCCATGGCGCGCACGGATATCTGCTGGGCGAATTCCTGTCGCCGCTTTCGAACCGGCGCACCGATGAATACGGTGGATCCTTCGGCAACCGGGCGCGGATGCTATGCGAGGTGACACAGGCCATCCGCAAGGAATGGCCAGTTCACCTGCCCCTCTTTCTACGCATCTCAGCCAGTGAATGGACCGATGGCGGTTGGACGATTGAGGATTCAGTCGCACTGGCACGGATGGTGAGGCTGCTAGGCGTCGATTTGTTGGACTGCTCATCTGGAGGGAATATTGCCAAAGCGAAGATTCCGGCCGGTCCCGGATACCAGGTGCCCTTCGCAGCACGAGTTCGCCGCGAGGGCAATGTGCTGACAGGCGCCGTTGGCATGATCACTTCTGCCCAGCAGGCTGATCAGATAATCCGAAATGGAGATGCCGACATGGTCCTGCTGGCCCGCGAGTTCCTACGTGATCCCCATTGGCCGATGCATGCCGCTCAAACCTTGGGACAGAAAATGGGCTGGCCTGAGCAGTACGAGCGCGCCAAGCCTAGATACTGATTCCATCCTGGCCCTTTCACGTTTTTTCTTGAGGAATGAAGGGGATATTCTCAAACGGCACCGCAACATGGCTTGGATGTAAAAAGGCCCGCTTGGCCGCGGGCCTGAGTTGCTGATGGTTCTCGTCACAATTTGATGGAAAGATACACCCCCGGGGCTCAGGCGACGGGAATGGCCTTCTCCTCCGATTTTTCGTTCAACCAGGGAGGAAGCAGCCTGAGCAACACGAAAAGGACCGCCAGCGGCAGGATAAGGAACCCGATGGAGACCAACAGGCCTTCAATGCCCATCAAATGCACTTTGTAGGTTGTGAGACCGCGCAGACTCTTGGAGAACATCTGCCCTCCGATGACAACATTCCATCTCATGCTGAAAATGCCGACCTGAATCAATATCCCCACCAGGAAATAGAACATCTTACGCATCTCGTCCGGGAATTTCCCGTAGCGCCCCACCAGGATTCCGAAAAGCGGCAGAAGTCCGCCGATGAGAACTTGCGAGATGATCAAACTGATGAACAACCGGTCCGAGATCAGCTGCGACAGGATGTGGATGGACTCTTCGGATTCATAAAGGCGGTGAATGAAATCGAGGATTTCCAGGGTGAAATCGACAAGCATCGCATAAAGGAGGAACTCGGCCAGCTTGTTCACACAGGCCATGTCGATGGGCTTCCAGCGGGCCCAGGAGGCCACCATATAGATCAGAAGCACGGCGGCCATTCCGGACACGATGGCCGAAAACAGGAACACGATCGGCATCAATACCGAACTCCACCATGGATTGGCCTTGATCGAACCGAAAATGAATCCGACGTAGCCGTGGAGCATGAATGCGGAAGGGATGCCGATGATCGTGATCAGCCTTCCGGCTTTCTCGTCAAATTGCAGGGCTTCCGGAGATAGATCGGTCGCTCCCAGAGTCAGGATTTTGTACACGTACTTCATCAATCCGGTCTTCGAATTAGAGAGGTTGACGATGTCGGCCCGGTAATCAAACCAGATCTCGAGCAGCAGGACGACCAGCAGATACCAGGCGTAGACAAAGCCGAACATCGCCATGGCCGAAGCCGTATGGGGTGTGACGAGCATCTCCAGCGCCCTTTCGGGATGCCCCAGGTGCGCCATCAAGGGCAAGGGGGCCGCGATCAGGAATGCCAGCGCGCTCAGCAAGGCCAAACGATAGACAGGCAAGAGCGCTTTTACGTGAAAGACCCGCTCGAGCGAAGCCAAAATGAAAGCACCAGCAACCAGGCCCGTCAGGTAGGGATACAAGACAATCAGCAATTCCCATTGCAGGAAGTACTCATTCGGATAAATGTATCCGTTGAACGGCTCCAGCAGGGCTAGGACTAGGGTGGGTTCCATGATCTACCTGACCTCCAGATCTGCGTTGGCGTAAAAGACCTTTGGTCGCGTGTTGAGTTCCTGTTTCAAGGCCTTGATCGCGTTGAATCTGAGGAATCTCCTGATCGGGCTGCTCTGCCTGTTCAAATCTCCAAAGACCCTGGCTTGGGTCGGGCAGACTTCCACGCAGGCGGGCACCAACCCTTTGGCAATGCGGTGATAGCAGAACGTACATTTATCCGCGACATGTTTTACGGGATGCATATAGCGCGCACCGTATGGGCAGGCCTGGATGCAGTAGCGGCAGCCCACGCAATATTTTTCGTCTACCAGAATCACGCCGTCCTTGGTCTGGAAGGTCGCTCCGACGGGGCATACCTGAACGCAGGGCGGGTTCGCGCAATGATTGCAAAGCTTCGGCACGAAAAAACTTTTCAGTATGTTTTTGGTTTCAGGCAGCTCAGGGAACCCATCGATGCCGCCATTTGGGGAATCGACAAGGGCCTCGCCCTCCACAGGAATCACGTAGCGCTCCACCCATGTCCGCACGGTGTGAGGATCTTCGGGTACCTTGTTCTCCTTCTTGCAGGCATAGGCACAACGTCCACAGCCAATGCACTTGTGGATGTCGACTGCCATGGCGTAACTATTTTTTTCTGAGGGGGGCTCCAGCTTTTTTTCTTCCTCGCCCCTGAGCGAGCTGATCGACAGGCCACATGTGCCCAAGGTTATTCCCGCTGCGGGCATGGCCTTGAAAACCAGGTCAAGGAATTTGCGCCGCCCCACCCTTTTCGGGCCTTTCTCCATCGGATCATTCATATCCATACTCATGGCGTGTTCTCCGGCGAATGAGGATAGTGGCATTCCCAGCACAAGTAGCGACCCGCATGTTTGGCGGTCTCCACCTTGGGAACCTGAGGCTGCGTCTTGACATCGCTTCCATGGCAATTCCCGCAGGCTTCGTTGTTGGTCGGCTTGCCAACCCGGTTCAGGCGTGGGTTGACAAAATGCTGCTTGGGCACTTGATGGCAGGTCGTGCACTCCACCGAAGAGTGC
This sequence comes from Holophagaceae bacterium, assembly GCA_025358435.1. Taxonomy (GTDB): domain Bacteria; phylum Acidobacteriota; class Holophagae; order Holophagales; family Holophagaceae; genus JANXPB01. Next base: position 13,847 of record JANYJQ010000020.1, read on the forward strand.
TTCGAAACGAGCTTCTGGGCGGCAATGCTTCGATGGCAGACGCCGCAATCCTCGGGAGTCGTTGGTGGTACAGGATCATGCGGGTTGTGGCAAGTCATGCATGGCTTACCAGGATTGTGCTCGGCCGTGATGATCTGCGGAAACCCGGTCGGCCTTGCAGGATTGTAGTTATGGCAAAGAGGACAACCCCCACGTTGACGAGGAGCTTCTGGTTTGATCGAGTTGTCCTCGGCATGTGCCGCCGCAGGACCATGACAGACTTCACATGTGACGCCACGGTGGAATCCCTTGGCCTTCTTCTGAAAAACCTCTTCATGGCAGCTCGCGCAGACATTCACGCCGGCATAACTCACGGGGAGATTTCGCACGTCATCGATTGCGTCCGCACGATAATGCCCGTATTTTCCAAACGACTTTGGAGTCAAATACGCGCGCATCACGAAGAAACCAGCGATCACGGCAACGGCAATCACGCTCAAGACCATCAGCTGGTGTGGTACTTTGCCCTTACTCAATGAAATTCTCCTCATCACTGGAATGCATGGTCGAATTCGACTGTTTTGCCAAAACCTTTCAGGCTTAACTTAAGAAAACGCAAATAAAATTGATAGATCCCATGGATAGATAGGGGAAATACATACCGAACCGCCACTGCAGGACGAAAAGATAGAGTGGTCTCCAAGTGACTGGTCGGCGGAGTGGCAGGCCTGAATTGGTCCAGGTATGGAAAGGATCTTGTTGATAGAAACATTGCATACTCCACCGATCCGAATCGGTGATCCAAGTCACAAGTGGCCTGCTGAATCGCCATGGTCTTGTTGGGATACACAAGAACGTCATGTGGGGTCTTCCACTGGATCGGAAAAAGGCTGGACCCTGCCTGCTACCCTCAACCGAGCCCACGCGACCTAACACCTTTTCCGGATCGCGTTACGCTCATCCGCATTCCTGGAGAACACCATGCCTCTTCTCGATTCGTCCCGCAGCATCCTGGTGGTGATCGACCTTCAGGGCAAGCTGGTCCAGATGGTGCACCGCCCTGTCCAGGTGCTCGAAACGACGCGCCGCCTGATGAAGCTTGCAGAGCTCTTCGCGGTGCCGGTGGTGCTGTCGGAACAGTACCCGAAGGGCCTCGGCTCCACCGAAACCAGCCTACGCGCGGTCTACGATTCCCTCTCCACGCCCAAGTATTTCTTGGAAAAGACCGCCTTCGGTTGTTGCGGCGATTCTGGCTTCAAACCCTTGCTCCAGAAAGCCCGACCCGGCTTGCAGCCTGAGCAGCGCCAGATTGTCATAGCCGGGATCGAAGCCCATGTATGCGTTATGCAGACAGTGATGGAGCTTCTAGACTCGGACCACGAAGTGCAACTCTGCTGGGACGCGGTCAGTGGGAGGGGCGAAGAATACCGGAGACATGCGTTGGACCGGATGGCCGCCGCTGGCGCCTCGATCACCAACCACGAATCCGTGGCCTTCGAGTGGGCCCGGGACAAAAACCATTCCGCCTTCAAGGCCTTGTCAGCCTTGCTGAAGGAGGGGCAACCGCAGGCGTGAGCACATACCCGATCGTCGGCGGATCGGTTTGTTGAGGCTTCGATTCCCCCAACCATGAGGGTTCAAAAAACACCGCAGTATAGTCATCCACAGGTGTATTGTCCTGGCCGACGATCCGCTGGCTTCATGTGGGGTTGCCATGCCGTTCAATCAGTTCAATCCCAGCATCATCCTATTGATGCCTGTGTTAATGCTGCTGTTGATCGCTGGGCTGCTGTTTTTCGGCATACGCCGTTCGCACGGTCTGGTGCGCCTGCTGCGCGGCGCATTCGGGGTAGGGTTGCTGCTCTTCGCGATGGCGATCGGCGGATTCGCGCTGACATTGCACAACTATCTCCGTATCGCCGACGATGTCGCGGTCGCAAAATTGTCGATGAAGCAGCTTGGCCCGCAACATTTCGAGATCACCCTCGCTCCAACTGCAGGCATTACGCGCAAGTTGGAGCTGTATGGCGACCAGTGGGAAGTGGATGCACGTGTGGTGCGTTGGAAGCTGCCGGCGCAGCTGGCGGGTTTTCCACCCCTGTATCAGCTTGAACGCCTCGGCGGACGCCATCTCAACATCATGCAAGAGCGGATGGCAAAGCACAGTGTGCATGCTCTGAATGAAGAAGTATTCTTCGATGTGTGGACGCTCAAGCATCGGTTCGGCATGATGATCGCGGTCTCCCACAGCGGTACCAAGGAAAACATCGAAATCGACCGAAAATAATCCACAGGAACCAAGATGGTGTGCGGATGCATGCGCAGCGGCGCCAAACCGATGTGCGACGGCGCCCACAAGAAGCTCTGAGTTATTCGATCCTTCGATGCGGTATTCAACATCCTGCTGGTGGAGGCGTAGACTCTCTTTCACCCGCATGAGTGCGCAGGAAGGTGCTGGATGGGATTCGAAGACTCCCCAGGAAGTGGGAAAAAAGGGTTGGTTGGTGGATGTCTGGTGCTCCTCCTGGTTGGGGGAGCGCTCCTGTTCATTGGAAAGCGTGCCAGCCAACATGAGGACGCTTTGCAAGCAGACAGGGCCGCAGCAACTGCCGACGCCGAAACCAAGGCCAAGGAAGCGGCCATCGCGGCGAAACAAGTGCTCGTAGGCATGACACGGGAAGAAGTTGAACGGGCCTGGGGCAAACCCGACAGGGTCGACCGGTCATCGAGCGGCGCCGGAGTTCGTGAACAGTGGGCCTATGAGAATGGCGCATACGTTTATTTCGGGAATGAAAAGGTGACTTCCATCGGGAGATAGCAGGTGCCATCTCCGCTGAGTTGATTGCATGTGCGAACCAGGTTTTTCCTCCGAGCTGATCCGTGGGGCCACCCATCGGCCACGGTAGACCTGACTCGAAAAGGGTTGTGGGCAGCGAAGCGTAAACTGATGGCGGGAGCCCTTGATGCAACTCATCGATGACCTTGTGGCAGAGCATGACCTCATCGAAAGAGTGCTGGAGTCCATGCGGGCCTTCGTGGATGCCCGGATCCAAGGTGGCGCGGATCCCTCAGATGGCGTCCGCTTCATACGTTTCTTCCGGATCTTCGCTGGCCACTTCCATCACGCCCGCGAGGAAGGCATCCTCTTCGCCGCCCTTGTCCAGAAGGCGGAGCTTCCCGCCGACCGAGGGCCCCTTGCCGTCATGATCGCGGACCACGCCCGCATGGCGGGCATGCTCGACCAAATGGAACCCCTCTTCGAGGCTTTGGTTCTGGACCCAGCCTCATCGGACCGGATGCAAGACCTCGCGACGACCTACTCCCATGCTCTTTGGCACCATATCGACGCGGAGAACTCTGTGCTGCTGCCCGAAAGCAGGGAGCGGCTCCGGCGTCATCATGTCTCCGAGCTGCCTTCACGCCCATTGAGCGCAGAGGAGCTTGAGGCACGCTTCTGCGGCGAGGATCTACTGGCGAAGTATCCCCCGATCCGGGATACCGAGGTCCTTCGCGGGGACGGCTGTGTCCTGTGCCCCGCCTTTGGAAACACTTGTCGCGGCCTCGAACGCGAGTGGTGGAATGAATGGGAGTGGGAGGAGTTCCCGGACAACATGCCCAGGGACTGAGCGAAGCCGGCACTGAGGCCTACATGTGAGATTGGGTGCACCTAAAAGGTGGCGATCTATCTGGGTCAATCCGTTAGATTGGCCAACAGCTCCTCTGCCTGCCTTTTACCCAGTCTCCTGAGGGCCGCTATTCCCGCCAACTGCTGTGGCCGTGGCCGGGACTTCCCTGCCTCCCAGTTGTAGACGGACTGTGCCGATACACCAAGAAGAGTCCCCATGGCCCCAGCAGACACCCCAAGCTTCTGCCTCTGGGCGGCGAACCTTCGTGCGCTGAACCGGTGGCGGGTGATTCCCTCACCTTCCGCCTCTGGGATCACTTTCTTGGGAGCCTTCTTTTCAAGCCGGACATGCTTCTTTTCCAGCTCAGCCACACGTCGCTTCAACGCTGCTATTTCAGTCCGATAACGTACGGAAGCCTTCTTGAGCCCCTCCACTTCCTTGCGAACTTCCTTCCTCGCAAGACGGACGATTTCATCCTTAAGGACCGTTGCAATGTTCGGCATAAAGGTTCTCCCCATCACGGATCCTGAGTCCCGGATTCCTGGCTCCATAATAAGGTGAATTTTGTAGGGGTGCCCCTGGGGGCACACGGCAATCCCGCCCAATTACTGAGTGTTCTCCGAATCAGATCCCGCCACTCCTCTGAAATCAGGGCAAATTACCAACATTTACTCCCATCGGGGAGAACGGGGAGGAATGGAGCCCGGAAGCGCAGACACAAGAAAGCCCCTGTATTGTCAGGGGCTTAGGTGGTGGTCCCGACACGATTCGAACGTGCGACCCTCAGATTCGTAGTCTGATGCTCTATCCAGCTGAGCTACGGGACCATGTTGCACTTATTCCGCGAATTACTTACGCAATGAGCGGGACCCTTGATTTTACTGGAGTCCGGGGCTTTGTCCATCCCATTTCTTCAAGGGGCGTGTGCGCGATTCTGGACAGGCTTGGCCGCTGAGTTCCGTGGCCAGGCGATCCATGAGAGCGCGGGCAGTTGTGAGCTTTCCACCGAGAACCAGGCGCAAGTTCGAAAATTTTGGATGGGTTTCAAGTATGGCTTCGCGGCTGAGTTTCGCGGTATGCGCCTTGTCTTTAGGCGGCCGCACCAGCGGCCGGACTCCAGATTCCTCCATACGCAACGGAAGCTTTCGCCATTGAACGGATGGGATGGTGTTTTCGAGAGCCAGGAACAATTCTTCACGCTCGGCGTCGACGATGGGCACGCAACCGTCCTCCACGGCCCTTTCGGTGGTGCCCACCTGCAAAAGGCCATCGCGGGGAATGACGAACAGGATGCGTCCTTCTCCGCGCATCATGGCCCATGGACGCTGGCACCCGCTTTGCAGCAGCTCCGGGGTATCAAACCAGAGGTGGATGCCGCTGGAAAGGCGAAGCCGCTTCCAGGAATCACCAAACCATCGAAGCAGGCAGCTGTCATTCCAAGGACCCAGGGCGAACACCCAATTTTTCGCAGCGATCGTGCGCCTGGTGCCATCCCTCAGATCACGCGAATGCGCGGCCTTGAGGACACCTGGCGCATCATCGAAGCCTTCGATTTCATGGAAGTCCAGCCAGATCGCACCGCTGGAGGCTGCAAGATCCCTGACCAGGTCCCGATCCCAGGTCATCAGATCTGCGTAGGCAACCGCGCCACGAAAAGGGGTATTCGCCGCGCGGGGGTCCGCTTCGAAAATTTTCGATGGCACCGCGCCTAGATGTAGTGAGGACGGCCATCCGGGGCGGTCCCGGCCCCAGGAATCGTAAAGGCCGATGCCGATGCGGTGGGACAACCCTTCGAAGAAACCACGATGGGGCATCCAGAAACTCTCCCAGCGAACCCGCCAGGGCGCGATGGTGGCCCAGGTGGCGCGTTCATGCAGGCCTTCGCGCATTTGCCTGATGTCTCCGGTCTGCAGATACCTGATGCCGCCATGCAGAAGCTGTGATGACCACTGCGACGTGCCTCCCCCCACGGCGCCCTTGTCCACAACTGTGCAGGAAATCCCCCGGAGCGTCAGCTCCCGGGCCAACGCGCTGCCGTGGATTCCCGCGCCGATGATCGCCACATCCACGTCCACGCGGGCCGGCGCCAAGCAGGGCTTCATGGGCGCTTCCGGCCAGGCTGCTGGCCCTGGCGAATCATCAATCACGTGGCGGGCTCCGCTGAATTGAAAGAAAGTCTCTCATGACTTCAGGAGAACGACGTGTTCGACCCCATTCTGGGTGCGGTGAAGCATTGAATTCATTGAACGGGGATTGAAGGCGGGATGCACCGTGCAATGAATTGTCCATCCCGACGGCCAGAAAATTTTTCAGCACCGACTCGAAATGGCCTATTCAGTATTGGCGGTTCCGTGCCTGCACCTAATTATGTTTAGTATCAGCAATATAGATTTTACAACTGGTAAATTGTTTATGACTCCGGTCACAAGTTCCAAGGATGTCTTGACCTTTTGGATTCCGAGGTCTCCAATGGGTGCCAACTTCACAATTCTTGAACTCCAAGGAGTCAATAGCAAGGGTTGCACACGCCTCCAGGGCCATGGAAAAGGTGTGTTTCAGGATCGTCCAAGAGCGCACCAATCGAAAATTAAAATTCAATTTTCACTGTCCACATTTGATCTCTCACGGGTGATCAGGAGTTTATGGAGGAGTAGCTTCGATGGACACAGAACCCTTCCGCGAAGATGAAGGAATCGAAGCCCAGCCACCCGAGGCCCGGAGTGAACCTCAATCCCGGCCGGTGGGCATCTTCCTTATTGGATTTCTTGGCGTCTGTGTTCCTTCCCTGGCCCTGACCGCGTTGGGAATCATCCACTTCGGGTCCCGCAGCGTCAGGCAGCCGGTCGAGTTCAACCATAGAAAGCATGTCACCGAACTCGGGATCTCTTGCGATACCTGCCACTCCAGCTACCAGACGCAGACTTTCTCGGGTCTTCCCAAAGCGGAGGACTGTGCTGCCTGTCACGCAGAGGCGCAGGGGAGCAGTGATAAAGAACGTGCTCTTGTCGAAAAGTTGAAACGGGGCGGGACCCTTGAATGGAAACGCCTCTTCGCCCAACCTCCGCATGTGTTCTATTCCCATCGGCGCCATGTCGTGGCGGGCAAAATCGCGTGCGCCACCTGCCATGGGGGGATCGCCGACACCACCTCTCCCCCGAGGCAGGTGCGCAAGCTGGCTATGCAGGATTGCATCGGGTGCCACTTGAAATCGAAAGTGTCCGTGGCCTGCACCACGTGTCATCGATGAGAAAGGCCGCCGGGAGATTCACATGAAGATCGAACGTAGACGCTTCGTGGGCCTGATGCTTGGAGCCACATCCGGTGCCGCGGTGGGATTGTCGGCTGGGCATTTGCTGTCCAAGACCTTCGCCACGGCAGATAGCCCCTACGACCCTCCAGGAGGGATCGAGGAGTTCCGCCTCTCGGTGTGCTCGCTTTGCCCTGGAGGCTGCGGGGTCCGGGTCCGTTGCATCGCAGGCCGTCCGGTGAAGGTGGATGGGAATCCGCGGCACCCCGTGAGTGGAGGGCGCCTCTGCCCCAAGGGCCAGGCCTCGCTCCAATCGCTCTACCACCCAGACCGGATCCCTGGGCCGATGCGGAGAAAAGGTGAGCGCGGCTCGCTCGCATCGTTCGAGAAAAAGACTTGGGAGGAAGCCTTCGTGGAAATTGGCGGACGGCTCCGCTCCATCCGGGAACAAGGAAAGCCCGAGTCGGCAGTGCTTCTGCGCGCCGGAGCCATGAGCCTCGGAAGCCGCGCAGGCAGCCGCTTCCTCTCGGCATTCGGCTCCCCGAACGATGTGCGCCTCGACCGGGGAGACGAGGCGGCTTCCATCGCCCTGCGCCTCACCCAGGGGGTGAAGAGTGCCCCGGTTTATGACCTCCCGTCCACGGACTATGTTCTATCCCTCGGATCGGGGTTCCTTGAGGCCTCGGGCTCCCCCGTGGCGAGTGCGCGCGCTTTCGGCGAGTTTCGCCAGGTCCGCACAGGACGGCGCGGAAAATTCGTGCAGGTGGAATCGCGCCTTTCCCTGACTGGCGCCGCCGCGGATGAGTGGATCGCGGTGCACCCCGGAACCGAAGGCATCTTCGCCCTGGGCATCGCTTCTGTCCTGGTCAATGAAGATCTCTATGACCGGGACTTCATCGCCGAGCACGCCGCGGGGTTCGAGTCGGGACCCACGCCCGGCAGCAAGCCTGGCCTGGGCTTGCGCGCCCTGCTGGAGCGCGATTTCGGCTTGGAGCGGGTGGCCGCGGAGACAGGTGTCTCGGTGAATGTGATCCTCCGGGTGGCGAGGGAGCTCCATGCCGCGCGGGCGAGCCTCGTAGTGGGTCCCCGGCGCGGGCCGTTGCTGCCGGGCTCCCTCTTTGACCACCTCGCCGCCCAGGCTCTGAACGCCCTTGTCGGAAACATCGACGGGGAGGGAGGCTTATTGGTGGCGGAGGAAACTCCGATTCCCGCATGGCCGGAACTTTCTGCGAAGGGACCGGGAGCGGAGGGCAGGAAACATTCCAGGTTGGATGGCGCAGGACAGAACGGCGGGAAGCTCGTGGATTCGGATCCAGAAGACCTCGCAGGAGCGATCCTTTCGAAGAAACCCTATCCGGTGGAGTTTCTGATTCTGCATGACGCGGATCCACTTCATTCATCGGCCGCGCCGGCACGCTTTGCCAAGGCCATCGAAGGGGTTCCTTTCACGGTATCCATCTCCGCCTTCCCAAGCGATAGCGCGCTCCACGCGGACTGGATCCTTCCCGAGGCCCACTTCCTGGAAAGATGGGATCTTCACACAACGCCGCCCGGCCTCTCCTTTCCTCTGGCAAGCGTTTCAAAACCGGTCCTGGAACATCCCCTGGTCGACGCCCGTTCCTCGGCGGAAATCTTCCTGGAGCTGGCGAAACGCGTTGGTGGAGAAGTCGCTTCGGCCTTTCCGGCCTCCGACCCTCCTTCACTCATCCGGCATGATATGGATGGCATTTTCGCTGCACAGCGGGGAGCTGTCATGGGAACCGCCTTCGATGAAGCCTGGGTCCGCATGATGGAGGGAGCGGGGTGGTGGGCTCCGGGCTACCGCACTGCAGAGGAACTATGGAAAGGGGCGCTGGAATTCGGTGGCTGGTGGGATCCCTTCTACGACCATGAAGAGTGGGCGAGGGTGCTCAGAACGCCTTCCGGGAAATTTGAGTTCAAAGCGGATCTGCTTGATGGGATCGCCAAGGAACGCGCCCAGAAGTTGACGGCCGAAAACGGGAACGCCACGGAGCTTTCTCTCGTGCTCTTCGAACCGCTTTCGGTCGCGGGCGGCTTCGGTGCGGAGTTGCCCTTCCTTCCGGCCCTGCTGGATCCAGGGCACGAGGAGCGATGGGAGAGCTGGGCGGAAATCCATCCGGAGACAGCCAAGATCCACGGCTTGCGCGACAAAGGTTGGGTGCGGATCAGTTCGGCGGGAGGATCCATCGTGGTACGCGTCGTTGTGACTTGGCGCGTGGTCCCCGAGGCGGTGGCCATCCCGGCAGGCCTGGGAAAGAGAGGCGGCGGGCGCTGGGCCAGAGATATGGGCGCCAACCCCTTCAAGCTGTTAGGCGCCGCGCGGGATCCCCTTTCGGGACTTCCGGATTTCCAAGGAACCCGCGTCCGGCTCGAGAAGGCCCAGGGGCCTGAAACGGGGCCTGGAGCCATGGCTGCTTGGCATGGCTCCGATTCGGGCTTGTCCGGGCTGGAACTTCAAAACACCAGAAATTTCAGGAGCTGATGTGGCCCGCTGGGGAATGGTCATTGACCTCGACCGCTGTACCGCATGCCAGGCTTGCGTGGTGGCCTGCCAGGTGGAAAACAATATCCCGCCAGCCTCGGCCCGCACGGCGGAACGCGGACGCGCCATCGCCTGGATCCGGCTCGTCCCCTTCGGCAAAGGAGAGGGTGGCGAGCATCCTTCGCTGCGGCTCATACCCGTCCCCTGCATGCACTGCGAGCACCCCCCTTGCACGAAAGTCTGCCCGGTCCACGCGACCCAGGTTGGGGACGACGGCCTCGTCGGACAGGTGTACGCGCGTTGCATCGGATGCCGCTATTGCACGACCGCCTGTCCCTATACCGTCCGCCAGTTCAACTGGGACCGTCCGGCCTTCCCGGAACCGATGGAAGCGGGGTTGTCGCCGGATGTTTCTGTACGCCCGCGCGGCGTCGTCGAGAAGTGCTCTTTCTGCCACCACCGGCTTCAAAACGCAAAGGACGCGGCCCGGGCGGCTGGGCGCCCAATCCGGGAAGGGGACTACCTCCCGGCTTGTGTCGAGAGCTGTCCGCCGGGGGCCATGGCCTTTGGCGACTTCGACGACCCCAGGAGCACCGTGTCGCGCCTCGCGGAAAGCCATCGGGCTTTCAAGCTGCTGGAAGAGCTGGGGACTCACCCAAAGGTGATTTATCTTTCGAAAGGAGAATGGGGTGGAGAATCCTGATCTTGGCCTGGACGAACGCCTGATCCGGCCAATCGAGAAGCCCGCGCGGGCGTTTGCGATCTTCGCGCTGGTGTTATTCGTGCTGTGCGCCTGGGGTTTCGTGGCCTGGATGGCGCAGCTCCGGAAAGGCCTCGCCGTGACGGGGATGAACGTCCCCGTCTACTGGGGGCTTTACATCACGAACTTCGTCTTCTTCATCGGAATCAGCCATGCGGGTACTTTGATATCGGCGATCCTGCGCCTCGCTCGAGCGGAGTGGCGAAGGTCCATCACTCGGGCCGCGGAAGTGATCACGGTGTTGGTCCTATTCTTCGGGATGGGGAGTATCCTCCTTGACCTGGGCCGTCCGGACCGGTTGCTCAATGTCATCCTGCATGGGAACTTCCACTCCCCGCTTTTATGGGATGTCGTCTCAGTGTCGTGCTACTTGACCGCCAGCACCGTCTACCTGTATCTGCCCCTCATCCCAGACGTGGCGATCCTCCGGGACCGGCCAGGCCCCCGGCAAGCCCTCTATCGAACCCTGGCTTTGGGCTGGACTGGGACGCCCCGGCAGAAGCATCTTCTCGAAAGGGCGATTTCCATAATGGCTGTCCTTGTCATCCCCGTTGCCGTCAGCGTGCATACAGTCGTGAGCTGGGTCTTCGCCATGACGGTCCAACCCATGTGGCACTCCACGATCTTCGGCCCCTATTTCGTGGTCGGAGCGATCTTTTCGGGCATCGGCGTGATCATCATCGGCATGGCGGTCATCCGGAAGGCCTACCACCTCGAGGACTACTTGAAGCCCATCCACTTCAACAACCTCGGGATCCTCCTGTTGGTGATGTGCCTTCTCTGGTTCTATTTCACCTTCGCCGAATTCCTGACCACCTACTACGGCGCGGACCCCTCGCACATGACGGTGTTCCTATCGAAGACCCAAGGCGAATTCTCATATCTCTTCTGGACGATGTTCATGGCCTGTTTCGTGATTCCATTCGTCCTTCTGGCCAATAACAAGACGCGCTGGACCGTCTGGGGGACCGTCACGGCTTCGGTCTCAGTGGAAATCGGGATGTGGCTCGAACGTTACCTCATCGTGGTGCCGAGCCTTTCGAGGCCGCGCCTTCCTATGGAAGCCGCGAAGTATTCCCCGTCCTGGGTCGAGTGGTCGCTTTTCGTGGCCTTCGGGGCCACCTTCATCCTGCTCTACGCCCTCTTCACGCGCTTCTTCCCGATCATCTCCATCTGGGAGATCCGGGAAGGAAGGGAAAACTCCGCCCGGGAAGTCTCCGCCCGGGTCGACAGCTACCTGCCTGCTGCGGAGGAACCAGCCGGAGGGAGCACCCCATGATAAAGCCCCCTCCCTCCCGCCCAGGAACGGCTCCCATGCTTCGTTTCCCACGGATCGCCCTCTTTTGCATTCTACTGTTGCCTATCCTTGGGGCTGAGATCAGGGACCCCATGAAAGGACAACAGCTCTTCGTCTCCAAGCGCTGCGCCGACTGCCACGCGGTACGCGGGAATGGCGGGCGGATCGGCCCTGACCTGGGAAGAACCGCGGTGAAGGGATCCTTCTACGAGCTCGTCGCCGCGATGTGGAACCACACACAGGTCATGAACGAAAAAATGGAGGAATCACGGCTCATCCGGCCCTCCTTCGCTAACGAAGAGCTGGGCGACCTGCTGGCTTTTCTCACCTTCCTGAATTATTTCGACGAACCGGGCGATCCGAAGGCAGGACGGGCCCTTTTCTCCCAGAAACACTGCATCCAGTGCCACCGGGTCGGACGTGAAGGCGGAAGCTCGGCCCCTCCCCTTGATCGGATTCCCAGGGGCACGCCTCCTCTGCAGTTGGCCCGCGATCTGTGGAACCACGGCCCGGTGATGGTGCCCCTCATGCGATCCAAAGGATTGGATGTCCCTTCGTTCAACGAAAACGAAATCCTGAACCTTTTCGCCTTCCTTCGAAGCCAGGGCCCACGGCAGAAGACCCGGGACTTCCGCTCCGCCGGAGATCCTATCAAGGGGAAAGTCCTGTTCGCCACAAAAGGATGCGCTCAGTGCCACTCTTTTTATGGCAAGGGCGGGACGGGCATGGGACCCGACTTGGGGAGGGCAGACCTGCGAGGCAGCGTCACCCTGCTCGCTGGCCGGATGTGGAACCATTGGCGTGGGATGACCGCAGCCATGGAATCACTCGGCATGGCCACGCCGAAATTTCAAAGGGAAGAACTTTCCGATCTTTTCGCTTACATCGTCGTCACCCGTTACGACGGCCCGCTGGCGGACAAGGCGAAGGGGCGCAATGCCTACATCCAGAAGGGCTGCAGCACCTGCCACGGAATGGACGGACGCGGGGGAATCGGCCCCGAGCTGCGCAAAGTGACAACCGGGGAAAGCCGCGAGCGCATCGCCCAAAGGATGTGGAACCACGCTCCCCAGATGGGAATGAGCATGGGCTCAAGGCAAATCCCGTGGCCCCGTTTTGAAGCGGGCGAACTCGCGGGGCTGCTCGCCTTTCTAGCGGAAGAATGGAAGGAACCGGGTGCCCCGGCTGTGAAGTGAACGGAGCGATTTTCATCAGGGCCGATGGATCACAGAAAGGAAACCAGCCATGGCAGACAACAGTGAAACACGCATCTCGATCTCGCCTAAATACTGGATCATCGTGGCAGTGCTCTTCGGCGCCTATAGCGTCTGGTTCATCTACACCACACGCACCAAGCACCAGCACGGTATGGGAACCCTTGGTTATGTGGGCGCCGAGAAGTGCAAGCAATGCCACGAGCAGCAATTCAAGGACTGGCAGGAAACCAGGATGGCACGCAGTTTCGAAGTGCTCAGGCCGGGTGTGGCCGATGAAGCGAAACGCATCGCGAAAATCGACCCCAAAGCCGACTACACCCATGACTCGAACTGCCTTCCCTGCCACACGACCGGTTACGGCCTGGTGGGTGGCTTCTCCACGATCGAGCAGACGCCGCTCATGGCAGGTGTCACCTGCGAGGCTTGCCACGGTCCAGGGGGTGGTTACGTCGACACGGTGATGTCCCGCGACAAGCCGACGTTCTTGACGAAAGACGCGGTCGAACAAGGGCTCAAGTATCCACCCACGGAAGAGGTCTGCCGTGTGTGCCACAACTCCAGCAGCCCCTTCGTCGGCATGAATTACGTATTCAACTTCAAGGAACACGTGAGCCGCGGGACCCACCATCATTACCCGCTCCAATACAAGCACGATAAGCGGGGGTGAGGGTTGGGGGTGTATCAGTACACTGCGTCTGCTCCGCCATCGACGGGTATCACGCAGCCGGTAGTCCAGACGCTTTCATCACCCAAGAGATGGGCGGCCAGGGCGGCGACTTCGACT
>JANYJQ010000048.1 GCA_025358435.1 Holophagaceae bacterium
CAAGACCGTAGTGGTATTTGGCGCCGGCGCGGACGATCTCCTCGACCACTTCCTTCATCTGGTTGGTCTTCACCGGGTACACGCCCTGGTAGGAGCCGTCGTAGGCGAATTCCTTGATGGCCTTGCGGAAGGCCTCGTGCAATTCGATGACGCGGTCCGCCAGGATCTGCGGAAAGCGCAGGATCAGGGGTGTGCGGACGCCCTTCCGCCGCAAGTGCTGGACGATTTCGTAGACATCCGCGACCAGGTTCTCATCCTGCGTGGGCGCTACTTCCAGGTGTCCTTTGCTGTTGATCGCAAAATACTCGTTGCCCCATTCCTTCACGCCGTACAAAGTCGCGGCATCCTGGATCGTCCAGTGCTTCATGGGCATCGATAGGGCCTCCCGTGGAAAAGGGCATAAAACTCTTTATAGGGGAAAAGGGGCGGGCACACCAAGAAAAGTTGAGCCATTGGCGATTTGCGATTGTCGATTGCGACACACGTCTTCCCTCGGGCTTCAATCGAAATTCGACAATCGAAAATCGTAAATTATTTCGGAATAAAGGGGTGGGGGACTCAGGTTGATCCATTCGTCCTGCCCGCTAGGATGAGGTCCACATTGCGCCTCCAGTGGCGATCGCGGACTCGCCTCAAGGCGGTGCGGCGGGTGCGCGACCGCCATTGGGAAGGCCCGAGACGCAGATCAGCCGCAGGTTCCGTATGCAGGCGATTCAGCTGGCCCCAAAGCCCGGCATCGCCGAAAACCGGACTGGCGTTCCAGGGGCAGACTTCCTGGCAGATGTCGCAGCCCGCGGCCCAGCCGCTCTGGCCGATGGCCTCGGCGACTTCGGATGGAGGTTCGGCCTCGGTCTCGATGGTGTACGTAGTCATGCAGCGGTTTGGATCAAGTTGAAATGGCGAGATGGCTTGGCTGGGGCAGGCATCAATGCAAGCGGTGCAGTTTCCGCAATGCTCCACCGAGAATGGCTCATCAGGCAGTAACACTGCAGTCAGCAGCAGTACCGCGAGAAATCCCCAGGAGCCCTCCTTGCCCATGATCAACAGGGTATGTTTTCCCTGCCAGCCGAGCCCCGCCCGCGTTGCCATCTGCCGTTCCATCAAGGGCGCCGTGTCCACACACACGCGGCCCCGTACTTCTGGCTTCCACTCCTGCGCCATCACCAGCAGCTTCTGCAACCGAGGCTTCAGCAGAATGTGGTAATCGGTGCCCCAGAGATATCGGCTGAGTTTCAGGCTGCCTGGCGAGGATCCAGGAATCGCCTCGGGGCGAGCATAGGGGAAGAAACCCACCAGCGCAGTCTTTGCACCTTTCATCACCCGCTGGGGGTCTATCAATGCCCCTGCGTCCAGGTAGGGCAGGTGGGCGCCCCGGCCCTCTGAAAACCAGGACCGGAGGTGATCCCGCTCCCCTTCGAGGGGTTCGCACGAAGCAAAGCCCACGCGGGCGAAACCCATGGATAGGGCTTCGGCACGCAGCCACTCCTTGAAGGCGATGTCATCCATGGAACAAGGATATACGGAAGGCTCGGACCTAAGGCCGAAGCCCTGGCAAGCCGGGCGATTTCTTTCAGGAGCCATGCGCCGAAAAAATAAGGGTATTGACAGCCTCGTCGACAAGCTTACTGTACTAGTACACCGATACACTGTTGGATCGGATTGGAAAGGAAGCCTGGTGATGAGGGAACTCCTTCGTGTGGACCCAAAGGATGCGATCCCGATCTGGCGCCAGATCGAGGAAGGACTGCATCGCCTGGTTCTCTCGCGCAAACTGGCGCCAGGGGCTGTTGTGCCATCGGTGCGGGATCTCGCAAGGGATCTTAGGGTGAATCCTGCCACCGTGGCCAAGGCCTACCAGCGGCTGGTGGAAGCCGGTGTGCTCAGCACCCGCCGCGGCGAAGGAACCTTTGTGGCAGAAGACACGCCGCCGCTCCGTGTCCGGGACCGCAAAATCCTGCTTCAGGATGGCGCCTTGCGCTATGCCAGCCTTTCCATCGGCGCCGGTGCCAGCTCAGCCGAGGCCGAAGAATCCTTGAGGAAAGCCTGGGCAAGCCTGGCTCACCACGACACACGACAGGAACATGGGGAGAAACGATGAGCCTGGAAATTTCGCCGCTGTCCTTGGCGGGCGTGGGTGTCGCCTACGGCAAACATCGCATTCTGGAAGCCGTCTCGTTGAGGGTTGAACCAGGCCAGGTCTACGCTTTGCTGGGCCGGAACGGAGCGGGCAAATCATCGCTTGCGCGGTGTATGCTCGGATTGCAATGCCCCACAGAAGGCCGGGCTTCGCTTTTTGGCGAAGATGCATGGAAATTCCGGCACCAGGCCATGAATCGCGTGGGCGTGGTGCCGGAATCTCCCGACGCGCCACCCGGTATGCGCGTGGATGAAGTGGTGGCCTTCTGCCGCAAGCTCAATGCGAAGTGGGACGACAGCGCGGTGGCGGAACGCCTGAAACGGGCGGGCATCGCCCTGGATGCGAAGTTCGGCAGCCTGTCCCGGGGCCAGAAAGCCCAGGCATCGCTGGCCCTGGCGCTTGGCCACGGTCCCGAGCTGCTGGTGTTGGACGATCCCACCATGGGGCTCGATGCGGTGGCTAGGCGCGGATTCTTTGAATCCCTGGTGGGCGAGCTGGCGGACCATGGAGTCGCAGTCCTGCTCACGACCCATGATCTGGCAGGCATAGAAGGTGTCGCGGATCGAGTGGGCATTTTACTCAATGGACGGCTCGATATCGACGAACCGCTCGAGACGCTCAAATCACGTCTGCGGCGCATCAGATGGGGTGCTTTGCGGCCAGCGCTGGAAGGTCTGAAGGTGCTGCGGGAAGAACAGTCCGCCTGGGGTGGCGAAGCCATCGTACTGGCCAAGTCCGGTGCCGCCTTCGATTGGATCGCAATCGCTGGTGAAAACGGGACAGAGGTGGAATCAGTGGCGTTGGAGGAAGCCTTCATTGCCTTGGTGGATGAGAATCACGAGGTGCGCGTATGAAAATATTCACCATCGCCAGGCAGGAATGGAATGACAAGCGCATGGTGTGGGCCGCCGCCTTCGTGGTGGGGCTATTTTGCTTCGCGGCCCCAGGCCTCATGGGCTATGAACAGTTTCCGCTCCATGATGGCCGGGCCATCGCATCGCAAGGCGTAGGCTTCACTTTTGCCGGTGTCATGGCGCTCATCTGCGGTGCTGGAATGATCGCGCCGGACCTTCAGGAAGGCCGTTTCGGCTTCTTTCTAGCGCGCCCGGTGAAACCTGGCGAGCT
>JANYJQ010000050.1 GCA_025358435.1 Holophagaceae bacterium
TAAACTTGGGACGTTGCCCGGCAAGGTGCATGTGAACCATTTGTAAAAACCGGCCGGGCCGAGTCAGCTTTTCCCGATGGCCAGCACGTTCGCGGCCCACTCGATCCAATGTTCGGCCGCAGCGCCATGTCCCAGCTTGAGCGCGGCAAGGGTTTCTGAAGTCGGCTCGGAAAGCGAGAGGATGGGAACATCTGGAAGTCCGTAGGCGGCGGCGCACACCATGACTCTTGCCGCGTTTCCAAGGGTCACGACCTTGAGCATGCCCATGGAGCGCGTGTGGGCTTCGAAGATGAGCGTTTGCATGCGGTCCAGATTCCAGGGGCGCGTGATGCGGTTGAAATCGATGATTTCGCCTTTCGGTGAAAACCCCGCGTAGGTCATGGCGAGCCCGTGGGTGCGAGGGGGCTTCTCATCCCAGAAGCCTCCACGGCCCATGGCGAAATCATGGTCTTTCTTGTGCAGCAGGCCGGCCGTGCGAAGCGCCTGCCAGATCAGATAGTTGCCGCCTTCATCGTCCTGCCAGAAGGGGAGAGGCTGGTTGAGAGCCCGTTGATCCGCGAAACCGCCGATGAGCAGGATGAGGATGGCGCCCTTTTCCGGAAACAGCGTCGGGATTTCCAAGGGTGTGAAATTCCGGCGATCCCTGGTGACGCCGCCACCGTGCCCGTGTCGCCGCTCCACCGCCGGTGTTCCCGCATGGGCGGTTTCCAGCATGGATCCTTCATCAGTGCGTCGCACGTAGACCCGGCCTTCTTCAAGACGGGCCAGGATTTCCTGTACGCTGAATTTCGCGGTGTCATGGGGGGATTTCTTGGGCTGGTCGATGGGCTCCATGGCGGCCTCACTTCCCCATCAATTTGGAAGCTTTTCGAGCCAGTTTCTTCAGCGGAGTTGAAAGGACTTCCATGCGGGTCGTCGCCACGCTTTCATCTGCGACGCCTGAATCGTGGGGGTCGTGGACCTCGAGGTAGGCCTTCCCCCGCGGTTGGTTGAGCACCACCAGAAAGCCGCCCACCAGGAAGCGGCAGGGGCGATCGCTGGGCAGCACCATGGGCTCGCCCGCCACGAGTTTGCCGGTACCTTGGTAAATCGTGGTGTTGGTGGACCCGAGGTCTTGCGCCAACCATTCCCCGCCTTCGAATTTCAGCAGCAGGTGGGATCGCGAAACACGTCCGCTGTTGAGTTTGACAGGGGTGAGGTTGTTGCCGAGATTTGTCACGGCGGGATCCCTTCCGATAAGGAAGGAGGACGAGGAGTAACTGAGATTGAAGCGGCGCATGCTGGTTTGGAGGAAGATGGAGAATTCTACTCTATGGAGGGACCCTCATGGACATCCTGCTGCTGCCCGGCAAACGAACGCCCTTTGCTGAATACAACGGGCTGTTGCGCTCTCAACGTGCCCAGGATCTCGGCGCCCATGCCGGAAGAGCCGCGCTGCAGGCGGCTTCGGTGGACCCGGCGCTCATCGACCACGTGGTTTTCGGCATGGTGCTCCACACCACCGCCGATGCGCTTTACGCCGCCCGGCATGTGGGACTGAATTCCGGTGTGCCGCAGGAAATCCCGGCGCTGCTGGTGAACCGCCTCTGCGGTTCAGGGTTCGAGGCGGTGGCCGATGCCGCGCGGATGCTGAAAGCCGGGGACGCCACCGCCGTGCTCGCAGGTGGCATGGAGGCCATGAGCCAGTCGCCTTTCGTGCTTCGGGGCGACCTGCGCACAGGGTTGAAGCTCGGAGCCGGAAAGCTCGAAGACAGCCTGATGCAAAGCCTTTTCGACACGCAATGCGGGCTCTACATGGCCCAGACCGCAGAGAATATCGCGAAGGATCGAAGCATCACCCGGGAAGCCCAGGATGCCTTCGCCGCCACGAGCCAGATCCGTGCGGAGGCTGCCTGGAATTCAGGGATCTATGCGGAAGAAATCGCAACGATGGAGGTGCCGCAAGGGCGCAAGACCATCCTGGTGGACCACGACGATCACATGCGGCCCGGCACCACACCTGAAGCTTTGTCCAGGCTGCCCGCGGCATTCGGAAAGGATGGAACCGTGACAGGCGGTAACGCGTCCGGCATCGTGGACGGCGCCGCCGCGATGGTTGTGACCACCAGCGATACGGCCGCGAAACATGGCTGGAAACCCATTGCGCGGCTTGTGGCCTCGAGCGCCGTGGGCGTGGAGCCCGCCCGCATGGGCCTGGGCCCGGTGCCTGCCATCCGTGCAGTCCTGGACAAAGCAAACCTGAAGCTCGCCGACATGGATCTCATCGAAGTGAATGAAGCCTTCGCTGCGCAATGCCTGGCCGTGATGCATGATCTTGGCCTGGACCCAGCCAAGACCAATGTCGATGGCGGAGCCATAGCGTTGGGGCATCCACTGGCCGCCAGCGGAGCGCGGCTCCTGCTGCATCTGGCCTACCGCCTGCGAGCCACCGGCAAACGCTATGGTCTGGCGGCGGCCTGCATCGGCGGCGGCATGGGCATGGCTGTGATCATCGAGCGCTGCTGAAAAATCGAATCACCTCAGCACGGGCACATGCCGCAACCAAAGCAACCGAGGGTCATTAAAAAAAATGGGATCCACAGATTCCGCAGATTCCACAGATTGAATTGCGGGAGCAACCAAGAAGCGATTCCCGCGCCCGGCCTGGAGCATGGGCCGCCCCGGCTAGGCCGGGGCCGCGCGACATTCGTCGTGCGGGTTTTAAGGGCGGCGGCTTTTCCGCACCAACAGCGCGAGACCGCCGCCGTCCTTAAAACCGGTTGGCCCATGGGGAGCAAAAGGGAGAGTGCTTCTCCTTTGTGGACGGCGCCGACCTGGAAATCTGCGGAATCTGTGAAATCTGTGGATCAGCTCTTGGTCTTGAAAAGCAACAGGCCTAGGTTCACCGAGAATCAGGAATTCTTTAAATTTTCTCCGTGTCTTCTAGTGCCTTTGTGGTGAGTTCATTATTCCGCCGCTTGTCTCGACCTACGAAAACGTAATCCCCATCTCCACCTGATTCATTGCATCCATCCGGAATCCCAGGTGATCGAAGAAGCCTTCTGCCAATGACTCTGGAAGCAGTGGCGGGAAATGGATGGCATGGCCGGGATGCATGGCCGCCAGGGCGCCGATGAGCCTTGAGGCCAAGTGCTGCCGCCGATGTTCGGGGCGCACGTAAAGACCCCGGAGCATCAGCATCTCGGCGGAAGACCCGTAGATCAGGGCCCAGGCCTTTCCATCGAGACTCGCCACTCTCGTTGGGGCGCACAGCACAGCCAAGGTTTCCGGCTGCAATTGCCATGGCAGGAGGATGGATTCGGCGGATACGGCGTGATTCCATTCGGGCGTGTCGTGCAGTTCCAACGTGGCGGGCTGCGCCCGTGGGGAAGGCAGGGTGCGCCCTACCAGCCGCCGCAGGACACTGAATCCTTCACCTTCATATAATTTCCGCGCGGCGATGTTGTCCTCGAAAACTTCCAATCTCATCTCCCGGTCGCCGCCACCCTGGCGGTTCCTGGCATCGGCCAGAACTGCTTGCGCGAGCAACCGCCCCAGGCCCTGGTGCCGGGCTTCCTCGGTGACACCCATGGCTGCTAAGCGGCTCCGGCAACCTCTTCTGGCGATGAGCGCAAGACCCGCAGGCGCGCCATCCCTCAGTACGACTTTGGAGGCATGAATATCCACGTCCTCGGTGCGGATGCGATGGCTCAGCCCCTCAGAGGTCAAATCCACCGGGAACCGGTAGCCTGCGAAGCCACGATTGAAAAGCACCGTGAGTGCCTCGATGCTGAAGCAGGAAGCGCTCAGAACTTCGATCTTAGGGCTAGACATCGGCCTCCCTGGATGGACCACAAAGAAATACAAACCACAAATAAAAAAGGGCAGGGCAACAAAGCGGACCACAAAGGCACAAAGACACAAAGAAGACTTTGTGTCTTTGTGCCTTTGTGGTCCATTTCCTATTTTTGGGAATACCCGATTTTCGTCTTAGTGGTTTTGTTTTGCCTTTGTGGTTCCGAAGTTATTTCCCGTAGCGTTTCTGGTAGTAGCTTTCGATCTTGGCCCGGTCCTCTTTCGAGAGTCCCTGCAGCCATTTGTGGTCATCCATGGCCTTCACGTCCTTCGTGACGCCCGGAAGCAATTCTTCGGCCTGGGGCAGGAATTCGGTGTAGAAATTCTTGGCCACTTCATAGAAGCCGTGCCATTGGGTGTAATCGGGGCCCATCATGGCGGCGCCCATGCGCGCGCGGCGGCCTTCGTGGTGCCACAGTTCGTAGTAGGTCCACTCGATCTTCTCGTCGAAGGGCGTGGGCGTCAGTTTCCCGGCATCGCGGAGCTTTTTCATGATGGCCTTGGCCGGGGTCGCGAATTTATCGTTGTACAGGTTCACGGCCGCATCGTATTGCGTGTAGTGGCCCTGGACCCAGTTGGCGCCATGACAGTTGGCGCAGACCTTCTGCATGTCGCTGCGGCGGGACTCCCAGTTGGCCAGCTTTTGCGACACTTCGGGGCGCAGGGTCCAGCTGATCCGAGCGCCCACGTCATGGGTCAGCGGCAGGTCGGTGGTCGCGCTCATGTGGCAGGTGGCGCAGGTCGGGGCGGCGCTGTAGTCCTTGCCGAGCACCCAGCTCTTGGAGTCGAGGTTCATCTCGCCGATCTTCGCGCGGAAGGCGATGCCATGCTTGCTTTCGTTGTAGATTTCGGCCTGCGGATGGTCTGGACCAAGGTGGCACTTTCCGCAGTTCTCGGGCTGCCGCGCCACCGAGGATGAGAAGGCGTGCCGGCTGTGGCAGGCCGAACAGCTGCCGCGCGAACCGTCGGGATTGATGCGGCCGATGCCGGTGTTGGGCCAGGTCGCCGCGTCGAACAGACCGGGTGCCGTCACTTTCACCACGCCGCCATGGCACTGTTTGCAGCCAGAATTCGCAGCGGGGATGCCTTCAGCCACTTCACCCAGAACGTTGTCGAGGGAGCCGAGGATCTCGCCAGCCTTGGCATGGTGGCTGGCTTCGAATTCCTTGGTCTCCTTGGGATGGCACTGGCCGCAATCCTTGGGGGAAACCAATACCGTGATTGCATACCCGTTGTGCTCGAAGGCGGTTGGAGAATTCTTGTCCGCGTGGTGGCACTCGAAGCATCCGACGCCAGCGGTGGCATGGCGGCTGCCGGCCCACTGCTTTGTGGCGGCCGGGGTGGCGGATTCCTGGTGGCATTCAAGGCAGGCGAGGGTTTCCTTCGAAAGCGGAACCTTTTTCACAGGAGGCCTGGAGGCATTCGGCGATTTCGTCTTCACTGCCGGCTTCTGGGGCGCTGCGGCAGGAGGGGCCGTTGAGTGAAGTGCAGCGGCGCTGGCCAGCATCGCAAACACCAATGTTAGGAAGGAGATTCTGAAGGGTTGCCTCATGGGGCCTCCTGGTTGGGAAAGAAATGAGAAATGCATTTTGGACCTCTTAGTCTTTTTCATCAACCCGGCAGTTAGAATTTTAATGGATAAGCACCTGACTTTTGGTAAGGCGTTGCATTGGGATCCTCTGTGGCGCCATTCTCAACACTTGATCCGGGAGCTCGCCATGGCACTGACAGTGGACGGAATCTTTTCATCCATGCCTGAACTGTTTCTGCCGGAAAAGGCCGCAGGGGTGAATGCCTCCGTGGCCTACAAGGTCACGGGCGAAGGCGGTGGCGATTTCACCTGCGTCATCGCGGATGGTGTGTTCACGCTGCTCAAGGAATTCAAGGCCGACGCATCCTCCACGGTGCAGATCACCGCGGAAGATTGGATCGCCCTGAACGAAGGGAAGCTCGACGCCATGCAGGCCTTCATGAGCGGCAAGTTGAAGGGGGCTGGCGATCTGATGCTGTTGCAGAAGTTCCCCAAATTTTTTAAAAAGCCTGAAGCCAAAAAAGGACCTCAGATTCCCCTTGGAGACCTGGCGAAGACCCGGCTGAAGATGGTGGATCAGGCCATTTCAGTGGTCGTGGGCACCGAGGCCTTTGGCCAAGGAGATGAATTGAAGGGTGAGGAATCGGCGGTGCGCGGCCTGCTTACCGGCCTTCAGGATCCAGGCCCCGCCTTGCTGTCAGGCCAGATTCATTTCAGTGGCGACATGACCAAGCTCCGTGGCGCGTGGAAAACGTGGTCCCAGAATCCTGAAATCATCTTTCCGGCCACACCCGGCGGCAAGGCGCTTGCCACACTCTCGAGACGCTACATGGGTGGGGCCAGCGGCACGCTGGAACTGAAGGTGGACGGCGCACCCTACACTTTGAGTTTCACTCCCGACCATCTTTCCGTGAGACCCGGAGAATGCGACGGCGTGCACACGGTGAGCTTGACCGATGGCGATTTCGCGGCCCTCAACGTGGGCAAACTGAACCTGGTGGGGGCGCTGCTCAGCGGCCAGGCATCTTTTAAAGGCGATTTCACGCAGGTAGCTGCTTACACGGGCCTATTCGAAGCAGCGGTGAATCCTGCGCAAGCCATTCTTGAATCCATGCCCGACAGATTCGACAAGGAAAAGGCGGGGGAGCTGGAAGCAGTGGTGGGGTACAAGCTAGATGATGTGGAATATACCCTTGTGATCCATGACGGCCATTGCGCCGTGGTGCCACGCCTCTTGAGTCCGGCTGACACCACTCTTACAGCCAAACCCGACGATTTCACCGCCATGAGCACGGGTCAGCTCAACGCCCAGGAAGCCTTCATGAGTGGAAAAATAAAAATCGAGGGCGACCCATTGCTCATGCAGAAAGTGGCCAAGAGTTTCAAGCGAGTGCAGATCTAGCCGTTACATCGCGTTCCTTCGCGACAGGCACCCACCGGCCAACGCATTTGTCGGTAGGAAGGTCAAGGGCCTCAGGTGTCGGACGCAAGGTGATCCAGCCCTTGGCAACATTGCCGATCACGCACCCGAAATGCCAGGAATCAGCCCGGCTTTAGGTCCAAGTGGGCCCCTGCAGCTATTGCCGAGGGCTTTTCCGCAACCCTTGTGGGAATCTCGGCTGTTACCTCGTCGAAGTTTTTTGTTCACAAGGTCTTTACGGATTGCTGCATTTTGTGTGCAGTGGGTTCGGCTGGCAGACTGCCACCATGGAGCCATGGCGCAAGTCGTTTGAATTCAGGCGCCCAGTAATCCCAATCGTGATTTCCAGAACGCAGATCCAGCGAGACGGCCCGATCAGGCCTTCTTGCCAACTCCGTAAAAGATTTTGCCGCAGATGCGAGACCGTACTTGTCTTCGGTACCGCATCCAAGATAGAGTTCCGCTGTCCCACCCAGATGCCTGAACGGATTCCACGGAGAGAAAGCTTCGACTTCCATGGGAAAGGCGCGCTTGAGCGAGCCCCGGACCCACCACCCGACCTGATCGAAAGGCGGTTCAACCAAGGCAGGTGAAAGCGCCGCACATCGGGTAAAGAGGTTGGTGCGCCCACAAAGGTTAAGCGCGCCGAATCCTCCCATGCTGAGTCCAGCCACCGAACGGAACGCTGCACTGCCCCCGAAATCCGGGAAGCGCTTTTCCATTTCTGGAATCAATTCTTCGAGCAGGAATTTCTCATAGGGGAAGGACCCATCTTGCCGGTCTGCGTACCAGGATTTGTAATGCGTCACTGACACCCAAAGGGCCGGCGCGATCAGATGGGCTGATTCCAACTGGGCCACATGAGTATAGATGCCGTAGCGGATCAAATCCTTAGGGCCGTCATAGGCACCGGGAAGAAATAGGATCAACCGCCCACGGACATCCGGGTGGGTGGCCTTCCATTCTTTCAGCACACTGGCCGCGGGAACGTGAAGGGAGATGGGCACTTTGCGCTTTAAAGAGTTTGATGGGAACTCCTCCATCAAGGAATCAGTGTTTCCAACGAGGGCGAAGCAGGCGAAGCTGATGAAGGCGAACAGGATAAATTTGAGTCCCCGCATTCCCATCCTCCCGGATTCCTGGCCCTTCAAGCCTCGCATGGGCCTGGGCCCATGGATACACCTGGGAAATCAGGATTTGGGAGACCTTGGTGCCAAGTGGACCCGCATAGGACCGGCGGACCTGGACTTGTCGATAGAAGCTGCCGCTCTCGATGATGCCTTCGGCCGCGGAGGCGTTCATCGCCGCGGCCAGGTGGTGCTGCGGCCCTATCGGCGGGGCGGGGCGATGCGTTCGGTGAATGAACGGACTTATCTCAACAGCGGAAGGTTCCAGGAAGAGGCCGACGTCCATCGCGCGCTTTGGGAGAAGGGCTTTCCCACGGTGGAACCACTGGGTTTCGCGTTCCGTCCCTATTCCTGGGGTGTGGAAGGCATCTATTTCACGCGCTACGTGAAGGCGTTGCCATGGGCGAATGCCTTTGGCCGCACCGCTGAGCTTTTACCCCAATTGGCGCGGCTCATCGATTCGCTTTCAGACTGGGGTCTGCTGGCGCCGGATCTCAACGCCACCAACTTCATGATCGACGAGCAAGCTTCCCTCCTGGCTCTCGACTGGGACCGGGCCGGCTGGTCCAAACCAGGGAAGGCGGTACGGGACGCGTATCTGCGCCGTCTGGATCGCAGCCTGTATCGGCTCAACGCGCCGATGGAAATTCGCGCAATGGTGCAGAACTTGGCCTAGTAAAGATCTGCCCGGTAGATTTACTCTTAGGCTCCATGAAACCCAGCTGGCGAGTTCTTGTTTTTCAGATGCTTCTGATTGCGGCGGTCTATCCGCTGGCGGCGAAGTGTTCATATCTGATGACTTTCCCGGGCAGCCGGGACACGGCGCTCTGGCTGCCCAAGGGCGTTGCCTTGGCGGCCCTGCTCGTGGGCGGGGCAAGGCTTTGGCCGGGCGTTTTCATCGGAGCGTTCATCACGGTGATGATAAACACCAAATCCCCCGGTTGGGTGGACTTGGGCATCGCCACGGCGAATACCATCGAAATCTATCTGGGATATTGGCTGATGGTGAAAATCGGCTTCGACCTAGGCATGAACCGATTGAAGGATGTCGTGGTATTGGTGCTCTTTGGCGGTTTGGTCTGCACCACGGTGGGAGCTGCGCTTGGCGCCACGACCTTTGCGCTGGGGGGCATGCTTCCCTGGGCCGCCTTCCTGCCTTTCTTCGGCCGTTGGTGGCTCGGGGAAGCCACCAGCGCCCTGTTGATTACGCCTTTGCTGCTGATGGCCGTCAAGCCCCTGCCCCGGACCAACCGGGCTGAGATCGCTGAATTCACTGCCATGATCGCGACCCTCAGCCTGGTCTCCTATTTCGTCTTCTTTCATGGATCAGGTTTCAACGCCCAACGCTATCAGATGCCCTTCCTTGTGTTCCCGGTGGTTGTTTGGGCCTGTCTGCGCTTCGGCCAGCGGGGTTCGATAGTTGTGGTCACTTTGGTCGCGGCTTTCGCCATTCCAGCCACCATCAGCGGTCTTGGACCTCTGGTCGCGGGGGCCGGCAATCCTTCCATGGTTCTTCTACGGGCATTCCTCACGGTGCTTGCCCTCACTGCCATGGTGCTCAGCGCCCTGCTATCGGAAAAGGATATCGCCGAAGACACCGCTCTTGAATCCGAGGGCCGGTTCCGCATGGTGACCGAGACGCTTGCCGTGCCTCTGGTGATCATCGGATATCCCGTGCCTGAAATCCTTTATGCCAATGAGCTCATGGCAGAGCTGATGGGTCAGAAGAGGGAAGACGTCATTGGGCGCCCCTCCCTTTCCTTCTACAAGCACGCCGAGGATCGGGAGAAGGTCGTATCCCGTCTTCTCAGGGATGGCCGAGTCGACAAAATGGAGTTGGAAGTCGTGGGTGCCAGCGGCCCGAAACTCGTGGAGATCACCTCGAATGTGATCAAATTCGATGGCAAGACCGCGTTCCTCACGGCCTTCTATGATCTGACTGAAAGAAAGAAGGCGGAACAGGCGCTCCAGGACAGCGAGGGCCGGTTCAGGGCGATGAGTGAAGGCACCACCGATGGCGTGTTGATGAATGAGAACGGCCTCATCATCGACGCCAATCATTCCCTGGCCAGGATGTGGGGGGGATCCGTCGAAGAGATGATCGGCCGTTCCGCGCTCAGCCTGGCGGTGGGGGCGGACCGCGCGAAAATCGCGGAAATGGTGCGCACTGGCAGCACGGCTCCCTACGAAATCACGGCACTACGCAAAGACGGAACCTGTTTCCCCGCTGAGATTTCAGGTAATTCAGTGATGTACCTCGGCCGGCTGGTGCGGGTGGCCTCGATACGGGATCTGATAGAGCGAAGGCGCTCTGAGGACGCCCTCCGCGAGAGCGAAGAACGCTACGCGCTGGTTTCCCAAGGCTCCAACGAAGGCATCTGGGATACGAATCTGCAGACCGGCGAGGTCTACTTTTCAGACCGGATGAAAGATCTCCTTGGCCTGCCCCCTGGAACGCCTCCCCCTAACGTAAATGAATGGGGCGGATGGGCCCATCCTGACGACCAGGAATCCATCCGCCTGGCGTTGTTCGAACATTTCAAGCTCCGGCGTCCCTTCGACATCGAGTTCCGATACAAAATGCCCAATGGCGATTACAGGTGGTTCCGCTCCCGAGGCCAGGCCATCTGGAATGCGGAGGGCTGGGCCACGCGCATGGCGGGATCCATGAATGACATCACACCCCGCAAAGTGGCCGAAAAGGAATTGCTGGCCGCCAAGGATGCGGCTGAAGCCGCGTCGCGCGCGAAAAGCGAATTCCTGGCGGTGATGAGCCACGAGATCCGGACGCCCATGAACGCCATCATCGGCATGAACTATCTGCTCCAGCAATCGAATCTGGATGAAGACCAGACTGACCTGGCCCAAACCGTTGGCAGCTCGGCCCAAGGCTTGATGGCCTTGATCAACGATATTCTTGATATCTCGAAGATCGAGGCTGGCCAGATGGAACTCGATGAGATGCCTTTCGATTTGCGTAAGGTGGGTGACGAGGTCAGAAAACTTTTCACGTCCCAGGCCGTGCAAAAAGGATTGGCTTTCTCGGTGGAGATGGATGCGGCCATGCCACCCCTCATGGCGGGCGATCCCGAGCGGGTCCGCCAAGTGTTGGTGAACCTGGTGGGAAACGCCTTGAAATTCACAGAGCGAGGATCAGTGAGGCTGCGCCTAGGTTTTGATGTCCGAAGCCATCGCCTTGAAGCCACCGTAGAGGACACTGGAATCGGGATTCCTGAAGAAAAACTCGGAAATCTGTTCGTTAAATTCACGCAAGTCGACACCTCCATCACGCGCCGTTTTGGAGGGTCGGGCCTGGGGCTCACCATCTCAAAAAGCCTGGTGGAGTTGATGGGCGGCACGATCCGCGTCGAGAGCGCCTATCTGGAAGGCTCGATCTTCAAAATTTCCATTCCCTGGCGTTCGCCGGTGGACGGCAATTGATGCCGAGTTGCATTCTAAAAGGTAAAAATAATCCACAGATTCACACAGATTCGCACAGATTAAAGATCAAAAAAGTTCGAGACTCGTCGCTCCACGCTTAATGGTTTCGGCCCGAAATCGCTTCGCGGGGGCGCATAGCGCCTGCGGGCTTCCAGCCCGCAAATTCGGGTGGCCCGGCGTGGATCACACGGAGCGTGAGTCCATGGCCGGGCCACCTGAATTACATCCGCGAAGCTCGCACATGCTGAATCTGTGGAATCTGTGAAATCTGTGGTTCACAATCCTTTGAATGCAAATTGGGTGCGCCAAGCAGGCTCAGGGCCCTGGAGGTTTTCGCAATGTAAGCTCTTTGTATTTCGCCCGCAGCGGTTTGGCGGCGGCGGCCTGCCCTTGGGCTTGCAGCGCATCTTCGAGGAACGCAAGCCAGACACCAAGTTCATCGGCCAGGCGTGGGTCCAGTGGCTGGATAGCGGGATGGATGGGCCGTGCCTGTTCCACCAGGATGTCCCAATGGTCTTGTGAGAACCGCTGCAATGCCTTCCAGTCGCCACGATTGCG
The DNA here is from genome assembly GCA_025358435.1 of Holophagaceae bacterium. Taxonomy (GTDB): domain Bacteria; phylum Acidobacteriota; class Holophagae; order Holophagales; family Holophagaceae; genus JANXPB01. The sequence continues at coordinate 11,912 of JANYJQ010000050.1, forward strand.
GAGCTGGCTGGCGATCAGTTGCGCAGCTTCAAAGCGGAGCCCGGGCCACGGCTCCAAGGATGCTGCCAACGTTACCGCTTTCGGCTTGCGGGCAGCAATCTCGGACCAGGCGATCCAAGCCTTCCAGGCTCCCAGGTCAGAAGGCCAGTGCCGAAGTTTCTCCTCGAGTTTCGGAAGTACGCGCTGTGCGGCGGTGGGCCAGGGTTCGGCTGATGGGGACCAAGTGCCATCAGGGGTGACGGGCAACAGGGCCGCTTCGGCATCCAGGCGGAAATCGCCTTCCAGCCTTTGCTGGGGCAGCCGGTTCCGCAGCAGCTGGAAGCGCTCGATGTGGGCTTCTTTCTGCTCGGGGTGCTTCGACAGAAATAGAGCAAGCACCTCCAGCCGCGGAAGCCCGAAGCTTCTCAGGCGCTCCTGGATGAAGGCAGGATCAGGCGCGCTGGTGCCGCTGGCATTGAGAGCGCGGCCATGGAAAAGGAACCATCGTGGTTTCGCATCAAGGCCGAAGTCCTCCCGCACACGTTTCAATAGATCCTTCGAGATGGGGTCCCAATGCAACTCTCCAGGACCCCAGGCATCCAATGCGGGTGAACCGCGCAAGGTTTTCCAGCCCTTTTGCAAGACGCGGTCGCTCTGGGCATCCAGAGCCAGAGAAGGGGTTGAAGACGGCGCCGACGTTTTGGGCAGCGGGGGATCTTCCAGTGGATCTGCACGCAGGGCGATATCCCAGCTTCCCGGCAGCCAATCCTTGTCGATGCGCCTGAGGTAAGCATGAAGATTCGAGGTTTCCCAGTCCTTGCCCCACATGTGGCGCAGATCTTCAATCCAGACCAGGCCATCGGTTTCAGCTTTCAGGCGCACAAGGGCTTCCAATCCCGGCAGGCCCCAGTCCTGGATTCGCTGCATACGCTCACGGCGGAATTCTGAATCCGATGTGATCGCCGCAGGCAGGGGCGCATGGAGCTGGTTATGGCAATAGGCCAGCAGGATCCGCAGATCACCGCGCGCCTTCAGCACTGGCAACACCGCGCGCAGGCCAGCGGGCGGCGGCCACGGATCCCCTTCTGGCACCGAGAAGAGGGATGGGGTGAATTCGCTGACTTCCATGGGAAGGCGCCGCGCCACCTGGGACCAGGCAGCCCACAATGCTTCGCTTTGGGGTGTCCGATGCAATTCCTGGATGAGCTCGTCGAGCATTGGACGAAGCGCGTCCTTCTGGCTTTGGATGGGCGTTCCGGGCGCCAGGGACAAGGCCCCTGGCAAGCCTGGCCACCGCTCATAGCCTTTGTGGCCGCGGAGTCCTTCGAGAGCCTTTATCCATTCCTTTTCGGCTTTCTCTTTCAAGACAAGCAGCATCGGATCGGGAGGCGGGGCCTCCCAAACCCACCATGGCAATGGTTTTGCGGCATCCGCCCGAAGCAGCCCATCTATGAAAATCATCAGATGGCCCGCGTCCAGAAACGCATCGCCCCAGGCGTCGCCGGAACCAGCGTCGTTTTTGACGAAATCGATGAATCGCTCGCCGCGGCTCTTCCATCCGCTTTTGAGTATGGATTCCTCCAGGGCAGAACCCGTGGGCGGGCCCGCACCCGTGGCCGCCACCCTGCCATCAGGCGAAATCAGCGCCCAGTCAACTTCCTGGCCCCAGTCATTCTTGACCCAGAAAGCAGTCAGGTCTGTCGCAGGAAATGGATTCAGATCCAACTCGCCTGAGGAAAGAAGCCTCATCAGGGGTTCGCTTCTCATCGCATCCGCATTCACCGCGGCCCGCGCGAGAACCCGCCACTTGGGCCAGGGATGCTGCTCTGCGCGGTGGTTCTCCAACATCCGTTCCCATGGCCCCGGCAATTCACCAGGATCCGGAGGGACGGTCTGGACGAGGGCAGGAACCGCCAATAGCAGAGGCAGCAATTGAGCTCCTAGGGACACTCCATATTGCCCTGGATCACGATGAGGTTCCGCGGGAAGGCTCTCGACTCTCGACTCTCGACTCTCGACTCTCGACTCTCGACTCTCGACTCTCGACTCTCGACTTCAGCTTTACTTGAACGTGTCTTCCAACGTGGCCCTGGTGATGTTTTTCGGGTCCACATCCAGTTTGAATTTGGAAATGGCCAGGTCCTCATCCTTCAATTGCGGCTTGGGCGCAGTGTAGGCGGGGATGGGCGAAGCGTCCGCCAGCAGATCCGCGGTGAATTGATCCGCATCCTTGGTCACCACGGCGATATCTAGATTGGCCGTGCGCAGATACTTGCGGATGGCGCGGTTCACATCGTCCTGTGTGAGCGCTTTGAGCCTTGGTTTGAAAGTATCGGCATAGGGACCCATTCCCAGATAGGCATCGTCCAGGTCGTGTCCCAATTTTTTCGAGCCCGTGTCGTTCAGGTGGTCCAGGAATTTCACGAGCATGGTCCGCGTTGACTTGAAATCATTTTCAGACATGCCGTTGGTGATGAGTTTTTGCACTTCGTAAAGCGCAGCCTTGAGCGCGAATGCGCCGTTTTTCGGGTCCACGGGGCGGATCCAGACCTGCCAGATGTTGAAGGCGCGTACCACGCCCGGGCTGGGTTGGAATTGGCGGCCGCCGTTGGGGAAGGCTTCCAGGTAGGTGTAGTCGCCATAGTTGAGGCCGCGCTCTTCGCGGAGCCGCTGGTAGAGCACGCCAGTGCTGTTGCGGTGCTGGCCCAGGTAGGCCGTGGCGACCCACAGCGCCGCAAAATCAGGATGGGTCCGGTTCACCCTTGCCTCCATCGGCTTGCCGGCCGTGTCCCGCTCGCGCAATGGGATGCCGATGGAAATAGCGGTGGAGCGCGTCTCCTTGGTGACGATGTGCAAATGCGAGCCTGCGGTAAGGTGCTCGGCTTCGCTCACCATCACTTTTGGCGCATCCGTTTCGGGAAGCTTGTTCAGGCCGCGGAGCACGGCCGCCTTGTCCTCGGCCGAGTAGGAGCCTGCAAAGCCAAGGGACACGCGCTTCTTGGTATAATAGGCATTCGCGAAAGCCTTGATGTCCGCAAGCGTGATGGCTTGAATGCCTTTGACCGTGCCCAGCACAGGATGGGCGTAGGGTTCAGCGAACATCCGCGATTCGAGGGCCAGCTTGCCCAGTTCCTCGTCGTTGCTCGCCTTGAGGCCGACATTCAGGGCGTTGAGCTGCTGGGCGCTGAGACGCTGGAAATCTTCCTCCTTGAAACCTGTTTCCAGGAACTGTTCCATGGCCAGGTCCAGAGCTTCTCCGGCCTTGAGCCGGGGAGCGGTGAGGCTGAAAGAGGTGAGTTCCTTGTCCACCAGGGCGCCAAGTCCGGAGCCGGTGGCCGCGTAGGCTTTTTCAAGTTCCGCCAGCCCGCGGTTCTTGGTGCTGGCGTCGGCGATCATGCTGGCCGTCAGCCGTGCCAATCCTTCTTTGCCCGCTGGATCATGGATGGAGCCTACGCGGAAGGTGACGCGCATGGTCGTCAGGGGCGACGCTGGGTTCGGTTCTTCCATCACGGCGAGGGCCGGGAGTTCAACCAGTTTCGTGGCGCGGACTTCGACACCCTCGAAGGGCCGGTCCAGGCTGACTGGGAAATCGCCATGGACCAGTGTGGTGATCACCCGGTTATTGTCCAGGAACGTGGCCTTGGCGATGCGGGCGAGATCGCCGGTGGAGACAGAATCCCTGAGCGCCGCGAGCTTGTTGACCGCTTCGGGATCGCGCCCATAGGAGGTCAGCCCCGCGATGAGGCCCGCGATGGATTCGGTGGAGTCGAGCCTCCGCGCGAAGGCAAGGCGGGCTTCATTCTTGGCGTCCTGAAGCTTGGCATTGGAAAAGGGCAGGGCCCGAGCCGCTGCGCAGGTGTCCAGAATAAGGTCGCGCACGTAGGCTAGATCTTCGGGTTTCTTCACCCGGGCGCCGATGGTGAAAAGGTCCGGGTCCTTGGCCTCGCCGCCAAAGGCGAAGAGCTGGTCCACTTTCTGCTCCCGCACCACAAGCCGTTGATACAACTCGGAACGTGATCCGAAAAGCAGTTCGGATGCGAGCGAAAGGGCTTCGGAAGAATTCTCCGTCGTGCTGAATTTCGCCGGGGTGTGGAAGCCCACGGTCATATAGGGCAGGGTGGGGCTGGACCAGGGCAGGTGCACGTCCACGGGCTTGGCGTGGGCCGGTTCGGCTGGAATCACCGGCGGTTTCGCAGTGCCGCGCTTCCATGCGCCGAAATATTTCTCCACCATCGGAAAGGCCGTTTCGGGCTTCACGTCGCCTGTGAGAATCACCGTCACGTTCTCGGGGCGGTACCAGCGATCGAAGAACTGCCTGGAGTAGGCGAACTGGTTGGGCATGTCCTCGATGTCTTTCAGGAAGCCCATGGTCGTGTGCTTGTAGGTATGGGTGGTGAAGGCGGCGTCGTGCTGCACCTCGATCAGTTTCTGGATCGGGTTGGAGGAATTCTTGTTGTACTCCCCCAGCACCGCGCGGCTCTCGGTCTTGAAGCCTTCTTCGCTATAGGAAAGGTTCTGGAAACGGTCGCCTTCGCGTTTGATCCAGCCTTCGAGATCATCCTTGGAACAAAGGGTGTGGTAGTTCGTCAGATCATCCGACGTGAACGCATTTTGCGAGGCGCCGGTATCTTTCAGCGCGTTGTTCCACATTTCCGGAGTGACTGACGGCGTGCCCCGGAACATCATGTGCTCGAAAAAGTGGGCGAACCCGGATTTGCCAGGTTCCACCTCGTTCCGCGAGCCCGTGCTCACGGGGATCTGGATGCTCACCAGGTTCGGCAGGCCCGTGGGGATCACGACGATCTTGAGTCCATTGGGCAGGGTTTTCTGATGGATGGGGAAGGGGAAGGCCTTCGCCGTTTTCTCAGGGGCCTTCAGGGCCGGCGCGGCGCCGACCAGCAGGCAGGGAACGAGGGCTAGAGCGGCTAGGCGCATGGGATCTCCGAAAAAAAACTGTTGAAGGTCAAGATCTGGGTTTCTCGGGAGGCAAGGGCGATTCAATGTCCAGGACAAGCTTCCACCCTCCAATGTGTGCACGTTTCCACAAATGCAGGAAAACGCTTTTCCCAGGGCTGGCAGGTTTCGCCGCCGGGCCGATTCCGGCCCGTTCGGCGTAACCATAGGCATAGCCCAGATCCCCGCTCTTCGAGACCCGGCTCCCGACGCAGGTCCAGGTCGTCGCGCCCTTGCTCGATTCCAGGATGTGGATAGCATCTTTCGAATTCGTCAGAGGGAATCCACTGTCGCGGTAGAAGCGCAGATCCACTGCCGCGAATTGGCGGTAGGCCGTGGCAAGACCTTGTTTCGCGGCGGCTGTGGCGAAGCCTTGTTCGCGAAGGATGAGGGACTCGGTGGACGCTGACCCAGCTGCGGCAGGCTTGGCCATTCTGGCGGGTGGCTGGGGCTTGAAAACAGGGATTTCAACCGGGGACGCGGCATCGGCCTTGCGAGGAGTGAGCCAGGCTCTGCCATTCACCGGGCCTGGCCGGAAGAGCACACCATCTTCATCCAGCACCGCAAGGAAAGCCGCGCGGATGTTTTCCGCATCCGCCTGTTTCGCGAAAGCAAGCTCCGCGGCCACAAGGGAAGCCGAGGAACCGTTCGCGGGTTCGGGTGGAATGATCCTGTCCTGAATCAGGAAATTTGGGCTAAGAGCGAAGAGCAACGCGGGAATGAACGGCATCCGCTTAAATTAGCACAGGAGCGCGGCCCGGAATGTGCGCGGAACGTCACCTATCGCGTCGGCCTGCGGCCGACAATAAGGGAGCGTAACGTCCTTCGAGCTTGCCGCTGAGAATCATCCGAGGCGTCGGCCTGCGGCCGACATTAGGGACCGTAGCACCTTGGCCAGAAGGGCGCTGGCCAACGTACAACGGTCCCTAATTCCTCACGTAGTGGCAGGTGTAGCCGCTGGGGTGTTTTTGCAGGTAGTCCTGGTGGCTTTCCTCGGCCTGATAAAAGACCTTGGCGGCAACGATTTCCGTGACCACTTTCTTGGGCCACTTGCCGCTGGCGTCCACTTCGGCCTTCACTTTTTCAGCCACAAGGCGCTGGGTCTCATCGTGGTAGAAGATGGCCGAACGGTACTGGGTGCCGGTGTCATTGCCCTGGCGGTTCAGCGTGGTGGGATCGTGGATGCGGAAGAAGAACCGCAGAATGGCTTCATAGCTGGTCTTGGCAGGATCGAAGTGGATCTCGATGGCTTCGGCATGGCCGGACATGCTGTCGTGGGTGTCCTCGTACTTCGGGTTCGCCAGATGTCCGCCGGTGTAGCCCACCCGCGTGGTGGTTACGCCCGGCTGCTTGCGGATCAGTTCCTGCATGCCCCAGAAGCACCCGCCGGCCAGGGTGGCGACGTTCGATGAAATGGGGGCTTCGGCGGTTTTGGGGGCGGATTTTCCGAACACGGGCAGATAGCTTCCGAAACCTTCCTTTTCCAGATCCTCGACAGGAATGAATTTCAGCGAAGCCGAATTGATGCAGTAGCGCAGGTGGGTGGGTCCAGGCCCGTCATCGAACACATGGCCCAGATGCGAATCGCTGCCTTTGGATCGCACTTCGGTGCGGGCCATGCCGAGGGTCGAATCTGTTTTCTCCATGACCTTTTTTTCTTCCAGGGGCCTGGAGAAGCTTGGCCAGCCACAGCCTGAATCGAATTTGTCCTTGGATGAGAACAACGGCTCGCCACTCACGACGTCCACGTAAAGGCCTTCCCGGTGGTTATCCCAGAATTCATTCCGGAAGGGCGGCTCGGTGGCGGCCTCCTGGGTGACTCTGTACTGCATGTCCGTGAGCCGCTGCTTGAGTTGGGCCTTATCAGGTTTTTTGGAATCACTCACTTTGGTTTTCTCCGTGGGAACAAGGGCTGTCGAGGTTTTACCGGCGGGTTGCACAGGCAGGAACGCGATGCCAGCTCCGGCAAGCAAGGTAAGGATCGCCGCCATTCCCCATTTTGCAGTCAACACCATGCGTTCAACTCCTTGTCTGGAACTCTGATGCCTGAACCAAGCGCAGCGTTCCGCGAAAGTTTGTTGATCGGTTGGTCCGATTTGCCGTCTCGATCCAGATGGATTCATCGGCCCATGTGGACTAGATTGTGTAATCCCGTCACCGAGGTGCCCTATGACCCACATTGAGTTCTCCGTCAACGGGTTCTCCAAAGCTGTTGAAGTCGACCCGGACATGCCATTGCTCTGGGTGCTGCGGGATGTGCTGGGTTTGACCGGCACCAAGTTCGGGTGCGGGGCGGGCGTATGCGGCTGCTGCACGCTGCACTTGAATGGCGAGGCGGTCCGCGCCTGCCAGACGCCCATCAAAGAAGTGGCCGGAAAATCCGTGACCACCATCGAAGGCCTATCGAAAGATGGCTCCCACCCGGTTCAAAAGGCCTGGCTCGAAGAAGACGTGGCCCAGTGTGGCTACTGCCAGCCCGGCCAGATCATGCAGGCAGCCTGGCTGCTGTCCAAACATCCCCACCCCACGGATGCCGACATCAATGAAGGTATGGCCGAGAATATCTGCCGCTGCGGCACCTACAACCGCATCCGCTGCGCCATCTATCGAGCTGCGGGCGATGCGCCCGCCATTGGAAAGGGGGCCTGAGATGACCACCCGCCGCGACTTCGTCAAGACCACCTGCCTTTCCCTCGCCTTCACGCTTCCCATGGAACCAAGGTTGCGCTTCGGCATGGCTGAACCGATCGAACCGGGTGCTTTCGCCCCAAGCGCTTTCCTGCGCATTGATGGCGATGGAACCGTCACCATCTGGGCCAACAAATCAGAGATGGGGCAGGGGGTCCGCACCAGCCTGGCCATGGCCGTGGCCGAGGAACTTGATGCGGATTGGTCCAAGGTGAAAGTGCAGCAGGCTTCCAGCGCCGCGAAGTTCGGCGATCTGGGCATCACCGGCGGCAGCCAAAGCACGCGGAGCACCTTCACGCCTTATCGCACAGTGGGCGCCACGGCGCGGGAGATGCTCATCAGTGCCGCCGCCACAAAATGGAAGGTGGACCGCGCCGCGTGCAAGGCCGAAAACGGCTTCATCGTCCATGGCTCGAAACGCATCGCTTACGGGGAACTGGTAGAAGCGGCTTCCAAACTGGAGCCGCCCAAGGATCCGCCGCTGAAACATGCGAAAAATTTTCGCATCGTCGGTACGGATGTGAAGCGCCTGGATGGCCCGGACATCGTCACGGGCCGCGCCCAATTCGGTTCGGACCTCAAGCTGCCGGGAATGCTTTACGCGTCCGTTCAACGCTGCCCGGTTTTCGGCGGGAAACTGAAATCCGTGGATTTCACCGCCGCCAAGGCCGTGCCCGGCGTGAAGCAGGTCATCACCATTTCCAGCGGCGTGGCCGTGCTCGCGGACAGCACTTGGGCCGCGCTCAATGGCCGCGAGGCGTTGAAGCTCCAATGGGACGAAGGCGACCATGCGTCTGCATCCACTGCGAAAATCTGGGAGGGCTTTGAAACCCGGATGAAGACCCCCGGAAAAGTCGTGCGGAAAGAGGGGAAAGGCGTCGAGGCGGTAGGCAAGCGCGCCATCCATGCCCGCTACGACTGCCCCTTCCTGGCCCACGCCACCATGGAGCCCATGGTGGGCCTGGCGGATGTGAAACCGGACCGCTGTGATATTTACGCTCCGTCCCAAGGTCCCAGCTGGTCCATGGACGCCATCCAAAAGATCACAGGCATGAAGGCCGATCAGATCGAAGTCCACATCCCCTTGCTCGGTGGCGGTTTCGGGCGCCGCGCCATGCCGGATTTCATCGTGGAAGCCGTGGAATGTTCCAAGGCCGCTGGCGTGCCGGTGAAGGTCCAGTACTCGCGGGAAGACGACATGAAGCATGATTACTATCGTCCCGGCACGCTGCACGAACTTTCGGCGAGCCTGGATGCGAAAGGCCATGCCCAAGCCTGGCATCACCGCATTGTGGGGCCTTCCATCGCTGCCTCGCTGAAGATGCCCTGGCCGCCGGAAGCCACGGAGCTTTCCGGCGCGGCGGATCTTCCCTATGAGATTCCGAACGTGCAGGTGGAGTGGGCTCAAAGCGACACGCCAATTCCGTTGGGTTTCTGGCGCGCGGTGCCCGCTTCCTTCAATCCTTTCGTCACCGAATCATTCCTGGATGAACTGGCCCACAAAGCTGGTAAAGACCCGCTGGATTTCCGCGTGGCGCTCCTGAAGAAAGATGAAAAACGGAAAGTCGGCCGCGATGAATTGGATCCAGGGCGGCTCCGCCACGTGATCGAACTGGCCGCCGAAAAAGCGGGATGGAAGGCCTGGCGGTTGGCCAAGCGAGCCAAGGGTTTCGGCATGGGCATCGCCGCCCACGCCTACCTGGATTGCGGCACCTATGTGGCCCAGGTGGCGGAAGTGGAAGTGAAACCTGATGGCAAGGTCAAGGTCCATCGTGTGGTCTGCGCCGTGGATTGCGGCCTGGCCGTCAACCCGCTCAACATCCGCGCCCAGATGGAGAGCGCCATCGTCTTCGGCCTAACAGCGGCCCTCCACGGCGAGATCACGCTGGAGAAAGGCCGCGTGGTGCAGAATGGCTTTTCTGACTACCCGATGCTGCGCCTGGCTGACAGCCCCAGGATCGAAGTCCACATCGTGAAGAGCACGTTGCCCCCAGGCGGCGTAGGTGAACCTGGCCTGCCGCCCATCGCGCCCGCCGTGGCCAACGCGATCTTCGCTGCCACCGGCAAGCGGATCCGCAGCATGCCGATGACTCCCGAAAAGGTGCTGAAGGCAGCCAAAGCGTGAGTGGATTCCGTCCCATCCTCGAGGCCCTCCATTCTGCAAAGGGTCCGTTTCTACTGGCGACACTGGTGCGTGTGGAAGGTTCCAGCTATCGGCAACCCGGCGCCCGTCTGCTGATGGATGCGAACGGTCCGGTGCATGGCTCGCTCAGCGGCGGCTGCCTGGAAGCCGATGTGTTTGCGCGGGGACAGGAATGTTTCTCGAACGGAAAACCGATACTGCTCCGCTATGACCTGCGGGCGGATTTGGATCTCATCTGGGGGACCGGATCAGGGTGTGAAGGCGTGGCGGAAATCCTGGTGGAACGGCTCGATGAAGCTGAGTGGATACTGAGTGTGGAGGCAGCGCAGCTGCGCCGCGGCTCCATTCGCATCGCCACGAGACTGGATGAAGCCCGCCTTGGCGAGCGCAGTCTCGTGGATGATGGAGAACAACTCGAAGAGGCCGATTTTTTCGTGGAGGAATTCAAGCCGCCCATCGCCCTTTGGATCTTCGGCGCCGGGGATGACGCCAAGCCAATGACGGGCATGGCCAAGTCCCTGGGATTCTTCGTGGGGATCGTGGATCACCGACCCGCTTTTGCGCGGCCTGAACGCTTTCCCGAGGCCGATGCGGTAAGGTGCCTGAGGCCTGCTTCGGGGCTTGCGGAAATTCCGCTCGATGCCCGCAGCGCGGCGATCCTCCTGACCCATCACTTCGAGATGGACAGCGGGTGGTTGAAGCTGTTGATGCCCAGCCGTGCAGGATATGTCGGGCTCATGGGCCATCGCCGCCGGGGCCAGCGCATCCTGTCTGAACTGGAAACCGCGCCCACCAGCGGACAGGCCGCACGCTTCTTTTCGCCCGTGGGACTGGATCTCGGGAGCGAATCACCCGAAACCATCGCGCTCGCCATCCTCGCGGAAATCCAGGCGGTGTTCGGGGGCAAGCCGGCCGTCCATCTGCGCGATGTGAAAGGCGCGATCCACGCCGGCAGTTCGCGGTGAACTGGTGGTGAGCCCATGGTGAGCATCGCCGCTGTCATTCTTGCCGCTGGGGCTTCGCGGCGCATGGGCTCAGGACGGCCCAAGCAGCTCATGGAACTGGAGGGCGAACCCCTGGTGCGCCGCGCTGCCAGGATCGCGCTACAGGCGGGCTACGACCCCACCATCATGGTTCTGGGATACCAGGCGGAAGACGTGGAAGGTGCGCTTGCCGGCCTTCCAGTCAGCCCGGTCGTCAATAAGGCTTGGAACGAAGGCATGGCGTCCTCCATCCGCGCTGGCATCCGGGTGGTGCCTCAAGATGCGTGTGCGGCCCTGGTCATGGCCTGCGACCAGCCCGCGGTGGATGGTTTCTTCCTGATCGCCATGCTGCATGCCCACCGCCGGGAACCGGACCGCATCATCGCGGCGGCCTACGCCGGCACGGTCGGCATTCCCGCGATGTTTCCACGCCGCTGCTTCGAAGCGATGAAGGGCCTGACCGGGGACCGGGGAGCCCGCGCCCTGCTGGCCGAGACCGCCGTGCTGGCCCTTCCTCTGCCGGGGGGGGAACTGGACCTGGACACCCTCCACGACTTCGAGGAAGCGCGGCGGCGGATGGATCAGGCCTGAATCCATCAACTCCGCTTTCCCGACTCCCCCGCTAGACTTTTCCCATGCCCCTCAGCATCCAGGACTTCATTGCGCGATGGAAAGGCTCCGCCGGAAGCGAGGAGGCCAATTCCCAATCGTTCTGGAAGGAATTCTGCGAAGCGCTGGAACTCCCCACCGTGGATCCGAAAGGCCTTGACGAC
>JANYJQ010000078.1 GCA_025358435.1 Holophagaceae bacterium
CGGCCACCATTTAGGACATCCCTCAAGATGAGCCTGCGCCGCTTGGCCCGCACCTATCAAGCTGACACCCCCGAACTAGCGATTCCCACCTTGGGCTTTCAGCCCACGTGGCGCCCCGCAGGGGCAGCGGGTCTTATGTCGACCGCAGGTCGACGCGATGGGTGGTGCACCGCAGCAAGTCGAAGGAGCTACGTCCCCTCCAGCTATCGGGCGCAGTGCGCCCTCCCGCTCACTCCGTTCGCGGAGTTGGAGCCTGTATGTCGGCCGCAGGCCGACGCGATGGGTGGTGCTGCTCAACAGGTCCAATGTGCAGCGGCCCAATGAGTTTTCTGAACGGTTGATCAATTGCCGCCAAGCACCAGAATCCTCGCTGAATCGAGATCCAGCCATGACCTCAAGGTTGCATTGAAGCCGTGCAGATCAACGGCCTGGATTTCCTGTTCGGATGGCTTCAGGCCCGACAGGGTTTCTTCCGCCGCGAAAGAGAGCTGCTCCTGGGGATGTAGCGCCAAGGCCCGTCTGCCCGCGATCCAAAGGGATTTTGCCTGTTCCAGATCCTCGGTCTTCAATCCTGATTTTTTAATCGCCAGCAATTCTCTCCGCAGGGAAGCTTCCATACCTTCTGTGGCGAGGATCAAGGAATGCCAGCCAGCTGCTCCATGGTAGATGGAGCAGAGATCCGGCCTCAGCGATCGGGGTAGCCAGATGCTCAATAAATCCTGCGCAGCGCGTTGCTTTGCATCCAAGGCCAGGAAGGGCAATGCGATGATCGTTTCCTTTTGATCCGAAGGCACAATCATCGGAGGGTGCTTCAAGGCGCTGGACGAGAGCTTCAAGACAAGGGGGGCATTGACATCACTGCCTTCATTCCAGGTGCCAAAATTCAGTTGAGCGAGCTGCCTCGCCTGAGACAGATTCAGATCGCCTGAAATGGCGAGAACCGCGCGATCCGGCCGAAGGGTTGTCAAAATGAAACGCTGCAGTTGTTCAAGGTAGATTTGGCTAAGGTTTTTCTCTGATAAGAGCCCCAGATCCAAGTCTGGTCGTTCGAGCTGGTGAAGGAAATCCATTCTTGCGTTCTTTCGGCTTCCCTGTTCATGAAGCTCGTGAATGAATCGGAGCTTCACAGCATCGAGATCAGGGCCTTCAAGAATCGGTCGCATCACGGCATCCGCCAGCAATGAGAAGACCGATTCAACCTCGGGACTCCCTCCTGAGAGAATCCACAGCGGGCCATCGGGTTTACCAGAAAGCCATAGGCTCAGGCCCCGTTCTTCCACTGCGCGATTGAAAGCCGATCGGCTGCGGTGGCCCACGGAACACTTGCCAAGAACGCCCAACGCCAGGGATTCGAGAGAGGTCTGCCCCGGGGGTATTTGGCTTGACGGGTTTCCCTTCGTTTCAGGGCCTTTGGCCGCTGCGCTGGGAATCGCTTCACTGGGCTCAGGGAGCGCCCAGACTGTTCTGAGTTGAAGGCGAATCAAGGGATGCTGGTGATTCTCCAAGAGCAGCACTCGCAATCCATTTTGCAACCGGAAAAATTGAGGACCCTCTGCGTTGGACTGGGCGGCCAACGGCAATGCCATCAAGAGGGCCGCCATGATCAATTTCATGGCACTTCCTTGGATTTTGAATCTTTGAATATTGGATCCAGCAGCTTCAGCGTGGCGGCTCGCTGATCCCGCGTAAGCATTTGCAATTGCCTCAACCCCTCCTGTACAAGGGTCTCCGCTTTGGCAGGTTCGACGCCCTTGCGAAGGGCCAAGGCCCGCAGGGCCTGCGCTAGTTTGTGGTCCAATGGATCTTCAGTCAGGCTGCGGTCTGGTTCGACGATCCCGAGGATGACGCCATCCATGGTCAGATGAAGGCGCGCCACCCGTTGGATTTCCTCGAGTCCAATCTGCTGGCGGCGCTTGGCTGGAATGAAGGCTTGGCGCCAATCCCCAAGCACCGCCCAGCCAGAACCAAGGGTTGCGGCCAGGGTGGCGGGGTCTTCTTCCGCCGTCAAATTCTGGAGTTCGATCTGGTTCAATGCTTTCTGAAATTCATCGCCTGGAACCAATTCTTCCATGAGCCTGAGTACTTCGCCGCGGATGGCAATTTCCAATTCCGCGAGGCTATGGCCTTCTTCTGGCTCTGCTGTAATGAGCAACAGATTCAGCGCTCTTGCGCCTGGGACACCTAGCTCCGCCTTCACACTTCGGGCCAAGCCGTGATCCACAAGGGTTTGAAGCCTCCCGCTGGACCCTTGGCCGAGCAGTCTGGTCGTCAGCGTCAAGGCCAACGTGTCCATGGAGGAAGCGGGGGGAACGCGCCAACCCATGTAGAGGCGCGGATATGCCAATCGGGAGACCTGTAATCGCAGGGTGCTCATGGAAGGGATGGAACTCGAAGGGAAGGGCTCGGTTTCAGAATTGCTCCCCAATTCGCCGAAACTTGATTCCAGAAAGGGCACGATGGATTCAGCGGAGATATCTCCAACCATCACCAGGAGAATGCGGTCGGGAGAGAGCAGTCTTGCTGCGAGGGCCTTGGCATCAGCCCGCGTGAGGCCAGCGATGGCACCGGGATTCTCGTCCATGGCTGAAGCGTAGCGTTGACCAACAAAGGCGCTCCCGAGCAGGGGTGAAAGGCCGGGATCAGTCAGTTGGGACCTTCGAAGTTCTTCGAGCCAGCGTTCCCGTTCCAATGGGAAGCGAAACAGATTCGTCTGTTTCAAAAGCTTGGCTTCAAGCCTTGTCCAGGGCTCCAATTGGTTCGCTGGAAGGTCGAAGGAAGCAGAAATGAAATCGGCGTTCGTATGGCAAATCCGGGCTGTCACGCCAAGCTGCTCAAAGAGATCCAGCGATGTGGTGTCCCCGAACTCAGTTTGCAACCGAGCCATGGCTTGGGCATGCAGTGCGGCCACCTCAGGAGGTGGGGCTCCAGGCTCAAAGCGCAACCGCTGGAGCGTTTCCTGCCGCATTGATTCGTACAGGGCTTCTTCCTCCTGCACAACCGCACCGGTTTTGCCGGAGAGATCAGCAGGAGTGCAGCGTCCGAACAAGCTGCGGGCGAGCATTTCCACTGAAGCTGGCGGAAGACCCCCTGAATCGCTGCGCCCGCCCCTGATAAACAGGGCCGCGTGGACCATTCCGCCGCTGGGGCGCTCGACCACGAGCACGCGCATGCCATTCGCAAGCCTCCGCTCAGTGGTTTCCGGTCCCTGGCCCGGAAGCACTACGGTCATGGTGATGGCTAGGATCCAGCAGAAAAGTCTCACCCACCAAGCTTAGCGACCGTTACGAAATAACCAGCGCTTTTCTGGTTAATTCGTAACGGCCGCTTATGCCGTTCTTGCCTTTGGAACGAATAACTAATTATTGAACGACGGCTTAGCTGAGGATGCATCTAATGGCTTACTTGATGCTGATATGCCCGTTGGTGGTGTTCAAATCGATGCGCTGGTTCTTGCCAGGGCGTTTGATGTGCGCGCTGTGCTTTTCTTTCTCAATGACCTGGCTGCCCGGAATATTGATCTCAAGCGAACCATTGGTGTTTTCAAGCAGGATGTCGCCACTGGCGGAGCCAAGTTCGACATCTATGCCGCCATTGGTGCTCTCCAGCTTTATGCCTTCCCCCCAGCCATCCAGATTCTTGGCGGAGATGCCACCGTTGGTGGTTTCGAGATTGATGCCGCCCTCGACATTTTCAATCACCAGCCTGCCGTTGGTTGTGCCTCCCTTGATACGGGCTTTCAGGTTGATGGCCTCGATGGTGCCATTGGTGCTTTCAGCTTGGACCTCGCCCTTGATGTCGCGAACCTTGACATCGCCGTTGGTGGTTTCGCAGCGGGCATAGCCTTCCAAGTTTGAGGCCACCACGCTGCCATTGGTCGTGTGGAAAAATCCCAGCACCTTTCTAGGCACGTTCAGGGTCATCTCGCACCGGGGCGAAGTGACGAAGCCGAAGGACCATGAAGGCTGCTGGAAGACAGCTTCGATGTCCAGATCCGCGCCGATGTGTTGCAGGACTAATTCCACTTTCCGCCGTTCGGTGTCCCGGATCAGCGCCGTGAGCGCCACTTCTTCCTTGTCCCAACCAGTGACCTTGATCCCGCCGTTCCGATTCTTGACCCATAGCTTGGACCCGTACTGGAGCTTCTCATTCCTCTGCTCGGTCCGGGTTGGGCCGCTCAATGCCCAGGATGGGGCAGAAGGAGGCTCGGGTGGGGTGGGGGGTGCCGGAGGCGTGGGCGGTTTTTGGGCCTGCAGGACGCCGGCGGCTAGGAGGGCGGCAAGGGGGATCAAGGTTGTTAGTCGCATGATGGTTCCATTTGCAAAAAGGCCGGGGTCGGACCCTCGTGAAGTGTCTACGGAGTCTTTTCGAAGTGGGTTAGAACTGGATTTAAAGCGGGGTGCATTAGACTGTTGGGTATCAGGAGAATTCCATGTCCATCTATATCCTCGCTGCCACCCGTTCCGCAGTCGGCTCCTTTGGGGGGAGTCTTAAGTCTTTTAATTCAGTCGAGTTGGGATGTTTGGCAATCCAGGAGGCGATCAAACGCGCAGGCGTACCTGCCGACCACATCGGCGATGTGGTCCTGGGAAACGTGCTCCAGGCGGGTTCGGGCCAGAATGTGGCGCGGCTGGCGGCTCTGAAGGCAGGCCTCCCCTTCAGCACCCCGGCCCATACACCCAACCAGGTATGTGGCAGCGGTCTCAAGGCCGTGGCCCTGGCCGCCCAAAGCATCACTGCGGGCGACTCGGACATCGCCATCGGCGGCGGCACCGAGAGCATGAGCAACGCTATGTATCTGCTCCCTTCCGCCCGCTGGGGCGCCCGCATGGGCCATGTCCAGCTTCTGGACAGCATGATCCAGGACGGCCTCTGGTGCGGCCACGGAGACACCCACATGGGCATCACGGCCGAAGCCATCGCCTCGAAATATGGCATCACAAGGGAAGACCAGGATGCGTTCGCCCTTCATAGCCAGCAAAGAGCGGCTGCAGCTCAAGCCGCAGGGAATTTCGATCGCGAAATATTTTCCGTGACCATCAAAGGCAAAAAAGGAGACACCGTTTTTTCGAAGGATGAGTACATCAAGCAAGATGCAAGCGCAGAAGGATTGGCCAAGCTGAAACCAGCCTTTCAGAAGGACGGCACCGTGACCGCTGGCAACGCTTCGGGCGTCAATGATGGTTCAGCCGCTGTGGTGCTGGCTTCGGAATCCGCCGCGAAAAACTTCAAACCCATCGCTCGTATTCTAGGGTTCGCCCAAGCTGGCGTGGATCCAGCCACCATGGGACTGGGGCCGGTTCCCGCCATCCAGAAATTACTGGCCAAGACAGGCGTCAAGCTTAGCGACATCGATGTGTTCGAACTGAACGAGGCCTTCGCGGCGCAAAGCCTTGGCGTGCTCCGCGACTTGCCGGAACTGGATAAATCCAAAGTGAATTTGCGTGGCGGCGCCATTGCCATCGGCCATCCGATAGGTGCCAGCGGCACGCGCGTTCTGGTAACTCTGCTGCACATCCTGCAAGATGAAAATAAGAAGCTGGGCATCGCCGCGCTCTGCGTGGGTGGTGGCCAGGGAGTGGCCATGTTGGTGGAGCGGCTTTAAAATCCAATGATCACACTCACACATGTAAGCAAGCAGTACGATCGCATCCACACCGCGCTGTCGGATGTGAGCTTTGCCATCGATCCGGGGGAGTTCATCTTTCTCACCGGTCCTTCCGGTGCGGGCAAATCGACTCTGCTCAAGCTGATCTTCCGGGAACAGGTGCCCAGCATGGGCGAGATCATCGTGGCGGGGCATCGGTTGGCCTCGATGCCCGTCAAGGAGATCCCCTATCTGCGGCGTAAGCTGGGTGTCGTGTTCCAGGACTTCAAGCTGATCCGCACCATGACGATCTTCGAGAATGTGTCCTTCGTGCTGCGCATCCTGGGCGTGCCCTTTGCCGAGCAGAAACAGCGCACTTTCCGTGCGCTCAAGTTGGTGGGCCTTCAGCACAAGCTGAGCAGTTATCCGCTGCAGCTCTCAGGCGGCGAGCAGCAGCGTGTGGCGATCGCACGGGCCCTGGTGAACGACCCGCTGGTGCTGCTGGCGGATGAGCCGACGGGCAATCTCGATCCGGATCTCGCCGCCGAAATAATGGCACTGTTTGAGCGTATCAATGTGCAAGGAACAACTGTCCTGGTCGCCACCCATGACCGCAGCCTGATCCAAAAAATGCGCAAACGGGTGCTGGGCCTTGATCACGGCCGATTGGCCTTCGACCAGCCAGCGCCTGCGAGCACCGTGGTGGTGTGAATCCATCTCCGGGGCTTTTGCCGGGTATTGTTAATCAATGGCCACACCCCTTTTCGATGCTCGCTTCCTGATTTCCGCTTCCGACATGAAGCAGCTCGGCGTATGCCACGCGGAGGTGGCGTTCATCGGGCGTTCCAACGTTGGGAAGTCATCGCTGCTGAATGCCCTGACGAATCACAAGCAACTGGCAAGGGTTTCGAAGACTCCCGGGCGGACCCGGCTCATCAATGTTTTTCTCACGGGTAAAGACCGTTGGATCGTGGACCTTCCAGGCTATGGGTTCGCCGCAGGCCCTGCCAAGGAACGCGCTAGTTGGGAGCAGATGATCAGCGGCTACCTGACGGGCAGGAAAACCCTGCGAATGATTTTCGTGCTGGTGGACGCGGAGGTAGGCCCCACCAAACTGGACCTTCAGACGCTGGATTGGCTCCGGTCCATGGACCTGCCGTACCGCATCGTGGCGACCAAAGGCGATCAGGTCAAACCCAGCAAGGCTCTCAAACAACGCAAGGATGTCGCGGCGATTCTGAATATCCTGCCAGGCGACATGGCCTGGGTCAGCGCTGCCAAAGGGACAGGCATCCCGGAACTTCGTTTCGAGGTCGCTGGTCTGCTGGATCTGTAAATCCGGGCAATCCTTATTTATTGGCGGACTTCAAACCTCGGTTGATCAGCATCGGCTCCACGCTGGGGGCCTTGCCACGGAAGTCGCGGTACAGCTTGTCCAGTTCCTCGCTGTTCCCCCGGGATAGCACCATGGCGCGGAACCGGTCGCCATTCTCACGGGTGAGACCGCCATTCTCCTTGAACCACTCAAACCCGTCGTCGGACAACATCTGGGTCCAGAGGTAGGCGTAATAACCAGCTGCGTAGCCGTTGCTCCAGATGTGCAGGAAGTAGCTGGAGCGATAGCGGGGCGGCACGTAGCTCAGGTCGATCTTGTCCTGCTTCAGTGACTGGGCCTCGAATCGATCAGCATCCTGTATCGCTGACTGGGCACCCAGGCTGTGCCATTTCATGTCGAGCAGGGCTGCTGCGATGGTTTCGGTCATGCCATAGCCTTTGTTGAACGTCGCTGCCTTTTTGAGCTTGTCCACAAGCGCCTGGGGCATGGGCTCGCCGGTTTTGAAATGTTTCGCGTAGTGGGCGAAGATTGTTGGCTCAGTCGCCCAATGCTCATTGAACTGGGAGGGGAATTCCACGAAATCGCGCGCAGTGGCAGTGCCTGAAAGGGATGGATATTGCTGGCTGGCGAAGAGTCCGTGCAACCCGTGGCCGAACTCGTGGAACATCGTGACCACATCATCAAAGGACAACAACGCTGGCTGGCCAGCCATTGGCTTGGTGAAGTTGGTGACGTTGTAGATCACCGGCTTTGTGCCGAGCAGCTTCGACTGGTTGACGAAATTGTCCATCCAGGCTCCACCGTTCTTGTTGTCGCGTTTGAAAGGGTCGAAATAGAACAGCGCCAAGGAACTGCCGTCCTTGTCGAAGACCTCGAACACGCGCACATCTTCCTGGTATGCCGGGATATCTTTGCGCTCCTTGAAACTGATGCCGTAGAGCTGGGTGGCGGAATAGAACACGCCATCCTGCAGCACGGTGTTGACCTCAAAGTAGGGCTTGATCAGCGCGTCATCCAAATCGTACTTGGCTTTGCGCACCTGCTCGGCATAGTGGGACCAATCCCATGGTTCGAGCTTGAAGCCACCCTTCTGTTCATCGATGAGCGACTGGATGTCTTTGGCCTCGGCCTGTGCGCGGGTGGTGGCGGCCCCTACAAGATTCTGCATGAAGGTGATGGCGGCTTCAGGCGTCTTGGCCATCTGATCCACCAGCTTCAAGACCGCGTAGCTTGGGAATCCGAGCAGCTTGGCGCGCTGCGCGCGCAGCTGGGCCAGCCGCGAAATTAGATCGCGGGTATCGTTGCCATCACCCTTTTCCGTGCGGTTCCAGGAGGCTTTGAAAAGCGCTTCGCGGGTGGCGCGGTCGTTCAGGTCCTGCAGCCTCGGTTGCTGGGTGGTGTTTTGCAGGGTCAATACCCACTTGCCATCCAGCTTGCGTTCCTTGGCCGCACGGGCTGCGGCAGCCAGGTCTCCCTCGGAGAGACCCGCCAGTTTCGCTTTATCGTCAACGACCAGCGCCCCGCTCTTGGCGGCAGCCAGCAGTTTGTTCGAGAATTGCGCGCTGAGGGTTGATTCCTCTTTATTCAGTTCCTTCAATTGGTCCTTGTGGACATCAGACAGCTTGGCGCCGCCGAGGACGAAATTGAGATAGGTCACTTCGACCAGGCGTCTGGACTCGGGGTCGAGCTTCAGGGAATCGCGCTTGTTGTACACAGCCGAGACCCGGTTGAAAAGTTTGGCGTTCAGCCCGATCGCATCCTGATGCGCTGCGAGTTTTGGAGCGACTTCCTCTTGCAGCTTTTGCAGCCCATCCGAAGTGTTCGCCCCCGCAACGCCAACAAAGGCCAACCTCACGCGGGTGAGCATCGCGCCGGACCTTTCCATGGCCACAAAAGTGTTGTTGAAGGTCGGGGCAGCCCTGTTGTTTGCGATTTTATCGATTTCCATCCTGTGCCGCTTCATCCCCTCTTCGAGGGCGGGCCGATAATCGCTCTCCTTGATCTTGTCAAAGGGAGGCGCCTGAAATGGCAGGGTGCTGGCCAGGTAAAACGGGTTGCTGGCGATGGATGCGGTCATAGGCACGGCCATGGTGGTGGGTTTGGGGTCGCTCGACTGCGTTGCGCAGGCCACAAGGGGAATGCTTGAAACCATCAGGAGGGTTTGGAGACGGGACATCGTTGGGTTCCCAGAATGGGGCGCGCTCAAGAAGGGCGCCGGCGTGGACAATCTCTGATGTATACCACACCCGTTTGGGCCTCCCATCCCGGAGCGCTCACCAGGCCACAGCCCTAATTTAGTCGGCCTGAAACGAGTTTTGGACTGCGGGGGCTCCTCGCAAGGATGTGACGGAGGGCTCTTTTCCTGAAGAGGCATGAAATTTTCAATAAGATCGGCCATGCTGAATAGGTAATGTGACCCACCCCCCACCCGAGAGTCCCTTCAGCGGTTCTCGCGTCTCCTGCCGGTGCGTTTGTCGGCCGTTATTTGAAAAGGAGTCCTCGTGGCCCTCTCCGTCTTGTCCTACATCGATGTCCGCCCGTCTGAGCACCGCGTTTCTGATATGGAACGCAAAGCCCGCATGATCAATCCCGGATTCGGGAAAGTATTTTCTGAGCACATGGTGACGGTGCGTCACACCGAGCATGGTGGTTGGGAGCGCGGCCTGTTGCAACCTTATGGGCCGCTGATGCTTGATCCGGCCTCATCGGTGCTGCATTACGGCCAGGCGATCTTTGAAGGATTCAAAGCCTACAGCCAGCCGGATGGAGGCGTGAAAACCTTCCGCCCTTTCGCGAACGCCCAGCGATTCAACCACAGCGCCGAGCGGCTGGCGATGCCACAGCTGCCCGAGGAAATTTTTGTGGAAGCCGCTGACGCGCTCATCCGCGAGGACAAGGCCTGGGTGCCCACGGCCATCGGAGAAAGTCTTTATCTGAGGCCACTGATGATCGCAACCGAAGCGGCGCTTGGCGTGAGGCCTTCCCATGAATATCTCTTCATCCTTTTCGCTTCTCCGGCCGGTGCCTACTTTTCCGGCGGCGTGAAGCCAGTGACTGTCTGGATCAGCGAGGACTACGTCCGGGCCGCCCCAGGCGGGACGGGATTCGCGAAATGTGCCGGCAATTACGCGGCGAGCCTGGTGGCCCAGAAACAAGCTAAAGCCAAGGGCTGCGATCAAGTGGTATGGCTGGATGCAGTGCATCGCACGAATGTCGAGGAGATGGGCGGCATGAACATCTTCTTCGTCTACAAGGAGGGTGGCCGCTCCGTGGTCGTGACGCCAGAACTAACCGGAACTCTGTTGCCAGGCATAACCCGCCGCAGCATTCTGGAACTGGCTTCAGAACTGGGTCTCGGTGCCGAAGAGCGCAAGATCACTGTGGATGAATGGAAGGCTGCGCTGATGGAAGGCCGAATGACGGAAGCCTTTGCTTGCGGCACCGCGGCGGTCATCACGCCCATCGGCCGAGTGAAATCCATGCAGGGCGATTGGACGGTGAACGGTGGCGAAACGGGACCCATCGCAGCAAAATTGAGGGATACGCTGCTCAATATCCAGCACGGCTTAGTGCCTGATACCCATGGCTGGATGCACGAAGTCTGTTAAGGACCTGAAATGGCATCTTTATTCCCTTTCAGGCCCTAAACCCATGATTCCGCTGGAGCGCATGCCAGGCTTTGCCCGATGGGGCAATAGCCTGGATGCTTTGGTGGGACGATCTGAGCCGATTTGGGTATTTGGTGCCCTGGGCAGCGGTGTGAGCACTCTCGCCAGGATCCTGGCGGACCGTCGGCAGGTGTCGTGTTTTGATGACGCGGAACGGGTGGATACTCCTGAGTTGATGAGTTGGTTGAGGGAGAATCCAAGGGGCGTTTTTGCTTCCCACCTATCGCCGGAGGCGAAGCAGGTGTGCGATGCCAGCAGCCGATGCCTGGTCCTGCGACTGGAAAGCCTGGAGGAGGATCCACCAGTCATAGGGAATTGCCTGACCAGTCTCGCGGAGGAAGAAGGCATCGCGAGTCCGCTGCACCATGTAATTAGGGCCCTGGGCGCCCTGCCCTGCCCGGGGAATCTCCGTGGTCTTAGAAACCGCCTGGTGCGGTGGAAGTTGCTCGGGCAACTGCCTGAAACTTTGGAAGACCCATCTGCCACCGAAACGGGGGAACCCGAAGCTGAGGATTTAGCCACGAACCTGCATGAACTCGAACGGCTGCTTCTGCATCGTGCCCTGCGCCGGAGTTTTGGGAATCGGGTAGAAGCTGCCCGGAGACTTGGCGTGAGTCGGCGCCAGCTCTACCTGCTCATCGGCCGGCATGGCGATCCGCTCCGTGGGGAAATTCCGACTCAGCCTGGACCGAAGCGGCTTTTGAAGCGGCAGGTAAAAACTTCCTAAAGGCAAACGATTCCGGGAGAATGGCCTTGTACTCCTCGAGTCGTACTGGAAGGGCAAAAGAAAGCCATGGCGAGTTCTCTGCGCGTGTTGGTGGTTGATGAGGAACCGGGTATTCGAGACGGCATGGCGTTCAGCCTAAAGCGAGCGGGCTTCGTGGTGGAACAGGCTCGCAGTGGGGAAGAGGCCCTGCATCTGCTACGTCCGGGAGCCTTTGATGCAGTCGTGTCCGGCGCCAAATGGAACCAGCCCCCGAAACCCGGTCGGGAAGGGGCCTCCGATAGCCTTCTGCTCACCAGCCGACTGAGCTCGGTCATCACGGGTTTGCCCATTCTTCATGTTCTGACGCCCCCGGCGGTGGGCCACCCCGTCGAGCATCCTTACCTGGCCCAAGTATTCGCTTCGATCATCAAGCCCTTCAGCCCCGAAAGCCTTGTGGCAGCGCTCTGGCGAGCCATTCGAGGAGACGATCAGCTCAAAGCCGAAACCTGGGGTGATGGGTTGGTGCTGCTCACCCAGGACAAGGTCTTCGCCGAAAATCTGTATCGGGCACGGCGGGCCGCCGACAGCCGCGCGAATGTGGTCATCGAGGCCGCGCAAAGCTCAGACGGGGAACGGCTGGCAAGGCTCATTCATCTGGCGGGAAACCGCAAGGCTGGTCCTTGGGTGGCGGTGCGCTGCGGTGAGGATTCAGCTTCCGACGGTTTTCCCGCCATCGCCGACCCCGATGGATTGTCGCCCCACCCTCATAGCCTCCATGGCAACGAGGATGCGGTGTCACTGCTTTACCGCACCGACGGGGGGACCTTGCTGCTTGACGAGGTGAGTGCCTTGAACAGCGCGCAGCAGGAATGGCTGCTCCGCCGGTTGCGGAATCGAGTGGAGCCCGGAGCTGGACGCCCGCCCGCAAGGGATATCCGGGTGATCGCTCTGACGACCCGGGATCTGGTGGCCGAAGTCAAGGCTGGCCGGTTCAAAGAAGAACTGCGCTATTTCCTGGATGTGGTGCCCGTGCGAATTCCGCCGCTGCGGGAGCGGGTGCAGGATGTTTCAATGTTGGCTGCCCACGTGGCCGAGCACTTCTCCAGGGCCAACACACGCCCACCCATCAACTTGGCGCCGAGTTTCCTTGCTGCCCTCGCCCGGCACGATTGGCCAGGCAATGCGCGGGAATTGGAAGGCGCAGTGATGCGGGCAGCCGCGCTGACAAAGGCGCCAACCCTCACCAAGGATGATCTGGCTTGGCTGCTGCCACCCGACATGCTCGTCGACATCCCACCGGATCCGCCAGAACGAGCATCCCGCCCCATGGTCGACCAGGATCTCTCGCAGCCAGCTCTTCGGCGCGGAGCAATGTCCGATTCAAAGCGGGAAGCTATTTTCGGAGATCCGAAGGTCCCTGCCACGACCTTACCCTTGGGCACTCTGGTGGCATTGCCGCTGGGTTTGGCCTTGCCGGATCTGGAACGATTCTGGTTGCTTTCGACCTTGGCTGCCGTGGAAGGCAACCGGACACGGTGTGCGCAACTTCTAGGCGTGGCGCTGCGCACGGTTCGCAACAAGCTGAATGAATACCGGGCTCAAGGCTTCACGATTCCGGCAGCCGGGAAAGATAGGGACGAGGAATAGCCCTCTAAGCTTTTCGGAGCTCAGGGGGTATCTGAAACGCGCCTGTCTCATGACGATAGAAGGCCGCCGTGATTTCAGCGCCCAGCAAGAAAATAGCGCAACTGTAATACAGAAAAAGCAGGGCCGCGATGATGCTGCTCAGCGACCCGTACATGATGCCAAACGTGAGGGTGTGGCTCAGGTAGACCGCAAAAAACCTTTTGGCGATCCACCAAAGCGATGTGGAGACCAAGGCTCCCAGGAACGCGTGCCGGAAACGGACATGGCAGCGGGGCAGATGCTGAAGAATCAAAGTCACCACCAGCAGCCCCAAAAGTGGGGTCAGAACCGGCAATAGCAGGGTCTTGGGGAAGCCAAGCAGGTTGCCCAGGAAGCTGCCGGTGAGCAGGGCCATGAAGATGGCCAGCAGAAGCACGGCGCCCACCACCAGGATGCCTCGGCGAACCAGGTGGAATCTCCGGGTCTGGCGCTGCTTGCGTATGCGGATGCCGAACACGTGCGCCAGGCTGGTATCGAGCTGGTTCACGCACCACAGGCCGCCCAGCATGAGCACGGCCCATGAAAAACCCATGGCTCCGATCTTCTGGCTGTTCTGAATGGTGTCCCGCACAAATTCCACAGGCAGATAGGGGAACACATTAAAGAGCACCATCACCAAAGCCTTTCCGTGGGCCTTGGAACCCAGCAGGAGTCCCAGAAGCTTGAACAGCAGCGTGGACATGGGCACGAGGCTGACGATCAGCCAGAAGGACAGGCTGGCGGCGTAGCTGAAGCAGTCGTCATGGTTGTATTTCTTGAAGACTTCCCACGTGAAGTGTCCCACCTCTCCAAGTCGCGGGAAACGCTGCGCCAGGAGCCGCCACAAGGCCTCTGCCCGGTTTGAAACCCAGTGCAGAAGGGTTTCTGTCCGGACGCGTACGGCTTCCAACACGACTTAAAAGCGGATGGGGTGCCGGGGCAGGAGATACATCACCCATGCCAGCACCAAGCCGATACCCACCAAGCCCCCCAGATGTTTAATGATGCTCATCCGCGTTCGCTCTGGGCGGGTCGTCGGCGTGATCATCCCCAGCACCACGGAAATGCCGAGGCCCATGAGGAAGAAATGGATGACATGGCTGGATAGAAAACGCATGGTTCCAGGCTACCAGCCCGCAGGATGGAAATGGAGCAGTTAAGCTGCCTGCAGCCACCGTGCCGCCGATCCCAAACTGTGCCCCATGAGACCGGGCATTCGTAGCATCCTGCGGGGATGCGCGACAGGGTCCAGCCTCAGCCCATGGATTTCAATTCCTTCCGCCAGGAAAACGGAGTGCTGATCCTGTTGAATCTCGGCGTGATGCTCGGGCTGCTGGGGCTTCATCTCATTTTCAGGCCGGTCCTCGGCATCCTCAGCACGGGCAGCGCCGTGGCGCTTTCGGCCAGATTCCTGATGCAGCTGGGCGAACTGGCGCTGCTGGCTAGACCCCCGGTGGAGTTGGGACAGAAAGGCACGAAAATCTATGCGGCCCTCACCGTGGCCGCCCATATCGCCTTTGCTTCCCTCTTGTCTGCCCTCAGTGCGGGACAGGAGAGCCACCACGTGGTCCTGCTGGTGATTCCGGTCATCGCAGCAGCCTTCTGGTTCCGTCTCCCGGCTTTGATCCTGACGGTGGCAGTGGTGACGGGCCTTACCGTCCTCCAAGTCTGGATCCCGCTGGGCGTCCTCCCGCAGGGGCAATTGGTGGAATACTTCGAAGCCACCACGGTCGCCTTGATCTTCATCCTGGTGGCCGGCGTGGTCCGCCTGCTGGCCCATCAGCTTTGGAACCGGGAAGAGGCGCTTCAGCAGAGCCTTTCCCAACTAGCCGCGGCGCGGGACCAGCTCGTGAAAGAGGAGCGTCTGGCCGCCATCGGCAAGCTCTCCTTCGCCATCGCCCATGAGATCCGCAATCCGGTGACGATGATTTCGTGTTCCGCGTCCGCCGCCAGTCGGCCCGGCGCCTCGACGGAGGCTCGCGCCGAATGCCTCGAGACCATCGCCCAGGAATCCAAACGACTGGAACAGCTCACCGGTGACTTTCTTTCCTATGCCCGACAGCGGCCACCAGAACTAAGGCGGGTAACCTTCGCCACCATCCTTGGAGCCGCATGGGGCCTTGCCCGGCACCGTACGGAGGAAGCTGGAATCGAACTGGTCCTGGTTCCGCCGGAAGACCGGGAAGGAGACCTTGATCCCTTTCAGATCCAGCAGGCCCTGCTGAACCTGCTGATGAACGCGCTTGATGCCACGCCGCCCGGCGGGCGCATCAGTCTGGGCGGGCATTTGGAAAACGGGAGGATTCACCTTTGGGTCGAAGACACGGGCGCCCCAGTCCCTCAAGCCATGGCAGACCGGCTTGGGGAGCCCTTCCAGAGCACGAAGCCCATGGGGACCGGCCTTGGCCTAGCCATCACCCGTTCCATTGCAAGGGCGCATGGAGGCGATCTGGTCCTGGAGGATAATCGGGAAGGGCAGGTCCGGCTGACGCTGGATCTGCCTGCGGGCCGATCCATGGAGGCCAGGTGAAGCAAATCCTGCTGGTGGACGATGAAGCGAATCTAAGGCGTCTCGTGCGCCTGCTATTGGAAGAGGAATCACATCGGGTCGCCGAGGCAGGGAGCCTGGTCGAGGCCCTCGGGAGCCTTGAACGGGAAATTCCGGATCTAGTGATCACCGATCAGAAGCTGGGGGATGGCGAGGGCCTTGATGTGCTCGATGGGGTCCGCCGCGCGGATGAGACAGTGCCTGTGCTCTTCCTGAGCGCTTTCGCCAGCGTCACGCTGGCGGTCCAGGCCATGCGCCAGGGGGCTTTCGACATCATCTCCAAACCCTTCGATCCTGAAGGGCTCAAAGCCGCCGTGCGCCGGGCCCTGGCCCATGGCGCCCTGATGCGGGAGAACCGCCGCCTGAAAGACGAGGCGGGGCGGGTGGACCGAGGCCGGGAATTATTGGGGCTGAGCCAGGGGATGAACCAGCTCCTGGATGCCATCGAACGGGTGGCGCCCACCCAGGCGACAGTACTCATCTCAGGGGAGACGGGCACAGGAAAGGAACTCGTGGCCCGGGCCATCCATGATCGAAGCGCATGTTCCGGGGGGCCTTTCGTGGCCCTGAATTGCGCTGCGATGCCGGAAAACCTGCTGGAAAGCGAACTATTCGGCCATGAGAAGGGTGCCTTCACCGGCGCGGACCGGGCCCGGCCAGGGCTGTTCGAGACAGCCCATGGGGGCACTTTATTCCTGGATGAAGCGGGCGAGATGCCGCCCGCGCTGCAGGCCAAGCTTCTGCGGGTCCTGATGGACGGGCAGGTGTTGCGGGTGGGGAGCCGGAGCACCCGCAAGGTGGAGGTTCGGGTCGTGGCGGCCACCCACCGGAACCTAGAAGAGCGGGTGCGGGAAGGACTTTTCCGGGAGGATCTCTACTATCGGCTGGCAGTGTTTCCCCTGCGGGTTCCTCCGCTCCGGGAGCGCATGGAGGATCTACCGCTCCTCGTGGCCCACTTCCTGTCGAAGGCGGCGCAGGAGATGGGGCTTCCAAATCGTAGCCTGGGGGAGGGGGCGCTTGCGCGTTTGTCCGCCTACCCCTTCCCCGGCAATGTGCGTGAACTGAGAAATCTCATTGAACGGGCCTGCATTCTGGCTACGGGAGAGGTGATCGGCTCAGAGAACTTTCCGGTTGGGGGCAGTTGGAGTCCGAAAGCAAGGGGTATCGAAGCGTATGTGGAGTCCCTTCCACCCACTGTGGACTTGCCGATCGTGATCGCGGGCTTGGAGGGAGCCCTGCTGGATCGTGCCCTGGCCCAAAGCGGTGGTGTCCAGGCTGAAGCTGCCCGTCGGCTCGGAATTTCCAGAAGCGATCTGCACTATAAGGTCAAGCGGCGCGTCCAAGAATCCTGACGGATTGTTCAAGGATTCGGACGAATCCCCACCTTCTTCTGCAACCAGGTTTGCGCAAATCCAAGCAGGGCGTGGTTCTTCCGCACTGGCACAAGGGATGCATTAGCTATTGCCTGGGCTTTGTCCCCCTTTGAAAGGATTCACCATGCGCACGTTCTCGATCCCTGGCTTTGCCATCCTGGCAGTTGCCTCATCCCTGCTTCCCGCCGCGGCTCCAGCCGCTTCCAAGAGCACCCTCGCCAACCTGCAGGCCGCCTTCAACGGCGAGTCCAACGCCCACGCGACCTACCTCGCTTTTTCTGAAAAGGCCAAGGCGGAAGGCAATCAGAAAGTCGCAAACCTTTTTGCGGCCGCGGCCCGCGCTGAGGAAATCCATGCCTCGAACCATGCCAAGGTGATCCGGACCATGGGTGGGGAACCGAAGGCCGACGTGAAGAAACCCCTGGTGGCTTCCAGTCGCGAGAACCTCCAAGCTGCCTTGAAGGGCGAGACCTACGAGAAGGACACCATGTATCCAGAATTCCTGGCCCTGGCCCGGAAGGACGGCAATGCCGATGCCATCCAGACCCTGAACCTGGCCCGGAACGCGGAGATCGAGCACGCGAGGCTCTACAAACAGGCCCTGGATGAATTCGAAGCCTGGAAAGGAGCCACCGCGAGCTTCTATGTCTGCCCGGTCTGTGGATGGACCTCCATGACCCTTCCTGCGGAGCGCTGCCCTTCCTCCTTCACTCCCAAGAGCCGTTTCCTGAGCATTTCCTGAGGTAACCATGTTTCCTGTTCTTCCCCCATGGGCAGGAGTGCATCCTCTGCTGGTGCATTTCCCTATCGCCTTACTGTTCACCACACCCGCATTCCTGGTTTTGGCCCTGCTGATGGGGCGCCGCCACAGGGTCTGGGCCTTTGCCGCCCTCCTCATGCTGTTCTTGGGAACAGTTGGGATTTTTATGGCGGCCTCTAGCGGCGAGGCTGCTGGAAAGCTCGCGGAACGGAGCCCCGAGATCAATGCTGTACTGGAGCGCCACGAACACCTCGCCGAAACGGCGCAAGTCATCTTCAGCGGACTGGCGCTTGCGTTCGCAGCGTTGATCATCGTCCCCATCGCCCTTAAGCGGGAACTGCCGCGATGGGCCCATGCATCGGCCCACACGCTTTTCCTGGTGGTCTTCATCGGAGCGCTTGGCTTCCTGGTCCAAATTGCCCACCAGGGAGGACGTCTCGTCCACCAGTTCGGAGTCCATGCATTGATGGCACCCACCCCCGGTGAGGCCTTGCCCCCAGCCCGGGTGGAGCAGGATAGGGACTGAACAGGCCTCCGGCCAACAACTCCGGCGGCCCTACTGGGCCGCTGGAGTTGTCGGAGGTTCGCGATCTTGGCCGGAGCTGGAGGTTGAAACAGCCGTGGGGGTGGGTGACTGGGTTTCCAGAGGAGTCGGCATTCGCATCAGGGCCAGATGGATGACTTCGTCCATGTGGCTCACGAGGTGGATGCTTAATTGCTCACGGACCTCCGCGGGGATCTCTTCCAGGTGGCGGGCATTTTCCGCCGGAATCAGAACTGCCTTGCGTCCCAGGCGATGTGCGGCCAGCAGTTTTTCCTTCAGGCCCCCGATGGGAAGCACGCGGCCGCGCAGGGTCAATTCGCCGGTCATGGCGATATCTGACCTGGCGGGAATGCCCGTCAACACCGAGATCAGCGCGGTGGCCAGGGAGATGCCGGCGCTCGGCCCATCTTTGGGAATGGCGCCTTCAGGCACGTGGACATGCAGATCGACAGTATCCAGGAAGTCCTTTTTCAGTCCCAGCCGTTCAGCTCGGGCCCTTACGAAACTGAGCGCCAGGTTCGCGCTTTCCTGCATCACTTCACCCAGCTTGCCTGTGAGTTTCAGGATGCCTTTGCCAGGGAGCACCGCAGCCTCGATGGTTAGCAGATCCCCGCCGGTGGGAGTCCACGCCAGGCCATTCACAACGCCCGGAAGGGCCTGGTCGTCGGGTCGTTGTTCGGTGATTTTTTCAGGCCCCAGGAGTTTCGGGATGCGAGCGGTGGTGATGATCGGATCAAATTTGTCACCGGCCTGTTCTTTTAGCTTCTCAGGTTGCAGGCTGTGGCGCGCCAGTTTCCGGAGCACACTCACCAACTCCCGCTCCAGCTGACGCACGCCGGCTTCGCGGGTGTAACCCTGGATCAGTTTTTCCACGGCAAGGTCCTCGAACACGATGCCCATGTCCTGCATTCCATTGCGCTCGAGGGCTTTGGGAATCAGGTGGCCCTTGGCGATGGCGAGCTTCTCCCGCGTGGTGTAGCCGGCCAGGTCGATGACCTCCAGGCGGTCATCCAGGGGTTCTGGAATGTTGTGCCGCACATTGGCGGTGGCGATGAACAGCACTTGGCTCAGGTCGTAGCCGAGGTCCAGATAATGATCCTGGAAGCTGGCGTTCTGCTCCGGGTCAAGGACTTCCAGCAGCGCGCTGCTGGGGTCGCCGCGGTAATCGCTGCCCATCTTGTCGATCTCGTCCAGGAGCATGAGCGGATTGCGCACACCCGCCTTTTTCATCAGTGAGACGATGCGCCCAGGCATGGAACCGATGTAGGTGCGCCGGTGGCCGCGGATCTCGGCCTCATCGCGCACGCCGCCCAGCGAAAAGCGGACGAAGGGCCGGTTCAGGGCCCGGGCGATGCTCCGAGCCAGGCTGGTTTTGCCGACCCCGGGAGGGCCCACCAGGCAAAGGATTGGACCGCGCATGGGCAGGGGTTCGGGCCGTTCTTCCCCAGCATTCGCTTCCGGCTGCCGCTCCCGCAATTTGCTCATGACCGCAAGGTGCTCAAGGATCCGGGCTTTCACTTTCTCCAGCCCCGCATGGTCCTGATCCAAGACCATCTCGGCTTCATCCAGATCCAGGCGCTCGTCGGCAAGTTTCTTCCAGGGCAGGGCCAGGAGCCAATCGATGTAGGTGCGGCTGACCGTGGCTTCGGCGCTTTGGGGAGGCATGGCCTCCATCCGGTCAAGCTCCTCGAGCGCTTTTTTTTCAGCCTCGTCGGTCATGCCTGCGGTGAGGATTTGTTCCCTGAATTTTTTTGTTTCGCTTTTCTCGTCAGGCTTCCCCAGCTCCTGCTGGATGACGCGCATTTTCTCGTTCAGCACGTATTGTTTGTGGTCCTGGTCCAGCCGCGCCCGGGTTTTTTCGTCCACCTCGCGCTCGACCTTGAATCGAGCCGCATCGATCTCCAAAAGTTTTTGCACTGCGTCCAGCCGGGGCTCGATCTCAAGGGCGTCCAGGATGGGCTGTTTCTCTTTGACCTCGGCGGGAATCAACGCAGCCACGGTGTCGATGGCTTTCCCCAAGGGCAGTTCCCGGATCTGGTCCATGCTAAGCAGCCTGGACGCGTCCGGATTGCGGCCCAGGAAGACCTCCACGCTGCGCCGGAAGGGTTTCAACAGAGTCGCCTCACTGGACACCGAAGGCGGTTCCTGGAGGATCGTCACTTCGGCCTGGATGGCTTCGGTATCGGTTATGAAGCGCTCCAACCGGACGCGGGCAATGCCCTTTACTCCTACCTTGAAGTAATCCTTGGGCAGCGAGATCAGGGATTCGACCAGGGCCAGCGTCCCGATTTCAAAAAGATCCTTGGTTTCCGGTTCTTCAACTTTCGGATCCTTCTGGGTCAACAAGACGAGGTGGTCCCCGGCCTTGATGGAAGATTCCAACGTCTGCACCGAGGATCGGCGGCCCACTACAAAGGGCACGCGGGCGTTGGGGAAAAGCACCATGTCCCTGATCGGGATGGCGGGCAAGGTAAGGCGCTTGCCGGACAAAGGCACATTCACCCCGCGGCTGAAATCGGAAGGCTGGGAATATTCAGGATCTCTTCAACTTTTTGGCGGGTGATGCGCAAGGGTTCGCGATTCTCGCGCTCTTCGCTGGGCAGTTCGTACATGGGTTCGATGAGGATCTGCTCCATCAAGCTGCGCAGGCCCCGTGCGCCGAGCTTGCGGGTCATGGCCTGATCGGCGATGGCCTGCAGCGCGCCATCCTCAAAGCTGAGATCCACGTCATCCATGTCGAAAAGGCGGATGTATTGTTTGGTGAGCGAGTTCTTGGGCTCCGTGAGGATGCGCATGAGCGCCACTTGGTCCAAGGGATCCAAGGCCGCCACCACGGGCATGCGCCCGACGAGTTCCGGGATGAGGCCGTACTTGATGATGTCTTCGGGTTCCACCAGCTTGAGCAAGTTTTCGCCGCCTTCTTTCGACGTCACCGCCGCCCCGAACCCTACAGTCTTGGCACGGACACGCTGCTTGATCAGGTCCTCGATGCCGATGAAGGCGCCGCCGCAGATGAACAGGATGTTGCTGGTGTCCAGCTGGATGAATTCCTGGTGCGGATGCTTGCGGCCGCCCTGGGGCGGCACGTTCGCCACGGTGCCTTCCACGAGCTTTAGCAGCGCCTGCTGGACGCCTTCACCGCTCACATCGCGGGTGATGCTGGGGTTCTCGCTCTTGCGCCCGATCTTGTCGATCTCGTCTATGAACACAATGCCCTTCTGGGCGCGGTCCACATCATAATTCGCAGCCTGGAGCAGCTTGGTCAGGATGTTCTCGACATCTTCGCCGACATACCCTGCTTCGGTCAGGGTCGTGGCATCAGCCATGGCCAGGGGAACATCGAGCACCCGGGCGAGCGTCTGCGCCAGCAGTGTTTTTCCGGTGCCTGTGGGTCCAAGAAGCAGAATGTTGCTCTTGGCAAGATCCACTTCGTCCTTCACCGAGACGGGACGTTTGGCCACGAGAATGCGCTTGTAGTGGTTGTAGACCGCGACTGCCAGGCGTTTTTTGGCTTGGTCCTGACCGATGACGTAGTCGTTCAGGTAACCCATGATTTCCTTGGGCCGGGCCAAGCGGGTTTCAACGCGGCCGGTCGCGCGCCCCTGGCGGCTCATGCGCATCTGCAGCTGGCCTGCATCCACGCACTCGTTGCAGATGAACGCGAAGCCATAGGTCTCGGGTCCCGCGAGCAATTGCTCAACCTCGGCAGCGGCTTTGCCACAAAAGGAGCAACGCTGGTCTTTCTTGATTTTGTTCATGGGGACCTCCCCGGGATGACACCCTACTACTCAAGTCTTCGCATGTCTTGCACAGATTGCATTCATTTCAAATCTCGCTGGTTACCGACGTCCTATTTCTTCTTGTGGTTGGCCAGTTGGTGGATGGTGAGCAGGGTCACCACTTCGTAACGTTTCGTGCCTGCGGGAATGCGCACGCGGACTTCGGCGCCTTCTTCCATGCCAACCAAAGCCAGGCCGATGGGCGAGTTGATGCTCAGCTGGTCTTTGCTGCTGCCCAATTCCTCGGGCAATACCAAGTGATAGGTAACCTCGGCGTCCGAGTCCAAATCTAGCAACGTCACCTTGGAACCATAGGCCACGCGGTCTTTGGGGAGCCGCGTGATGTCCAATGTGGCCACCTCGGCGATGCGTTTTTCCATGGACACGACTTTGGACTGGTACATGTCGCGCTTGGCAAGCGCCTGCTCATACTCTGCATTTTCTGATAGATCCCCTTGGCTGGCTGCGCTTGCGATTTCTTTGGGGATATCAACGAGCAGGGCCTGTTTGAGATTTCTCAGGTCGGTTTCCAGCTTGGCTAGGACGTGCTTGGGCATCTCGTTTAGGTCCAACAAAAGGGCGCTGATTTAAAGCGGTCAGGCCCGGGGTGGAAATGGGGCGGAGTAGGATTCTATCCACTCCGGAGGAGGAACGGGTTGGCCGTCCCGAGGCTGGGTCTTGAGGTGATGGTGCATCCAGAACTCGACTTAGTAGCGGAAGGTGGGTTGGGATGGGTTCGGCATAAAAAAGGGCGCCTCGGGGAGCCGAGGCGCGTGATGGTAAGTCTATCCTGGAAAATCGGGCTAAGGAAGCCTGTCTACTCCATGCGGGAAAGTGGCATCGTCATACAACGGGGGCCCCCTCGGGCCCGGCTCAGTTCGCCGCTCTTCAACATGATCAGGTATTTCTTCCCATCCAGCAGGTTGATGGCCGGATCCGCAAGCAGTTCCTGCGCCGTCAGCACGCGATAACCATGATTGGAGAGTTGCTCGGCAGTGGCCATGTTGCGGCTGTAGCTCACGATGACTCCTGGCGCCAGGGCGAAGGCATTGGCGCCGTCAGTCCACTGCTCCCGTTGCTGCATGATGTAGTCATTTCCACCACAAAAGATGGGCTGCAGTTCGATGCCGGCCTCATTCAGCGCGGCGAGTAGATTCGGCCGCATGGTGAATCGCAGCTCTTCATGGCGCAGGTCTATATTGACGATGTTCAGCAGCTCACGGGAACCGTCGGTGAAATAGGGCGGATAGACCAGGCATTCCCCATGGTTGATGTGGGTGAAAATCGTGTCCAGGTGCATGGCGCTGCGCTTATTGGGCATGAGCACCATCAGGAGTTGTTCGAAACTGTTCCCGGCCCCCTGATGGTGGGCGCGCAAATTCTCGGCAAGATGGTGGATGGCATCGGTCGAACTGCGCTCGG
>JANYJQ010000152.1 GCA_025358435.1 Holophagaceae bacterium
GGGAGGAGGTGGAAAGGCGTTCCTGGCCAAAGCTGAAGCCTTCCTGGCACGGGGCGCCAATCACTGGTGGATAGCCGTTCCCATCCTTGGGGTCATGGATGAGATCTCCGGTCTCTCGGTGGCCACGGAGCAGGAAGCGGCCCACAAGGATGGGAACGGCTATCCACCAGTGATTGGCGCCCCGTGCCAGGAAGGCTTCAGCTTTGGCCAGGAACGCCTTTCCACCTCCTCCCCGGAACCAGGTGAAGAGCGGAAGGGCCGCCATGCAGAACACGAAAAGATAGGCCACGAACCAGAGGTGGTGCCAGCTCAGGCTTCCCTTCGGATAGGGAACACCCTGAAACACCGAGGGCCAGAAGGCCAAGTAGGAACCGCTGAACTGGCCCTTCCAGACCCGTTCGACCCAGATCTGGGGCGGGACGATCACCAGCATGCCGAAGATCAGCGGCCACAGAAGCCGCTTCATCCGATCGGCCGCAAAGGCGCCGATGCTGCGTTTGCGCAGGGCGAAGGCCGTGGCGGTGCCAGCGATGAGCATGAGCAGGGGCATGCGCAAAAGGTGGAGGATATCCATGGGTCCATTCAGGATCGGCAGCAGGACCGGCGCCTTGACGTGCCAAGGATCGTCCACGTTGAACATCCGCGCCGAATGGTAGAGGTGCAGCAGCAAAATGCAGGCGAC
This sequence comes from Holophagaceae bacterium, assembly GCA_025358435.1. Lineage (GTDB taxonomy): Bacteria > Acidobacteriota > Holophagae > Holophagales > Holophagaceae > JANXPB01. The sequence goes on from JANYJQ010000152.1 coordinate 683, forward strand.
CCGCAGCCAGTCCAGGTCCGGACGGCGGAGCGATTTCACATCGGGATAATTCGTTGGCTCAAGGTCGGGCATGGGGCCTCCGGGATTCCCCATGATGCGTCGGCAACCTTGCTCAAACCCTGGCTATGGGAATGAGCCGGACGGTGGCGGCGCGAGCCGGACAAACGGCGCTTCATCTGGACTCGGGTTTATCAGTAAAGAAAATGAATTCACCGCCAAGACGCCAAGCACGCCAAGAAAAGCAGAACGCCATCCTCCCCCACCTCTGATTTCGGCCCAAATTCGCTTCGTGAGGCGTGTAGCACCTGTGGGCTAAAGGCCCGCAAATTCAAGCGGACCGACGCGGATCACATGTAGTGTGGGGCTGTCGCCGGGCCGCCTGAATTTCATCCACGGACCTGGAATATGACGGCATTTCTTGGTGTGCTTGGCGTCTCGTATGTTTCTCCTGCCTCCCCTTTTTGGGTGATGGTGTAGGCCTAACCGAGGCCGGGGGGACGGAGTGGATTGGCGTCTAGGTTCATTCGAAACTGCCGCTAAGATTCAGCCCGTCCCTCTTTCGGCGTCTTCAAAGCTGGACTGCCATCCTGGGCTTCAGCCTGAATTTGCGAGGAAGGTGTTCCGGACGCCGGTGGCTTCTTGCCTGAAAGGAGGCATGGATGAATTCCACTTCTCTGTGGCTTGGGATTGATGTGTCCAAAGCCACGTTCGACGCAGCTTTCCCGAAGGGGCCGGGCTTCGCGCAGACGAAATTGCCCCGTGATCGCACGGGCGCACGCAAACTTTTGGCCTGGGCTCGTGAGCAGACCAACGGCGCTAGCTTTTCTTGCGTGATGGAGGCCACGGGCGGTTACTCCAAGCAGCTCGCGTGCTGGATGCTCCAACTCCAGTCGGACATGCACGTAGCCATCGCCCAGCCCTTCCAGGTGAGCCACTTCGCCCGCGCCCTCGGGCAACGCAACAAGACAGATGCGCTGGACGCGGTGATGCTGGCACGATTTGGGGCGACGTTTGAACCCCGAGCTTTCCATCCCATGCCGCCTGCCTACGAACGATTGAAGGAACTTGAACGGGAGCGCGATGCGCTCGTCCGCACGACTACAGCCCTCGAAAACCGGCAGGAACAGGAATGCGTAGACCGAACGGCACAGAGGGTCCGCACACGCATGATCCGCCACGCCACAAAAGCCATCGAGGAATTGGATGAAGCGATCCTGGTTCTAATCCGATCCGAGGAGGCTTTGCGCAAGGACTACCAGCGCCTCCAAACCATTCCCGGCATCGGTCCCGTGCTGGCCGCCACGCTCATGGGTGAACTGGGCGATCTCCGCGCATTCGAACACCCCAAGCAGCTCGCTCACTTCGTCGGCGTCGCCCGGGTGGTCCACACCAGCGGAAACTCGGTGGAAAGCCGCCCCCACATGAGCAAGCGCGGCAACTCCCGCGTGCGGCGCATGCTCTACATGGGCGCCATGGCCGCCATCCAGTCCAACACCCCGTTCAAGAAAACCTACGAGCACCTTCTCCATGAAGGCAAAGCTCCCATGTCAGCCCTCGGCGCCATCATGCGAAAACTCCTCATCGTCGCCCGCGGCGTCCTCGTCCACGAAGAGGACTACAACGCCGACCGGGTCAGCACGCCCACGGAATCCGAATAGCTTTCCACACCAGGCTTTCCCGCCATAGCAGAGCAAACAGGCCGCAGCACGGGCAGGGCAAAACGGTAATCGCAACCGCGTTGACCCTAAGGCTTGCCCTGCCCGTGCGAGGACCTACGCAAATTCAAAAGCGGGAAAGCCGACACCCTTGACAGGAGACACACCATCTTGGCGGTGATTTCTTTATTTTAAAATACAACCCCGCCTCAGCCGCCTACAGATGCTCGCGCTTGCTTTCGAGGCTCTTCGGCTTGAAATTCTTCAGCTCTTCCACCACTTCGCCCAGCATGGCGCGCTTGACGGCGTAGGGCAGGAAAGCGCTCTTGAACCCCATGATGATGACTTCCTTGATTTCCTCCAGCGTGAAACCCAGCTGCTCGTGAATGGTCAGGAATTCCTTGCTCACGGTGGTGTTGGTCATCAGGCGGTTGTCGGTATTCACCGTCACGCGCAGCCCCAGATCATAGAACAGCCGGATGGGATGGTCCGCCATCCGCTTCACGGCCTTGGTCTGCACATTGGAAAGGGGGCAGCATTCCAGCGGGATGCGGTGGTCGTTGACGTAGTTCATCAAATCGCCATCCTCGATGAGCCGCACGCCGTGCCCAATGCGGTGGGCCCCGCACAGATGGATGGCCTGGTGGATGCTTTCGGGGCCGTAGGCTTCGCCCGCATGCAACGTGCAGTTGATGTTGTTGGCCAGCACGCGCCCGAAGGCATCCTTGAATTTCTTCGCCGGAAAGTTTTCCTCGGCTCCGGCCAGATCAAAACCCACCACGCCCTTGTTCTTGAACGCCACGGTGAGGTCCGCCATCTTGTTGCCCATCTCGGGACTGATGTGCCGGATGCCGCAGATGATGACGCCGGTGCGGATGCCGTATTTCTTGCTCGCGAGCTTTAATCCCTCCAGCACGGCCTGGACGATGGTGTGCAGCGTCAGGCCCCTTTGCTGATGCAGGATCGGCGCATACCGCACCTCCATGTAGCGGACATTCTCCTTGGCCGCGTCCTCTGCCAGTTCGAAGGCGGTGCGGACGAGCGATTCGTAGGTCTGCATCACGGACAGCGTGACGTCGAAGGCCTTAAGGTATTCGACCAAGGATTTGCACTCCTCGCCGACTTCAACGAACGGTCGCAGTTTGTCCACGCTGTCGGCGGGCAAAGCCACCTTTTGCTCTGCCGCCAATTCCAGGATGGTGGGAATGCGGAGGGATCCATCCAGATGGACGTGGAGATCGGTCTTGGGAAGGCGTTCGATGTCTTGGTAAGTGAGTTTCGGCATGGTCTAGGCTAGCGCCGGGATGCTCCCAAGACAACTTTCTGCCCCATGCGGCAGCCAAGACTCAGGCGTGCAGTTGGCTCACGCGGTGGGCGAGGTCGAGTCCCTCGGTGCCCTTGGCCTGGCAAGAGCGGCAGATTCCGAAAATCTGCAGGCTGTGGTGCAGAGGTTTGAACTCGAACTCTTTACAGATGGATTCCTGCATCGCTTCCAGGTCGGGCCTGAAGAATTCGATGATGGTGCTGCAGTTGATGCAGATCAGATGATCGTGGTGCTCGTCGCCGTGGACAGCCTCATAGTGGGCATGCTGGTCGCCAAGGCTCTGCTTGCGCACAAGCCCGCACTGCACCAGCAGATCCAGGGTCCGGTAAACCGTGGCTCGTGAAATTTCATTGCCCTTCTGCCTCAAGGCCAGATGAAGGCTGTCCGCATCGAAGTGGTGTTTGGACGCGAAGACCGCGTCCAGCAGAGCCTTGCGTTCGCCTGTGTACTTGAGGTCGCGGCTCCGGAGGAAGGCTTCGAAACGAGCCTGTTCTTCTGGGTAGACATGTCTTCGAGAAGGCTGAGATCTGACCATCGGGACTCCCAGAAACAGTTTAAGGGATTCTTCAGGAAATGAGCTTGACCTGTTTATGAGCAAACTTAAACTGTAGTCTCACCCATAAATTGGAGTTGCCCATGGCTATGGTCGTAATTCACACCCCGGCTCTTTCCAGGGTTCAAAAACAACGCATCGGAGACCGGGTCATCGAGGCGCTCCATAATGAAGGCCTCCCCGCCAGCACAGTGGTGGTGCTATTTAAAGCTGAAGATGCCGATATTTATCTGGATGGCGGGCTGCTCCTTGAAGCCTCTGCTCCCCTTTCAACCGACCAGACCGTAAAACCCTCCACCGGGTTTGTCCCTGGACCCCCTTCTGCCACGCAGGACTTCAAGACCAAAGTCCGACGCTCCCGGCAGGAACTGGACGAGCTGCGGTCCAGGCTGGTCGCCCTGCTCCAGGATCGGGGCGCCCTCTCGAGTTTCGAGGCCCAGGATGGATTGGACCTCTCCGATTGCGATTGGGCTCCAGCCACCCTCCGCCGTTTCTTTGCTGATCTCGAAACCGAAGGCGTCATCTTCAAACAGGGCCAGAAGCGGGGCACCCGCTATGTCTGGAAGGGCGTTGCCAACCTCCCCAGGGTTCCCACACCCGTGAAGCTGGTGAAGAAGGAAGAGCCTGAAAACTGAAGGCTGTGGGCTGATTCGGACTATAGCCACACTTAAACGGTGCGCCGAAGGCGCCTCAACCATGGCCTGGAGCCTACTGCCTACTGTCCAAAGCCTACCTTAGCGCCCGCTCGACATCTTCGGCCTTCCTGGGCAGGCACGCGCTCAGAATCTTCGGTCCCTTTTCCGTGACCAGGATGTCGTCCTCGATGCGGATGCCGATGCCTTGCCATTTGGGTTCCACCCCTTCGCTGCCCTTGGGAATGTAGATGCCCGGCTCGACCGTCAGCACCATGCCGGCCTCCAGAAGCCGCCGCCCTCCTGCGCGGTAGATCGGGTCCTTCAGCCCGTAGTCGCCGGCATCATGCACATCCATACCCAACCAGTGGCCTGTTCCGTGGATGAAGAAGCGTTTCCAGTCGCCTTGCATATAAACCTCATCCTTACCGCCCTTCAGGATGCCCAGGTCCACCAGGCCATCGCTCACAACGCGGGAAGCCGCGTAATGGGCGGCGATATGGGGGCTGCCTACCGTGCAGGTCGCGATGCCCGCCTCCTGGGCCTTGAAAGCCAGGTCGTAGAGCGCCCGCTGTTCAGTAGAAAATTTTCCATTCCTGGGCCAGGAGCGCGTGATGTCGGCGGAGTAATAACCAACTTCTGCGCCCGCGTCCATGAGCTGCAGTTCCCCTGACCGCAGCGGCGCGTCATTGAAGGGGTAGTGCAGGATGCAGCTCTGATTCCCTGCGCCAGCGATGGTGTCATAGCCCAGATAGCGGGCTCCAAGCCCGCGCACCGCGCCTTCGAAGGCCCCGGCCACCTGGCCCTCGTTGGTTGCCGTCCGGGATGCCCGCATGGCAGCAAGATGCCCGTCAATGCTCACATCCACAGCCTTCTGGAGCATGTCTATCTCGAGCGGTTGTTTGATCGAGCGCATCTCCGCAACGATGTGGCGCCCATCCACCACCGACTTCCGGAACAGGCCATGGCCGTTGTCCGTGCCGAGCGGCAGCGCCGCGTCGAGAATTTTTATCCGGAACTCGCGGTCCAGGTTGCAGACAAGCACGATCCGTTGGGCTTTCTTGATGGCCTCAAGCAACAGCTCATCACCCTTCGGGAAATCAAAAGCCTGGTCGGCCCCATGGCCCAGCGCACCCTCAACGCCCAGCCGGGGCCCGTTCCAGGCTTCCCGCTTGGGATCCCGGGGCCGCACCAACAGCGTGTAGGGTTTGTCGCCCTCGGTGGACAGCAAAGCCACGGCACCCGGTTCCTCCACTCCGGTCAGGTAGTAGAAATCCGAATCCTGCCTGAAGGCCTGCTCGCCGTCACCATTGCGCGGTTGCTCGGGCATGGACTTGATGATCGCCAGCGTGCCTGGCCCCATGTTCCTTAGCTGCCGCAGCAACCGCTCGCGATTTCCCGCGAAAAAGGAAGCCGGCAGACGAAGGCCGTGGTAACCCGCGATCGGCACCTGGGCCGACAGCAATGCCGCCACCGCGGCGCAACCAAAGATCATTCCTGTGCGTCGGAACATTGGGCCTCCACCTTCCAATCTACACTTTTAGGAGCCGTGCCAAAATAACCCGTGCAGTTCGGTTATTTTGCTACGGCCCCTTATGTCGGAACGACCACTATATGGATTGGTTCGCCTACGACTTCGATCACCCCGCCTACTTCGATCACTACCGTGACAAGGAAGGTGACGCGGCCTATGAAGGCTCTGCACTGGCGTCCATGTTCGGATTGGTGGCAGGCTCCTCGGTGCTGGATCTTCCCTGCGGCTGGGGCCGCCTGCGGCCCGCGTTGGAGGCGCGTGGATACCGGGTCATAGGCGGTGATCTCAGCCCGCTGAACTTGCAACGCCACCGCATTGAATATCCAGGCCCATTGGTCCGTCTGGATTTCCGCGCCCTGCCCTTCCGCACGGCCTGCTTGGATGGCGTTTTTTGCGCATTCACTTCCTGGGGCTACTTTGCCACCGAAGAAGAGAACCTGCGCCAGCTCCAGGAATTCGCGCGGGTATTGAAACTAGGAGGAACACTGCTGCTGGACCTTTGCGGCCGGGAATCGCTGGAGCGCGGTGTGGCCTCCACCGAGGGCCGATGGGTGGAGTTGAAAGACCTCGGCTACCGCGAGCGGGTGCGCTGGAGCCCCGACCGGAAACGCATCTGGACCGAAAGAAAGAAGGGCGGATATTCCTTCCGCCACGACATCTGGATTCCCACAGACCAGGAAGTCCGTGAATTCCTGGAGGCCGCCGGGCTCGAACTGGAAGATGCTTTCGGCGGCCTCCACGGCGGACCATGGACGCTCGACGCCGAGCGGTGGATCTACCGCGCCCTCAAACCAAGTCGAGTTCGTTAGCAAAGATATCGACATTATTGAAGGCGAATTCGCATCAGAACCCAGCCACCTTTACTCTCAAAATGGGGCAAAATTTTCTTAGACAATTCACGCTGGCTGCCTCAAAGTCCAAAGCACATCAACCAGACTTTATTGTCTTAAATTTTTTCTGTCGTTCTTCTTACGGAAGAAAGCAGGTGGCCCCCTGTTGCAATCCTCCGCCACGCCTTGGGTTTGAGCCATCTTGTCCGATAGTCGGGCCGGGGCTTTCAGACTGACTTAAGCTCTCAAAGCCCTCACAGCCCTGCTGCGCTGGACCTTGCTTCTTTTGCTGGCGACTGTGCAGGTGCTGGCCCAGCCCGCCGCCCGCCGTTCCATGGGCTCCAGCCGGGCCTCCCGGGCCAATGGCGGGGCCGCCGTGGCTGGGGTGACAATACCTACAGTCAGTCCACCGTGCCCGCTGGACTGTCCATGGTATCGGCCATCTCGCCCGGGGGCTTCTACTCCCTGGCCCTGGGCTCAACTGTCGCCACCACGACCACCACCCTCACGTCCGGGGCGAACCCTTCCACCTTCGGCCAAAGCGTGACCTTCACGGCCACGGTGGCTTCGGGGGCCGGAACGCCTGCGGGCACGGTGGAATTCTTCGACGGCATCACAAGCTTGGGCACTTCCACTCTCGATGGCGGCGGTATCGCCACCCTGAACACGGCAACCTTGATCGCGGGCACGCACAGCCTGACGGCGGTCTATGCCGGCGCGGGGAACTACGCGGGCTCCACCTCCAGCATTCTGATCCAGGTGGTGAACTTCGACACCGAGCCCAACAACAACTATTCCAATGCCCAGCGGGTGAACGCGCCGGGCACGGTGCTGGGTTCCCTCGCTGGGCATTGGAATAGTTGTTGTTGGGCTCGGTGTCGAAGTTCACCACCTGGATCAGAATGCTGGAGGTGGAGCCCGCGTAGTTCCCCGCGCCATCAAGGGTGGAAGTT
>JANYJQ010000089.1 GCA_025358435.1 Holophagaceae bacterium
CAAACCCCACAGCGACCAGAACTGAAACACCCATCCACAGCGGAGGCATGCCTAAGGTTCGCCAGGCGACGGCCGTAGCCTCAATGAACAACCCCGCGCACAATAAAATGCGCCTCAAAGTTCCGAGGCGCTTAAGTCAGGCTTAAATAGGTTTTATTTGGGCATTTTTCCTTTACTTTGCAAGGCATTCCGGTAAACTGATCAGATAGACCGTGACGACGGTTCCTGTTCTCCGGAGTTGCATGACCTACCCCCTTGCCATGAACGGAAATTCTGCGGGCCTGATCTGGACCCGTCAGGTGGGGATCCGTTTGCTCAAGGCGGCCCCCCGCCGCCAAAATGGCGGGATTTTGGGTAAGGTTCGACGTTTCACCCCCTCCTCGGCGGCTGCGCTGGGACTTCTCTTCACCTTGCATTGCAGCCACGTGAATGTCTCCCATGCAGCACACCGGAACAGCCGCACGCCGAGTGCGGTGACCACAGATGCCCGCGGCTACGAGGAAACCGGTGAAGCCAGTTGGTATGGTGGCAATGGCGATGGTTTTTCCGGGAAGCCGACCGCGAGTGGTGAACTGTTCAATCCCAAGGACCTTACCTGCGCCCATCGGACACTGCCACTGGGCACCTATCTTGAGGTCGAGAACCTGGACAATGGCAAACGGCTGGTTGTGAAAGTGAATGATCGGGGACCCTTTGCAAAAGGCCGGATCCTCGATCTATCCAAACGGGCAGCGATGGACCTGGGATTCCTGGCTGATGGATTTACCCAGGTATCCATCCGGACCGTGGATGTTTCCGGTTCTCCGAAGGCGCTGGATCCCACCCTGGACCAGTTGAATCCATACACCATCCAGGTTGCCGCCTTGGCCGAGAAAGCCAACATCGAGCGCCTGAGCCGGGAATTGGAGCAGGGTTCCTTCGGGCCGGTGAGCCTATTGGATGCCGTCGCCCGGGATGGCCGCTCCGTGAAGCGCGTACGGGCCGGCAACTACCTTAAGCTGAACGATGCGGAACAGGCGGCGGATAAACTTGCCAAGTTCTTTAAGGACCGCGGTGTCGAGCCCTTCATCACCCGCCAGCGCTAAGGTCTATCTGGTCATCCCCGCGGGTGGCCAAGGAATGCGTATGGGTGGGGGCGTACCTAAGCAATTCCGTGACTTTGATGGCAAACCTTTGCTGAAAGCCACCATCGAGGCCTTTCTGCGGCCGGAAATGCCAGCCTTGGCGGGTGTTTCACTGGCGGTGCCCCCTGCACGCATGGATGAGGTCCGAAACTGGGATTTTGGCCTCCCGACCTGGGTTGTCCAAGGCGGCAATTCCCGCCAGGCCTCGGCGCTGGCGGCCCTTTCCGCTCTTCCAGATGAATTGGAATCAGCGGTTCTGATCCATGATGCCGTCCGTCCCTTTCCCTCTGCAGACCCGATCCAGAAGGCCATCCAGGCTCTGGAAACGTGGGATGGTGCCGTGCTGGGTGAAGCTTCCACTGACACGCTCAAGCGGGTGGATAGCCAGGGCCGGATATTGGAAACGGTCCCCAGGGAGGCCATTTTCCGCGCTCAGACTCCTCAGGTGGCTAGGCTTGGCACCTGGCGGCGGGCTTTTGCCTGGGCCGAACAAACGGGATTCAAAGCCACCGATGACGTGGCATTGCTGGAAGCTCTGGGATTGCGGGTTCTCTTGGTGCCTTCCTCGGCTTCCAACATGAAAATCACGACCCCGGAGGATTGGAATCGGGCCACAGAGTGTAGGCGCTGAAGCCACGGCATTTCTTAATTATTTTAAAATAAATTGAAATATATTAGTATTTATACATTGGCATGAATTGCGCTTAGTCGTTTGCTATGTCGATTTGGAACCGCAACCCTCGCCCCCAGACCTTGGCGGTACCCGTCAGCGTGAAGGGCAACGGGCTTCACAGCAATCTTCCCTGCACGGTCCGGCTCGTGCCGGTCGACCGCGCCACCGGGTTGATCTTCCGCCATCTGCCTTCCGGGACCGAAATCCCCGTGAATGCGGAATATGCGGGAGATTTGACCCGGGCCACCACCTTGGTGAAGGCTGGCATCCGCCTTCAAACCGTGGAGCACCTGCTTTCCGCCCTGGTGGGTCTGGAAGTGGACCACCTGCTTATTGAACTCGACGCTGAAGAATTGCCGATTCTGGATGGCAGCGCTGAACCCTGGGTTTCCGCCATCCTGCAGGCGGGAGTTCAGACCCTCGCCGGCCAGCGGCGTTTCATCCAGATCAACCAGCCTTTGGAAGTCCATCAAGACGATAAATGGGTCCGGGTCAGCCCTTCCAACGGTTTTGGTCTGCGAATCCGCTACACCATTGATTTCGACCATCCTGCCATCGGCCGTCAGAGCCGGGAGATCAGTCTCACGCCTGATAAATACCGCCGGGACATCGGCACCGCCCGCACCTTCTGCCTTGAAGAAGAAATAGATTTCATGCGCGCCAGGGGATTGGCCCTGGGTGGGAGCCTGGAGAATGCCCTGGTCTTCGGCCCAGAGGGCCCGCTGAACGAGGTTTTGCGCTTCGAGGACGAAGCCGTGCGCCACAAGATGCTCGATCTGATTGGTGATCTGGCCTTGCTCGGTGCCCCTTTGGTCGGCCTCGTGGAAGCCCACGCCGCCGGGCATGCCCTGCACGTGGCCCTGGCTAAAGCCATCCTTGACAAGCCCCAGGCTTGGACGTGGGCTGAGCTGCCCGAAGCGAACGATTCCAGGAAGCGGCCAGAGCCTCGCTTCTCGCCGGTGTTTGCTGGGACCGCCTAGAGCATCGCTTATTTCTCCTTGATGCCAGCCCATCCGCCTGCGAGTATTCATTTTAAACCCACGAGGTTTATAGGTGTTACTTCATCTCATCCATCCGACTGATTGACCGGGCCGAGCTGCCCGGCGGAATTTCCGACTTGGTGGCGAGACTCAGCAGGGATGCAGAGGTTGAGCGCGACACCCAGGAAAGGGTTTCCAGGATCCTGGCCGATGTGCGCCTGGAGGGCTTGGACGCTGTTCTCAGATACACCGAAGCCTTCGATGGCCTGAGGCTTGATCCAGGCAAGCTGAGGATCCCCACGAAGGAATTGGCTGAAGCATTGGCCGGCCTTCGAACCTCGGCCCCGGAACTGATCCAGGCCCTGGAGTCCCTCATCGCCAACGTGCGCCGTTTCGCCGAAGGCCAGCGCCGCTGCATCTCGGACCTGAGTCTGGACTTGCCCGGCGGTGGCACCGTAGGGGAGCGCTGGGTGCCACTTTCCCGCGTGGGACTCTACGTCCCAGGAGGCCGTGCTTTCTACCCCTCCACCCTTGCTATGACGGTGATTCCGGCTCAAGTCGCGGGGGTTGGCCGCCTCGTGGCCGTGACGCCGCCCAAGGCCGAGGGGCCGGATCCGCTTGTCCTTGCCACCGCGGCCCTACTGGGGCTGGACGAAATATACACCCTGGGCGGCGCCCAGGCCGTGGCTTGGCTCGCTTTCGGGGAACCTGCGGTGGATCTGGTCGCCGGGCCCGGCAACCGCTTCGTCGCTGAAGCCAAACGCCAACTCCAGGGCCGCTGCGGCATTGATTCAGTGGCTGGCCCGACCGAGTTGCTGATCATCGCCGATGGCAGCGCTGATGCCGCGGTCGTGGCTGAAGACATGCTGGCCCAGGCCGAACATGATCCGGACGCCGCCGCGGTGCTGGTTTCCGAGGACCAGGCGCTGCTCGATCGGGTAGCGCTGGAATTGGAGTCCCGCGTGGCGGCCTCTCCACGCCGCGACATTCTTAAACAAAGCCTTTCCGCCCACGGAATGCTCATTTGCGCCACTCGCGAACAAGCGATTTCCTTCGCCCAGGAGTGGGCGCCGGAACACCTGGAACTGGTGGTCAGCGATCCCGAAACCTGGGTCCCGGTTCTGACCACCGCAGGCGCGCTGTTCCTCGGGCCGAGCAGCGGCGAAGCCTTCGGCGATTACGGGGCGGGCCCCAACCATGTGCTGCCGACCAGCCGCAGCGCCCGGTATTCCAGCCCGCTGGGCGTCGCGACCTATCTGAAACGGCAGAGCCTGATCCAGCTATCCCCTGCGGATGCGGCTGCCATGGCCCCCTGGGTGCTGCGCCTGGCCCAAGCCGAAGGGCTTTACCATCACGCCAAGAGCGCAGAGCATCGAGGACATTGAAGATTCTCGATTCCTGGTGGCCAAGGCTTTAACAAACCAATCATCCGCATTTCTTTCATCCTCCAACGGATTCCGATATGTCCTTCCTACGATCCGATCTCGAAGAAACACCGGCCTACCGGCGGCCCGAGGAGCCCGTCGGCCTGGTCCGCCTGCACATGAACGAAGCCGCCAGGGATTGGCCATGCGCGGCCAAGGAAGCCCTGCTGGCACGCCTCCGCAATCTCCCCTTCCAGCAGTACCCCGAGCGCCAGGCCGAGCTCACAGAACGCTTGCGGCTGCGGCTGGGCGCGCCGGAAGGCGGCCTGCTGCTGGGGCCCTCGAGCGGCAACCTGTTGGATCACGTGGCGCTCGCAGGTCTCCGCCCTGGCGACACAGTGGCCATTCCGACACCGGGCTTCAGTCTTTACTCCATGCTGGTGCGGCGCCATGCAGGCCAGGTCCGGCCCCTGGAGATGGGCACGGGATTTCCGTTGGAGCCTTGGTTCGATGCCCTTGACTGCCGGCAACTCTGGATCACGCTCCCCAATAATCCGACCGGGGCGTGGCTTTCACCCGACGAACTGGAACCCCTGCTTCAGGCCGCTGCGGATTGTCCTGAACCGCCGCTGGTGGTCCTGGATGAAGCCTATGCGGAATTTGCTCCGTTGACGCACAGACTCGCTGTGGACCGCTACCCGAACCTGTTGCTGCTACGCACCTTCAGCAAAGCCCTGGCTTCGGCGAGCTGGCGTCTGGGCTACCTGCTGGGGGATCCAGCGTTGATCCGTCAATTGGCGACTCTGCAATTGCCTTATTCAATTCCAGCGGCCAGCCTTGAGGCTTTGGACGTGGCCCTGGATTTCGCGCCCGATTTTGAAGAACAGATCCGTTCCACAGCAGAGCTGAGGGACCGTCTGAGCGCATCATTGCCAAATCACAAAATTGCGCGAAGCGCCGGGAATTTCCTGCACATCTCACCGGACCCCGCAGCGGCCCTGAAAAAGGCTGGCTTGCTGGCCCGGGCCTTGCCCGGAACAGGGGCCGCCCGTGTGGGGATCGGAACGGAAGAAATTGTCGAAAGAGCCACCCAGGCCCTGGATGCAACGCTTGCCAAGGCCACACTCCGCATCCGCCGGGAATTGCTCGTGCTCGACGTCGATGGCGTCCTCATCGAAGCCGATCGAAGTTTCATGGAGGCCGTGAGCCGCGCCTTGGCTGAACTTGCTCCCGATCTTTCTTGGACCGATGAACACTTCAGGGCCTTCAAGCGCGTAGGTGGTTTCAACAATGACTATCGTCTCTGCTCCGCCGCCTGGGTGCTCGCAGAGCAGGGCATGATGGATCGGCTTTGGACCGCCGGCGGCATCGGCTTCCCCGATCTGGAGGCCGAGATCCAGCGCCGGGAATCGGCAGCCCAGATCGTGGCCCAGAAGCACTACGCTGAGACCTGCAAACTGGAAAGCCCACTGATCGAACTGCAGGCTCTGCGGTCCCTTGGCTGTGATCTGGCCATCCTCACAGGCCGCCCGCCCGAGGAATTGGTCATGGCCTTCGGAGTGCTGGGCTGGCGCCTGCCGGCCATCGCCGACGCTTTCCCCCATCTTCGAAAGCCGTCGCCCTGCGGCCTTCTTCAGTTGGCCGACGCTTTCCGAGCGGAGTCCATCACCTTTGTTGGAGATACCCGCGACGATGCGGCCTGTCTCCGCTCGGCGAGCGAAATTCGGCCGGAGCTCATCTGGCGTTTTGCGGCAGTCGGGGCCGATCGCGATCTCATCCGCGGCCCGCATGACCTTTCAGCGCCCACTCTGTCAGACCTACTTCCCTTGCTCCAGGAGCAGCCATGAGAGTCAGCACACTGCACCGCGCCACGAACGAAACGGATATCTCCCTGAGCCTTTGCCTCGAGGGTGGAGACACGAGCATTTCCACCGGTCTCGGGTTTTTCGACCACATGCTCATGCAGCTGGCCCGGCACGGCGGGCTGGGCCTTGAAATCAAAGCCGAGGGGGATCTGGTGGTGGACAGCCATCATCTGGTGGAAGATGTGGGCCTGTGCCTGGGAGACGCCCTGCGTGAAGCCCTTGGCGACCGCAAAGGCATTGCCAGATGGGGGGAGGCCCACGTGCCCATGGATGAGACCTTGACGCGGGTGGTGGTGGATCTGAGTGGACGGCCCTACTGCGTTTTCCATGCGGAGCTCCCGAAGATCAATTTCGGCAATGGCTTCCAAGTGGAAATGGTGCGGGAATTTTTCCAGGCCTTCAGTGCCCGCGGCGCATTCAATCTCCACGCCGCCGTGCTCTACGGTGAGAACACCCACCACAAAGTCGAAGGATTGTTCAAGGGTCTCGCCCGCGCCCTAAAACAAGCAGTCCGCGTGGAAAGCGGAGAACTCCCAAGCACTAAAGGAACTCTGACGAAATGACGACCCCATGATCACGCTCCTGGATTACGGCGCAGGAAATCTGACCTCCCTCGAAGGGGCGTTGGAAGCCCTGGGTTATGCCTACGAACGCGCTGAAAGCCCAGCCAACGATGCGGCTGAAAACCTATGGCTGCTGCCGGGGGACGGCCACTATCGGGCTGCCCAAAGCAGCCTCCTGGCCAGCGGCTGGTGGACCGCCCTGCAGTCCAGGATCCATCAGGAAAGACCATTGCTGGGCATCTGCGTGGGCCTCCAGTTACTGGCCGAAGGCAGTGAAGAGGCTCCCGAAGCCCCGGGCCTGGGTGTGTTCCCCGGACTCGTGCGCCGACTTGGACCCGGTGTGAAAGTGCCCCATATGGGGTGGTCCATGACCTCGCTTGCGAACTCCCATCCTGCCTACCGGAAAGACTCCACGGGCTGGCTGTACTTTGTCCACGGGTATGCGTTGGAGGTGAGCGACTGCACCGTATTCTCCGCTGAACATGGCCGCTCCTTCACTGCCGTGGCTGCCAAGGGACGGGTGCTCGGCTTTCAGCCCCACCCCGAAAAGTCCGGCGCCTTCGGCCGGGACCTGCTGGACCAGTCGCTGCTCTGGCTCGGCGAAATCCCGCAGGACCGGCAGGTGCAAAAGGTGCCGCAATGATCCAACTCATCCCATCCCTGGATCTGCTGGGCGGCGGTGTGGTGCGTCTGCTGCACGGCGATTTTGACAAGGTCACCCATTACGACCTGAAGCCGGAAGCGTGGGTCGCGAGACTGGTCGAAGCTGGCGCCACACGCGTCCATCTGGTGGATCTGGATGGCGCATTCGGCCTGTCGCTCCAGCCGGACTTCCACCTGTTCCCCAGGCTCTTTCCGCAGGTGCGCTTCCAATTGGGTGGTGGCCTGCGCAGCCGGGCAACCATCGAGCAGGCCTTGGAAAGCGGTTTTGATGCGGTGGTGGGAACCCTGGCCGTGGAGAAGCCACGCGAACTCTCGGGCCTGCCCACGGACCGCGTCATAGTGGCATTGGACCTACGCGGGGACCGCGTGGTCACCAAGGGATGGCAGGCGACGAGTTCCTGCGACTCCACGGATGTATTCGAAAGCCTGCTCACGCTCGGTTTCACCCGCGCCCTGGTGACCGACGTGAGCCGGGACGGATCCATGCAGGGACCGGGCCTTGAAGCCACCGCCTGGATCGCCAAGGAGGGGTTTTCAGTCCAGGCTTCTGGAGGCTTGCGGAATCTTGAAGATCTTCCGGCCCTGGAAAGCATCCCGGGCGTTCAAGGCGCCATCAGCGGCAAGGCCCTGCTCGAAGGCCGCATCGCGTTGGATGATCCCCGGACCCGCGCCGCCCTTGCGGGAGGTGTCGGCCCCAAGGCCGAAGCCGCGCCAGCGGGAGGTGCTTGATGCCCGCCAAGCGTGTCATCCCATGCCTGGATGTAAAAGATGGCCGTGTGGTGAAGGGCATCCAATTCCAGAACCTCCGTGATCTCGGGAGCCCTGTGGAATTGGCCCGGCGTTACGATTTCGAGGGTGCGGACGAAGTGGTTTTTTTGGATATCAGCGCTGGCGAAGAGGGCCGTTCCACGCAGGCGGCCTGGGTGCGCGAAGTATCCCGGGAACTCACCATCCCCTTCTCTGTGGGGGGCGGCGTGACCAGGCCCGAAGACTTCACCCGGCTGTTGAGGAATGGGGCAGACAAGGTGGCCGTGAACACCGCTGCGGTCAGAAATCCAGAGCTCGTGCAGGAAGCCGCTGACCTGGTCGGGTCCCAATGCGTCGTGGCCGCGGTGGACGTGAAACGCGATCCGGAATGCGGCTGGCGGGTGTTCATCAAGGGTGGCAAAGAAGCCACAAACCTGTCTGCCCTGCCGTGGCTCCGGCGGCTTCAGGAGCTGGGTGCCGGAGAGATCCTGCTCACTTCCATGGATCGCGATGGAACCCTCGAGGGATTTGATCTGGAACTGCTTCGCGAGGCCGCCAAACTGGATATTCCAGTCATCGCATCGGGAGGCGCGGGAACGGAATCGCATTTCCTGGAGGCCCTGGAAGCAGGTGCCGACGCGGTGTTGGCGGCCACGCTTTTCCACGAGGCCACGCTGCCCATCGCGCAGCTTAAGCGATTCCTGAGCGAGCGGGGCCAGCTCATGCGATTGGAGGAACCATGCAAGCGTTGAACGAGCTTCGATTCAATTTGAACCTTCTGCATTTTGATGAAACGGGCCTGATTCCCGGTGTTGTGCAGGCGCCCTCGGGCGAGGTGCGCATGGTCGGGTACTTGAATCGCGAAGCTCTGGAAAAGACCATCCAGTCAGGCTTTGTGACTTTCTGGAGCCGCTCCCGCCAGACGCTGTGGACCAAGGGCGAAGGCAGCGGCAATCGTTTGAAACTCGCGGAACTCCGCACCGATTGCGACAGCGATTGCCTCCTCATCATCGCCGAACCCGTGGGCCCAACCTGCCACCGCGGCACGGACAGCTGTTTTGATGATGAAGCCGCGGAAGGCCTCGACGCAGTGAAAGCCGTTGAAGCCTCGACGGCTACCACGCTGCCCTGGTTGGACCGTCTTGAAAAACTGCTGCAAAGCCGCAAGTCCACCGCAGCGCTGACGGGAAGCTACACCAGGAAGCTCTTCGCCTTGGGGACCGACCGCATTGCCAAGAAAGTCGTGGAAGAAGCGGGCGAGGTCATTCTGGCCGCCAAGAACCATGAACGCGAGGCCACGGAAAAGACTCGTGAGGACTTCATCGGCGAAGCTGCGGACCTCCTGTTCCACCTGGAGCTGTTGCTGGTGGATCGCGGGGCGAGCCTCCATGATGTGGTCGCTCTGCTGAAGGCCCGCCACATCGGCCGGAGCGGGAAGTGATGGCCACGCACACTCCGCATTTTCCCGACCTGCTCTTTTCCGGTGCCGCCCGCCTGCGGCGCTGGGAAGGCCTTCTCATGGGCCTGCTGACGAACGCAGGCTACTCGGAGCTTCGATCCTCCCTGGTCATGCGCGAACCCCACGAGAAAGCCTCCCTGCGTTTTTTTGATGGTGACCATTTGCTGGCGCTGCGCTGGGACTACACCACGGCCCTGGCGCGGATGCTTTCCAAACGGTTCGCGGAACCGCCACCGCGCGTGAGTTACGCCGGCGCGGTGTTCCGGCGCGCCAATCAGCCTTGGGAGCCCGTGGAGCGTTTTGAAGTCGGTTGCGAGCGGATCCACACCGACGAGGCCGGCCGTGATGAAGCCGACGTGGAGCTGGCCAGGCTCCTCATGGCCGTGCCCGCGACTTTGGGCCTGCGCGCGGCCATCCTCCAGATCGGCAGCGCCGCATTGTTGCGCCGGCCCATGGAGCAGGAACAACTGCCCCAAGCGTTGGCGGACGAGGTCACGCGGGCGCTTCTGCGCCGAGCGCCCCACCGCGTCAAAGAAGCCCTTGGCGATCACCCCGCCGCGCCGCGTATCCTGGCCCACGTCGAAGCGCTGCTCTCGGAATTCGACGGTGTCGTCGGATTGAACGCCCTGGATCGCAGCCCTTATGCCGGCCTGTTGAAAGATGAGCGCGAGCATCTCAGGAAAACCCTGGAAGCCTTGTCACCCTTCGTTCCAGAAGGCCTGCAACTGAGATTGGACCTGGCGGATGTGCAGGGCCTGGATTTCTACACGGGTCCCACGCTGCGGCTCTACGCGCCGGGCGCGCAGCAGGAACTGGCCGCGGGCGGCCGCTACGACGGCCTATATCCAGAACTGGGCAGGCCCTGGTTCGCCGCGGGCTTCTGCGTGCGCCTCTCCCCCCTCCTCGATCTGGCGGAAACCCGACCTGACCTCTTCGATTCGCTTGGAGCGGAGGCCCAGTGACTGATCCATCCAACAACCAACCTATCCTCATCGCCTTTCCCAAGGGCCGGCTTGGCGACGAACTGCTTACCAGGCTCGAGGGAACCCCCTTGGCCCTGGATGAAACAGCGTTGAGCTCTCGCGTCCTGCGCATTCCCACCGCGACCCCCCATGTCCAGGTGCTTCTTCTGAAAGGGACGGACCTTCCCCGCTATGTCGCCGCAGGCGTGGCCTCGCTGGGCATCGTGGGTTCGGACACGCTGGATGAAGTGGACGTGGACCTTCTGGAACTCGCGGATCTCAAATTTGGCGCATGCCGGCTTTCCCTGTGCGGCGCGGAAGGCCTCACCCTCGATGCGCTCAGACATAAGCCCCACCTCCGCCTCGCGACGAAATTTCTCAAAGCCACGAGCGCCTGGCTGAAGCGCGAAGGCCTCACCGCAGAACTGGTCCCTCTGCAAAGCAGCGTGGAACTGGCGCCGATTCTCGGCTTGGCCGACGCCATCGTGGATCTTGTCCAGACCGGCGGCACCTTGAAAGCCCATGGCCTGGTGGAAATCAGCATCCTTGGCACCACCTCGTCGAGATTGGTGGCCGCCCGCGGCGCCTACCTGGCCGATCCCGAACGATTGCGGCCCCTGGCGAATGAACTCATACAGTTGCTGAGCAGATGAAAGGCAAACGGATTTACTCCACCGTCAGGGCTCCGACCCACCTAGGATGAGCTCCTGTTTCTTATCCCGGGTAAGCCGTTTGATCGCGCGTTCCCGGCGGGTAGCTTCGGCTTGGGTGCCTGCGGGTTCCTGGTAGACCAGCTCAAAGGGTCCGCGTCCCCGTGTGTAGCGCGCGCCTTTGCCCGCGTGATGGGCCTTCAGGCGCGCTTCGACATCAGGGCTGATCCCCGTGTAAAGCGACCCGTCACCGCAGTGCAGGATGTAGACAAACCAAGTGCTCATGGCTTCAGTTTAGGCCGGGAGCAGAGGCTGCAAATTTTCGATTTTCGATTTCCGATTGTCGATCTGGGCGCGGGGAGCAGCGATGCCGATGGCCTCTTATACCTAGTCGCGTTCTATCGTGTAGAAAACAATTCACCGCCAAGACGCCAAGCACGCCAAGGGCACTCATCATATGCCAGGTTCGCGAATGGAATTCAGACGGCCCGGCGACGGCCTCACGCCTTGGTGTGATCCGCGCCGGGCCGTCTGAATTTGCGGGCCTTGGGCCCGCTGGCGCTGCGCGCCACGCGAAACGATTCCGGGCTCAAATCAATAGTGGTGGAGTTTGCTTTTCTTGGCGTGCTTGGCGTCTTGGCGGTGAATTCTATCTTTTTGAAGGCAACTCCGTATTAACTCTCGACCGTCGACTCTCGACCAGTTGTTAAGCCCAAAGCCAATTGGTGGAGCACCTGAATCATTCAAGCCGTACACTGAAGGCATGAGCGACGCATTCTCAGCCTTCCCCGATACCGCCCGCCTTTGGCTCATGGCGTTTCCTCGTCCTCTGGACGAAGGGGAAAAGGCCAAGGTCGCCGAAGGCTTCGAAGCCTTCCGCCCGCATTGGAAGACCCATAGCACGGCCATCGAATCGGGCTGGATGCTGCTGGAGGACCAGATTTTCGCGGTGGTGGAAAACACGATGGGCACTTCGCCTTCAGGCTGTTCCATCGACGCCATGTTGCGCCAGAGCATCAAACTCGCCTCCATTCTTGAGCTGCCATTCCTGGATGCCCAAAGCATCGTCGTCCGAGCCTCGGGCAAGCTCAAGGTGGTGGCCAAGACCGACCTTGAGGGGTTACTTCAGAGCGGCGCGCTGGATGCCACCACTCCAGTCATCGATTTGGGTCTCTTGGAGCTGGGCCAGTTGCGCTCCGGCAAGCTGGAGCGCCCCCTTGCGAACACATGGATCGCCCGGAAGCACCGCGCGAAGCTGGAAAGCCGGGAGTCCCAGAGCGTGTCTTAGAAAATCGGGTCCCCCGGCTTTCGTTTCCATGCCTCAGGGCGCTGCTTGGCGCCATCCTGTTTGGGTTTTGCGGTCTTGGCGGCCTGTAGGGTTGCCATCAACAGATTGGAGCCCAGGGAATCCGCCGCGGCCCGGGTGATCGTCTGCTTCACGGGTCCTTCAGGAACGGTCTCGGTTTCCACTTTGGGGACATCAGACTTATCCGCCTGGTCCTGGAGCCGTTTTTTGTACCAGGCCATGCGCTTGGGATCGATGGCGCGGGTCTGCTTGACCGTGCCGCCCTTTCGCAAGGCGATCTTCGGCTTGGGTGCTTGCCGGTCTTCACGCAGTTCCGATTCAGGGTTGGAGGCTTCCTCCAGGATCTTCGCCAGGTCTGCCAGGCCGCCAAGGGAACGCTTGCTCATGTGGTCTTAGGTCTCCAACCGGGACACGCGCCCCAACCCATTAGCGTAGCTGGTGAATCCCTGTTGGCCAAGCCAACTTCCTCTTTCATCGCACAATGGGTCCATGCGGCCCGCCCTCCCCCTCCCGTTCCGAGCCTGGCCGAGCCTGGGCGCCTGGGAATCAGGCCATGGCCTGGCGCTGGACCAATGAAACGTAGCCTGGAAGCCCTGCGCCAGCGCTATGAAACGGAACAGGCGCTGGCCCTGGACCCCATCGCCGTGCCCCTCCGGTTCTCGGAACCCATGGACCGGGAGCTGGCAGCCTTCGTCGCCGCCCATCTCGCCTACGGCAAGGTGGCGCCCATGCTCCGGGCCATCGAGAGATTGCTGAAACCTCTGGGCGCTCAGCCCGCCCGATGGCTGCGGGAGCGGGATGGGCAGGCCATCCTCGCAGAACTCGAAGAAGCCCTGCAGGGCTGGGTCTGGCGCTTCCACACAAGCCAGGACATGGCGCATTGGCTTCTGGCTTGGAAGCGCCTTGACCAGGAAAGCGGAGCGGGCCTGGAAGTCCATCTGTTGCCCGGCACCGCTGAAAATGCAGAGCAGGCCCTGTCGCGCCTGATGCTGCGTTTGCGAGCGGAACTGCCCCAGACCCGCGGCCTGCGCTTCAACCTTCCGGATCCCCTGGATAACGCCTCCTGCAAGCGCTGGCGGATGTTCCTGCGCTGGATGGTGCGGGATGGATGGCCGGATTTCGGATTGTGGACCCGCTACCCCAAAGACCAGCTCGTCATCCCCGTGGACATCCACGTGGCCCGCATCGCGCGCTACATCGGCCTGACGAAATGCACCACCCTGGACGGCCGCATGGCCGCCGAGATCACCGCCTCGCTCAAGAAAAGGGATCGCCAAGATCCGCTTAAATACGACTTCGCCATCTCGCACCTCGGCATCCTAGGCGACTGCCCCGGCGTCCGCACCCTGCCGGGCTGCAAGCCCTGTCCGCTGGTGGGGATCTGCCGCGCGGGGAAGCTGTGAGTCGAAAAGTTTAAAAAATTAAAAAGTTGAAAAAGTTGAAAAAGTTGAAAAGTTGAATGCTCCGAGGCGACACCGAGAGTTGCAACCTGTTAACTCTTCAACTCCTCGACTCTTCAACTTTTAAACTCGTCAACTTCCTTTTGCGCCAAGGCGCAAAAGGGCCGGGCTTGCCACGGCACTCGGGGGAACGACTTAGGGCTGCTTCTTCCGATCTGACCCGGTTCATCGCACCCCGATGCATGGGGCCCGGCTTGAAATCAGGTTAACCGGGAGCCATCCCAAGGCCAAAGGCCGCGCCCAAGTAGCTGGGAAAAAAGGGCCTGCGAACGTGTCTAAATTGATTTTCAAACGCCCCTTGACACCCCTATATCTTGGGGTGATCCTTGTCTTCCGACACAATCCCTTGAGGTTTTACCCTTCAGGCCCGACCATCCGCCACGCATTTCGGCACATTTCTGGATGATGAGTGGGTCCTGGCTTTTTCCCGACTGAACAGCTCCCCCCATCCGAACATTCCAACCCCTTCATATAACGTCCCGAGGGTCCCAATGAAGATTGCGCGCCATTTTACCCGTGAAGGCCAGGATCCTCTCGCGGGTGTCACCTTTGTGCCCCGCGTCAGCAAGATCACCAAGCTGGACGGAACGGTGGTCTTCGAAGCCAAGGACGTGATGGTGCCCGACACCTGGTCCCAGGTGGCCGTGGACATCCTGGCCCAGAAGTATTTCCGCCGCAAAGGCATCAACGCCGCGAATGGCGGCGAAACCGATGCCCGGCAGGTCTTCCACCGCATGGCGGGCTGCTGGCGCCACTGGGGCGAGAAGCACGGCTACTTCAACACGCCCGAGGATGCCCAGGCCTTCTACGACGAACTGACCTACATGCTCGCCAAGCAGATGTGCGCCCCCAATTCGCCGCAATGGTTCAACACCGGCCTGCACTACGCCTACGGCATCTCAGGCCCCGCCCAGGGCCACAGCTACGTGGATCCGCAAACCGGCGAGCTCAAGAAATCCACCTCAGCCTACGAGCGGCCCCAGCCCCACGCCTGCTTCATCCAAAGCGTGTCGGACGACCTGGTGAACGATGGCGGCATCATGGACCTATGGACCCGCGAGGCCCGCATCTTCAAGTACGGCTCCGGCACGGGTTCCAACTTCTCCAAGCTCCGTGGCGCCGAAGAGCCCCTGAGCGGCGGCGGCCGCAGCTCTGGCCTGATGAGCTTCCTGGCGGTGGGCGACAAGGCCGCGGGCGCCATCAAGAGCGGCGGCACCACGCGCCGCGCCGCCAAAATGGTGACGCTCGACCTGGACCACCCGGACATCGAAGCCTTCATCGACTGGAAGGTCACCGAAGAGCGCAAGGTCGCCATGCTCGCGGTGGGCAGCCAATTGGTGAAGCGGCATTGGAATCTGCTCTGCGAATCCGTGGAAGGATCGACTTCCCGGGATGCGGATCCCAAGACCAACGAGAACCTGCGCCACGCCCTGGCCAAAGCCAAGAAGGACGGAGTCCCCGCGGCCTTCCTGAGCCAGTGCCTGTGCCGCCTTGCCGAAGGCGATTTCGAGCGCGACATAAAGGGCTACGACACCTCCTGGGACGGCGATGCCTACGCCACGGTGGGCGGCATGAATTCCAACAATTCCGTGCGCGTGCCCGACTCTTTCATGCGGGCGCTGGAGAGCGACGGTTATTTTGAACTTAAGAACCGCACCAACGGAAAAACCGCCAAGAAGCTCCTGGCGCGCGACCTCTGGAAGAAGATCAACACCGCCGCGTGGTCCTGCGCCGATCCCGGCCTGCAATTCGACACCACCATCAATGACTGGCACACCTGCCCTGAGGATGGCCGCATCAACGCGTCAAACCCCTGCTCGGAATACATGTTCCTGGACGACACCGCCTGCAACCTGGCGAGCCTGAACCTCTGCACCTTCCTGACGGACGACGGCGGCTTCGACCTGGCGGGCTACCGCCACGGCATCCGGCTCTGGACCATCGTGCTGGAAATCAGCGTGCTCATGGCCCAGTTCCCTTCGGAAGCCATCGCCAAGCTAAGCTACGATTTCCGCACGCTGGGCTTGGGCTACGCAAACCTGGGCGCCATGCTCATGCGCATGGGCATTCCCTACGACAGCCTGGAAGGCACCCAATGGTGCGCCGCGCTCACGGCCATCCTCACCGGCGATGCCTACGCGGCTTCCGCGGAAATGGCCGGCGAGCTGGAGCCCTTCCCGGGCTACGAACGGAACAAGGAGCACATGCTGCGGGTCATCCGCAACCATCGCCGCGCGGCCTACAATGCCCCCCCCGCCGAATATGAAAAGTTGAGCGTGATTCCGCAGGGACTCGTGGGTACCGGGCTGCCCAAGTCCCTGCTGGAGGCCTCCCGCGAAAGCTGGGACGCGGCGCTGATGCTGGGCCAATCCTTCGGCTACCGCAATGCGCAGGTCACGGTTTTGGCACCCACGGGCACCATCGGTCTGCTCATGGATTGCGACACCACTGGTGTGGAGCCGGATTACGCGCTGGTGAAGTTCAAGAAGCTCGCCGGCGGCGGCTATTTCAAGCTGGTGAACAGCGCCATTCCCGAGGCCCTGATGCGCCAGGGCTATGCGCCCCAGCAAATCACGGATATCGAACGCTATGTGGTGGGTTGGCTGGATATCACCGATGACACGCCGGGCATCAGCCGCAAGGATCTGCTGGCCAAAGGCTGGACCCAGGACGAGATCAACGCCGTCGAGGAAAAACTTCCGACGGCCTTCGATCCCAGCTTCGTGCTGCCGCTGGACCGGCTTACCCGGGAATTCGGCGAAGCCGCCTGCAATGTCTTCGTGCAGGCCCTCACGGGCACCATGACCGTGGAAGGCGCGTCGCACCTCAAGGACGAGCACCTGCCCATTTTCGATTGCGCCAACCGCTGCGGCCGCACGGGCCGCCGCTACATCGCGCCCGCGGGCCATCTGCGCATGATGGGGGCCTCGCAGCCGTTCCTGAGCGGCGCCATCAGCAAGACCATCAACCTGCCTGCCGAGAGCACGGTCAAGGAAGTCGGCGAGATCTACGCGGCCTCGTGGCACCTGATGCTGAAGGCCGTGGCGCTCTACCGCGACGGCTCCAAGATGAGCCAGGCCATGGCCACCAGCCTGGACCTGCTGGACGGCCTGGAAGCCGCCGAGGAACTAGCGGACGAAGCCAAGGCGCCCGCCGCCAAGATCGAAGCCATGGCTGCGGCACAGACCCATGCCCTTGCGCAACAGGTCGTGCGCACCTACCGCCGCCGCCTGCCCAATCGCCGTGGCGGCTACACCCAAAGCGCCACGGTGGGCGGCACCAAGATGTACCTGCGCACCGGCGAGTACGAA
>JANYJQ010000098.1 GCA_025358435.1 Holophagaceae bacterium
GCCCCTGAACCTGCCCCGGACCGGGGACATGGAGCAGGATGTGTGGACCGCGACCCAGCTCATGACATGGTCCCTGGAAGAGAAAATCCATGAGGATCCCCGCTGGTGGTTTTGGATGCACCGACGCTTCAAAACCCTTCCCAGTGAAACCCTGCCCCTGCCGCCCCAGGCTTGGCAGGACGCCATCCAGCACCTGGCTCCCAAACCCTAACCAGCTGCCACCGGGGGCTCAGGCTCGGGGCTTCGTAGGCTGTACCAGAGGATGACGCCCAGAATCACCGCCGCCCCGGCCAGGGCCGGCCCGCTGGGGCGTTCGCCCACGCCGAAGAACACCCAGATGGGATTGAACACCGCTTCGAGCATGCTGATGATCATGGCGGCCGTGGCGGAGATGTAGTGCATGCCCGCCGAAAAAATTAGGTACGCCATGCCCAGTTGGAAGATCCCCAGGAAGGCCAGCGCCACCGTTTGGCCCAGGCTGAGGCGGACCATGGGCAGGGCCAGGGGCAGGCAGATCAGGGCCACTGCGATATTGCCCAGCACGATGGCACCGGCGGGGTTGCGCCCGGGTTCATGCTCGCGTTTCCACTTCAGCAGCAGGGTGAAAGTCGCCAGGCAAAGCCCGGAAAAAATCCCCAGCAAATTGCCCACCATGCCGCCGCGCTCCATGCGCCCCCCGAAAAAGAGCGCCATGCCGCCCAGGCAGGCTGCCACGGCCCAGAGGTCCCGACGTTGGAGCGGGCGGTGGAAGAGCCAGGGTTCCAGGAACACCAAATAGATCGGCGCCGAGAATTGCAAAAATATCGCATTGGCAGCGGTGGTCAGCTTGGTGGCCACCACAAAGGAGATCAGCACACCGGCGTAGCTGGCCGCGCAGGCCAGATCGATGGGCTGGAAACCGATGCCGCTGGCCTGGCCGCGCAGGCGCATCACCGCAAGCATGGTCAGCGCCGCCACCAGGGAGCGCCACAGCGCGATGGGAAATGGCCCCAGTGGCAACGATTTGATAAAAAGGCCACTCGTGCTCCAAAGCACCGCGGCCGTGGCCACGTACACGAATCCCTTGGTACGGGGGGCAAAGGCATGAACAAAACGAGTGGGCAACGCAGCTCCAGACAGGGCATGTCCAAGGTATCAGCCCCGCTCAGCGCAGGGCCACGTTCCGCCCGCGCCAGCGGTTGACGCCCTTTAACCGATCCCAGGTGGCCAGGGCAATGGCACCTAGGGTGGGCACCACGGCCAGGGGCCACAGGGCCCAATGCCAATCCAGGGGCGCTCTCGAAAAGCGGTGCTGGGCCAGACCGATCATCGGTGTGACCGCCAGCCACAGCAGCAGGCCCGCCCAGCCATGCCCAATAAAAGCGAGCCAGAATGGCGCCGTGAACAGCGTGGCCACAAGCAAGAACAGGATCGGCGCCAGCACCAACATCCCAGGCAGCCCCAGCACGTTCTTGCGCAGGCTGGCCACCAGTTCCCGGAAACCATGGGCCGGTCGCAACCACAAGTGCGGTACCCCGGCGGCCAACGCATTCCCATAGCCCGCCTGCTTCAGCCGCAGGGCCAGGCCCACGTCGTCGATGGCCATCATGGGCGCCGCCGCATGGCCTCCGATGGCATCGTAGGCCGCGCGCCGCACCAGGATAAAGGCCCCAGCCCCAAAGGCAAACCGGCTGGTGGGATCCTGGACACGCCGGGGCGATACGCCCCACAAAATCATGAGAAAAGCCACGGGAATGGCGATGCGTTCCCAGAATCCGGCCACCACCATGGCAGGCCAAAGGGCCAGAAAATCCCCGCCCTGGGCTTCCAGGTGCACAAAGGCCCGCCGCAGCAAATCGGCCTGGGCGTGGATATCCGCATCCACAAAGAGCAACCACTCCGCCGAGCGCGCCTGGGGCTGCTGAATGGCAAGGTGTAGGGCGTGGTTCTTGCCCAGCCAACCTGCGGGCAGCACCTCGTTTCGCAGCACGCTGAGGCGCCCGGAAGACGCCTTCTGTCTGGCCTGCAGCAACGCAGTGCTCCCATCGGTGGAGCCGTCATCCACCACCACGATCTGCAGGCCGGGGAGGTCCTGCTGGAGCCAGGAGTCCAGCGCGGAGCCCACTTCCAGTGCCTCGTTGCGCACGGGCATGCAGAGGCAGACCGTCGGCGCCGCAGCCCCCAGAAGCGGTTCAGGCAGATCCCGCATATGCCAAACCCGGTCCACCGTGAGCCACCATTCCACCGCCACGAGCCCCAGCAGCAAGTAGGGAATCACGAGGGAAACGCTGGGTAGCACCATGGTTCAGGCTACTGCGCGTGCTATTTCTTTTTCTTCGCGGATTTGGTGCTGCCTTTGGCGGGTGCAAAGGCCAGCTTCCCCTGGCGCAGGCCCTCCAGCTTGGCCGGAATCTGCGCATTGGCTGGCTCCAGCACCAGGAGGCGATGCAGGAAGTCGCTCTGGTCCTTGGCGGTGGGGTACTTGGCGGCATTGCCCTTA
>JANYJQ010000118.1 GCA_025358435.1 Holophagaceae bacterium
TTCGGTTGATGTGGCCATGGCTCCCCCCTACTTTCCGGTCTTGCCGGCCTTGCGGCGGATGACTTCGCCGGTGTACATGACGCCCTTGCCCTTGTACGGCTCAGGTTTACGGAATTTACGGATGTCGGCGGCCACTTGGCCCACCAACTGGCGGTCACTGCCGGTCACCACGATATGGGTCGCTTTTTCGACCACCACGGCGATGCCCGCAGGCGCTTCATAGAAAATGGGATGGCTATAGCCCAGGTCCAGGCGCAATTTCGTGCCGTCCATGGCGGCCTTGTAGCCGACGCCGACCATGTCCAATTCTTTCTTCCAGCCCTCGGTGACGCCTTGGACGGCGTTATTCACGAGCGCGCGGGCAAGACCATGGAAGGCCCGGGTCTGGGTCTGTTCGTCGGCCCGCAGGAATGTGATGGAGTCGGCCTGGATGTCGAGGCTGATCCCCTTCGGGATCGGGCAGTTGATTTTGCCCTTGGCGCCTGCGACCACGGCCTCAGCCCCGTTGACTGTGACGGTCACGCCCTTGGGCAGAGTCACGGGCATTTTTCCGATTCGAGACATTTTGAAATCCTTAGATGAGGGCTCAGATCAAGACCTATCGCCCATTTCAGGAAAAGGGGTTGAAAATTACTGGGTGGTTACCACACGTGGGCGATGATTTCACCGCCGACGTTCTGCTTTTGCGCGTCTTTCCCGGTCATCACGCCCTTAGGGGTGGTGAGAATGGAAATTCCGAGGCCGCCATGGACGTCTGAGATCTCGTGAACCCCGGCGAAGATCCGGAGGCCGGGACGCGAAATCCGTTTGATGCCATGGATCACGTTGGCCTTGTCCTTAAGGTATTTGAGATTCAGGACGAGGTAATTGCGCCCTTCGTGCTCAACGGCCTTGTAGGAGTGGATGTATCCCTCCTGCTTGAGGATGGCGGAGAGATTCTCCTTCATCTTGCTGGCGGGAACCACCACGGCCGTGTGGCCGGCCATGATGCCGTTGCGGATGCGGGTCAGGTAATCGGCAATAGGATCTGTGTTCATGGTTGCCCCCTACCAGCTGGACTTCTGCACGCCCGGCAACTCGCCGGCAAGCGCATGTTTACGGAAACAGATACGGCACAGCCGGAACTTGCTGAGGTAACCCCTGGAGCGGCCACAGCTCAGGCAACGATTCCTGTGCTGCGTCGAGAACTTGGGTGGTTGGCTATCTTTGTAGATTTTCGCGATGCGGGCCATTTTCTATTCTCCTGCTACTTACGGAAGGGCATACCGAGCTGGGTCAGCAGGGCACGCGCTTCGGCATCGTTCTTGGCAGAGGTCACGAAAGTGATGTTCATGCCCTTGAGCTTGTCCACCTTCGAGAAGTCGATTTCCTGAAAGATCAATTGATCCCTGATCCCCAATGTGTAATTTCCACGGCCATCGAAGGAACGCGTTGGGACGCCGCGGAAGTCACGCACACGAGGCAGGGACAGCGCAATGAGACGGTCCATGAATTCCCACATGCGGGAGCCGCGTAGGGTGACCATGCAGGCGATGGGCATGCCCTCGCGCAACTTGAACTGAGCCACGCTCTTTTTTGACTTGCGCACGATCGCCTTCTGTCCCGCGATCGTCGTCAGTTCTTCCACAGCCACATCCAAAATCTTGATGTTCTGGATGGCTTCGCCGACGCCCATGTTCAGGACGATCTTTTCAAGCTTCGGCACCTGCATAACGGAGTCGAAATTGAACTCCGACTGGAGGGCCGGAACCACTTTGCTGGAATAGTGGGCCTTCAGGCGAGGCACAGAAGCCTCTGGCGCTTTAGACATTTCATCCTCCATTTCCGAGGGCTTGAGCGCCCCGGGGTTCGGGAGAGCGAGAGGGCTTGGGTCGCACGCTGGCACCGGATGGTGGCGGCCGCTTCCCGTTTCCCCTCAACCTCAGGTTTTTAAACGAGCCCGCCCTTTTAGGGGCGGAATGACGATCATCTCACGACTGGACCAGAGAAGAAAGTCGAAAGATGCAGATGCTGGCAATCAGGCCGGACGTTTGCGCGTCGGTTTGTTGGTAGTGGGGTCGAGCATCATCACATTGGAAGCGTGGATCGTGGCTTCCTTGGGAATCATGCCGCCCTCCTCGCCAGTCTGAGGATTAGCCTTGGTGGCCTTCTTGATCATGTTGATGCCCGCGACAAGCACACGGTTCGTCGATGGGTTGACCTTTGAAATCAGCCCGACTTTACCTTTGTCTTTACCGGCGATCACGACGACCTGGTCGCCCTTTTTCAGCTTCATCTTCATGGCGGACATCAGATCACCTCAGGAGCGAGAGACACGATTTTCATGTATTTGCGCTCACGAAGTTCGCGCGCCACGGGTCCGAACACGCGGGTTCCCACGGGTTCCCCGTCCTTTTTGATCAGGACGGCCGCGTTCTCGTCAAAGCGGATATAGCTCCCGTCCTTGCGGCGGAAAGCCTTGCGCTGCCGGACGATGACCGCCTGCACGACGGCCTTCTTTTTCACCGTGCCGCCGGGAATGGCTTCCTTGACGGAGGCGGTGATGATGTCACCCAACTGGGCAATCCTGCCGACACCCCCGCCGAGCGGCAGGATGCAGCAGATCTTTTTCGCGCCGGAATTATCGGCGACGGTGAGCATGGATCCCATCTGGATCATTGGATCTCCTTACTCGCCAGCTTTTTGAACGATCTCGAGGACCGCCCAGCGCTTGCGTTTGGACAAGGGACGGGACTCCACGATCTTCACCAGGTCGCCGATGCCGCAGGCGTTGGTTTCATCGTGGGCCATGAACTTTTTGGACTGCTTGACGGTGCGGTGGTACAGCGGGTGCTGGAACTTGCGTTCCACCTTTACGACCACGGTCTTGTCGGCCTTGCTGGACACCACGATGCCACTTCGGATCATTTTTGTTTCGAGGCTCATCCCAGTCTCCTACTCTGCGGCCATTTTGGAGGCCAGCGCGGTCTTGACGCGGGCCAGATCACGGCGTGTCTTGCGGATCTCGGCGGAATTCTCCACTTGGCCCACAGCATGTTGAAAGCGCAGGGTGAACCGCTTTGCGGCCAATTCAGCCTCGAGCTGCGCCAGCTCTTCGGTGTTTTTTTCAGTAAATGCGCTGAAGGGGTTCTTTTTGCTCATAGGGTTCCTCTATTCTTCAGGCGGCGTGCGGGTGATGAACTCAGATGGGAAGGGCAGCTTCTGCTGGGCCAAGGCCAGAGCTTCGCGGGCCAGTTCCTCGCTGATGCCTTCCATCTCAAAAAGGATGCGGCCTGGGCGGATCACACAAACCCAGCCGTCCGGCGCGCCCTTGCCGCTACCCATGCGGGTTTCAGCCGGCTTCGAGGTGGTGGGTCGGTCGGGGAAAACGCGGATCCAGATCTTGCCGCCGCGCTTGACGTGGCGGGTCATGGCGATACGGGCGGCCTCGATCTGGCGGTTGGTCAGCCAGCAATGATCGAGCGCCTTGAGGCCGAAATCGCCGAATGCGAGCTCGGCGCCACGGGTGGCCACACCCTTGACCCGGCCTTTTTGAACCTTGCGGTGTTTGACTTTGTTGGGCATCAACATGGTTGGTTACCTCAGCGCTTCACGGTTTCGACAGCCGAATCCGGCAGGTTCACCCACACCTTCACACCGATGATGCCGTAGGTGGTCTTGGCTTCTGCGAAGCCGTAGTCCACGTTGGCCTTGATGGTCTGGAGGGGCATCTGACCAGAAAGGTAGTCTTCGGTGCGGGCGATCTCGGCGCCGTTCAGCCGGCCGGAGACTTTGATCTTGAAGCCCTTGGCGCCGAAGCGGATGGCGGCTTCTTCGGCCTTGCGCATGGCACGGCGGAAGGCAATTCGGCGCTCAAGCTGCTGGGCGACGCCCTCGGCCACGAGTTGCGCGTCGATCTCAGGCTTTTTGATTTCCTGGATGTCGACGGCCACGGGGCGCTTGAGCTTCGCCTGGAGATCTTCACGGAGCTTGTCGATCTCTGATCCCTTGCGTCCGATCACAATGCCCGGGCGGGCTGTGAAGATGCGAACGGTGACCTTGTCCGCGGCACGCTCGATGTCGATCTTGCTGATCATGGCGTTGAGCGCGTGCAACTGGGCTTTCAGGTCTTTGCGTAGTTTCAGGTCCTCGTGCAGCATGGTGGCGTAATCCCGCTTGGAGTACCACTTGCTGTGCCAATTCTTGGAGTAGATGATTCGGAACCCGAAAGGGTGAACTTTTTGACCCATGACTACGCCTCCTCGCCAGATACAGCAGCGAGCTGAATTGTGATGTGGCAGGTGCGCTTCTGCACCCGGTAGGCGCGGCCCATGGGTGCAGGGCGGACACGCTTCATTCGGAAGCCTTCGTCCACGAAAACGGACTGGACCATCAATTGGTCGGGATTCACTGAAGGATTCTTATCCAAGGCATTGGCCACGGCGGAATCGAGCAGCTTACGGATAGGTTCCGCAGCATATTTCTTGGTGCTGGCGAGTACCCATTGGGCTTCGCCGATATTCTTGCCACGGATGAGGTCCACCACGAGCCGGGCCTTCTGGGCCGAGCCGCGGAGGTGCCGGATGGTGGCGCTGGAAGCGATGTCGACTTGGACGGCGGATTTCGAGTTCATGGTCATGGCCTATTTCCCCTTCGCTTTGGCGTCGGACTTGCCGGCGTGGCCCCTGAAGGTCCTGGTCGGAGCGAATTCGCCCAGCTTGTGGCCCACCATGTTGTCCGTGATGTAGACCGGGATGAACTTGTTGCCATTGTGGACTGCGAAGGTGAGACCGATCATTTTAGGCATCACGGTGGAACGCCGCGACCAGGTTTTGATGATCTTGCGGTCATCCGCGGAAACGGCGGTGTCCACTTTCTTGGAGAGGTGCCCATCGATAAACGGGCCTTTTTTCAGAGAACGGGCCATCGTGAATTCTCCTAGTTGATCCGCTTGACGATGAATTTGGTGGTGCGGTTGTTATGCCGCGTCTTGTATCCGCGAG
>JANYJQ010000144.1 GCA_025358435.1 Holophagaceae bacterium
AGCAGCAGTCCTCCCAAGCCCCAAGCCATCCAGAACCCGGTCTCCCACCGAGCCATTTCTCTGCCGGAATCGTTCAGCGGAAAGGCGAACCAGGCCACTGTCCTTTCGATCAGCAGCAGGCTCACAAGAAGCCAGTTCCAGCCGCCTTTGTCAGATGTTCGCGGTATTTCCATGAACGCAGTATCGCAAGGTGGCTGGCCCCTGTGGGACACTTCCCTTTACTTGTCGAGGCCTGGATGCACGAAAAAAAGCCATGGTACCGGTCCAGCACCCTTTGGATCTTTTTCGGCCTGTTCATGGGCGTGGTGCTGGGCGGATCCCTTCCCAAAGACCAGCATCCAGCCTGGTGGGAACTCTTCCACTTCCTGAGCAAGGGTTTCATCGCGCTGATCAAGGGCCTCATCGTGCCGCTGCTCTTCAGCACCATCGTGGTGGGCATCGCCCAGTCGGGCGACATGAAAGCCGTGGGACGCATGGGCGGCAAAGCCCTGCTCTATTTCGAAATCGTCACCACCCTGGCGCTTTTCATCGGCCTGGCCATCGCCAACCTCGTAAAACCCGGCGCGAACCTGCCCCTGAATCTCGCCGCCCACGGCCCCGTGACCGCAGCCCAAGCCAAGAGCGGCTGGGACATCGCCATGCACATGTTCCCATCCAATCTCATGAAACATGCGGCCGAGGGCGACATCCTGCCTGTGGTGGTCTTCGCTGCGCTCTTCGGCATTGCTCTGACCCATATCGGGGACCGGGGGAAACCCGTGCTGGCCTTCTTCGACGGGGTGGCACAGACCATGTTCAAGTACACGGACATGGTGATGATGCTCACCCCCCTGGGCGTCTTCGGATCCATGGCCTTCAATGTGAGCGAGATGGCCGCGGGGCATGAAATCGCAGGTGTCATGCTCAAAGGCTGGCCAGCCGTCTTCCATCTGCTGAAGCAGTACTCACTGTTGGTGGGCAGCCTTTATTTCGCTCTGATCTGCCTGTTCTGCCTGGTCTTCGTGCCGGTGATGCTGATGTGCCGGATCAAGGTCTTCGGCTTCATCAAGGCCATCCGGGAACCAGCCTTGACGGCCTTCTCCACCGCCAGTAGCGAGGCCGCGCTGCCGAAGCTGCTCGAAGAAACCGTCCGCTTCGGGGTGCCGCGCCGCGTGGCCAGCTTCGTCATCCCCACGGGCTACAGCTTCAACCTGGATGGCTCGACCCTTTATCTCGTATTGGCCAGCCTCACCATTGCCCAGGCGGCCCATATCGAGATGAGCCTGTGGCAGCAGATCGCGATGGTCTTCACCTTCATGCTCACCTCGAAAGGCGTGGCGGGCGTGCCCCGGGCGACGCTCGTCATCATCGCCGGAACCTGTGCCAGCTTTGGCCTCCCTGGTGAGGCGGGTATCGCCATGCTGCTGGCCGTGGACGAAATCATGGACATGGCCCGCACCACCATCAACGTCGTCGGCAATGGATTGGCCAGCGTGGTCATCGCCAAATGGGAAGGTGTGTTCGGGACCGACACCGAACCCCTCCCCAGTGAAGAGGAACGGACCGCATGAGCCTTTTCATCTTTGATTTCGATGGCACGCTGGTGGATTCCAAACCCATCATCGAAGCAGGCATGGCCCATACGCTGGAGCTTTTGGGATTCAATCTGGAGCTCCGCGAAGAATGGCTGAAGTACGTGGGCCTGCCGGTGGAAGATGGCATCCGCAGGACCTTTCCGTTGGACGAAACGCTCACGTTCGAAAAGGTGCTGACCGCCTACAGGACCTTCGACCACCAAGGCCATGAACCATTGATCCGCGCCTTCCAGGGCATCCCCGAACTCATCGCCGAGCTCCACAATCTGGGGCAGCCCATGGCCATTGCGACCTCCAAACGCAATCGCGGGCTGAAGCCCACCATGACGCGCCTGGGCTGGTCGGACTGGTTCGACCCCATCATCACCCCCGATGAGGTCCAGAACGGGAAACCCCACCCGGAAAGCCTCCATCAGATCCTTGAGAAAACTGGCCGCAAAGCCGAGGACTGCTTGATGATCGGCGACACTCCCTTCGACTTGGATATGGCCACGGCGGCCGGAGTCCCAAGCCTGGCCGTGGGCTATGGCATGTATTCGGGCGACGCGTTGGCAATGCATCATCCCCGTTATTACGCCTCGGACGTTTCTGCACTACGGGATATCCTTTTGAGCTTAGGGTCCGTTGTGGACTGAGCAGCCTATTTCTGCTCAATCCCTTACGGCGCCTGTCATGAAAGCCATTCCGAAAAGCTGAAATAGGAGTTTTTAGGAAAACGCCGGAATGGGTGTGAGCTGGACCATCAGGCCGAGTTTTTCGAGGTCGCGGATGTGTCTCTGGATGCTGCGGTGGCGGGACCTG
>JANYJQ010000177.1 GCA_025358435.1 Holophagaceae bacterium
CGGGGCGGCCGACGTGCAGGAAGGAATAGGGATTGCCCTCGGCCAGTTTCCTGGCTTCAGGCGTATTCACGACGTCGTAGGGCACGGCCGCCACCTGAGCGGCGAGTTCGGGCCGGGGGCGGTGGGCTCGAAAGGGCTTCAATTGCGACATGGACGCCTGCCTTGGGAAAGGGCCCGGGACAGGGCCGTACTCCGTCATTATTCACCCGGGTGTACCCATTCCACCCCTCCATGGGCCATCTTTTGACAAAAGTCCCAACCTGGAACATCGGCAGGGCGAGAAACTTTCCAAAAAACCATCGCAGAGGGCCGCGGAGGCTAAAGAGGCTCGCGGAGAATCAAGATCCTGATAACACCAGCCTCAGGAGTTGCCCTTCTCCTTTTCCGAGGCGCCATGCGCACGGGTGGCTTGATCGGTGATCATCGCTACGTTCATGAGCAGTTCCGCGACCGGCAGATCGATGATGCGGTCCATCCGGCACGCCTCGACGAATTCGATTTCCGGATGGTCCCAGGCCAGGATCTCGTAGGCCGCGACGATGCCTTCGTGCTCGCGATAGGCGGCGCTCACCACTTCGCCCTGGCGCAGGTACACCATGCCGACACGTCCATTGCTTCTGACCGTCAGCGTGCAGGTCTTCTGCTCCCAATTGAGCAGTTGCAGCAGGCTGCCAAGGCTGATGCCTTTGACCAGGCCCTCGGCCTTGCGTTGGGCCGCGGCCCGGATTTCTTCCATCAGGACCGAAAGCCTGGGGGGTTTGGTGAGGATGCGGATGGCCCCAAGATTCAGCGCATCCTGGCCCGCTTTTGGTTCCGGCAGGCCCGACACCACCAACACTGGGATGGAGGGGTACTTGGCCGTGAGCCGTGTGATGAGCGTGAAGCCGTCCATGACGGGCATGTTGAGATCCGTGACCACCACATCCACATTGTTGGCCTTCAGCGCATCCAAGGCCTGCTGCCCGTTTTCCGCCAGCAGGAACTTGAATTCGTGCAGCCCCCGGAGGCCCGCGCTATAGAAGCGCAAAGTGCTGACTTCGTCCTCCACGAACAGGACTGTTTTCAGCGGTGCTTTTTCGGGCTCGGGAGAGGGGCTTCGAGGAAGGGCCATGATGGGTAGAGATTAGCGTGGGTTTAGGGTTGGGGGTTGAGAGTAATTGGGCTGTTTCGGATTCATCGCTCGCGGCCCTTTGGAATCTTTTTCTTCGGCAACGGCTCCTGGTCCACTATTTCCTGGGCGGTCTTGAGGTCCAAGGGGTGCTCCTCCATCCACTGAGCCGCCCAGGGGGCGATCTTTCCATCTGCGTAATCCCGCTCTTTCCTTTTTTGCGCCACCAGGGACTCGATCACAGCGTTGTCGATATCCGACTGTTTGGGCGGGATATGGCCTTCGAAGATGGGCAGGGCGAAATACTCCAGCACGGTCTGTTCGACGGGCTTGCCCCAGATGGCGTAGGTGCGGTCCCTGGGTCCGCCCACGGGCTTCTGGTTGAGATGCTCGCCGTACAGGTAATAGAACACCGCCTCGCCATCGGACCAGTTCCGCAGCACGCCAACCGCCCCCTTCATCAGTTCATTCTGCAAGGCCAGGTCCAGAGGTTTGTCGGTCCGGAAATCCCAGGGTCCCACATGGGCATGGGCGACCGACGGATAGCCCACTTCCGTGATCATCACCGGCCGCTTGAACCGCGCTTGAAGCGTCCGCGCTTTGTTCACGATCCACCACCACTCGTCACGGATTTGCTCAGGGCGCGGGTATTCGTCGTACTTTGCGATGGGATCGTAGGTGTTGATGCCGATGACATCCAGGCAGCCGCCGAACGTGAAACTGTCATGGCTGTCGAAGTTGACGCTGTAGACGACCTTGCCATGGAACACCTGATGGACCGCCTTCACCAGGGCGCACCAGCGGTCAGCAAAGGGATGGGTGCTCGCCATCTCCGTGCCCACGCTGTACCACTCAACGCCACCTTGCTGGGCCAGCTCGGCGAGATGCACGTTGAAAGCCGTGTAGTTCTTCCACCAGGCATCCCAATCCTTCGGCTGGATGTTGCCGCGCCACCACTTTTCATTGTCGGCTTCGGCTCTCAGGTTGATGGTCGGAAAGAACATCATGCGCAGGCCGCGGACCTTCGCCTGCCGGAAGGTGAGCGACAAGGCTTCATCCGTGGGGCTGCTGGTGGGGTGGCGAATCACTTCGTTCGAGTCGTAGCGTTCCATGCGATAGATGGCCTGAAGGCTCACGCAGGTGGCCCCAGTGGCGGCGATCCGATCCAATTCCTCGCGGTAGTCGTAGTCGGGAATCCCCGCATAGAGCCCCAGCACCATTCCCCGGGGCTGGGGTATGAGGCGCTTCTGCTCCCGGTGCCGAACCTGGATCAGCGCGATCGGCAGCGCGAGAACCGCGGACCAGGCGAGGATTTTCT
Organism: Holophagaceae bacterium; assembly: GCA_025358435.1. Classification (GTDB taxonomy): domain Bacteria; phylum Acidobacteriota; class Holophagae; order Holophagales; family Holophagaceae; genus JANXPB01. The sequence continues at coordinate 2,427 of JANYJQ010000177.1, forward strand.
TGAGCATCAGTCCACAGCCCCGGCTATGCGCTCCACCCGCACCTGAAGAATCCGCGGGCCTTTCATGCGCAGCACCGTGAGCATCGCGCCTTCGACCCCCACCTGGTCGCCCGCTTCCGGCACTCGGCCCAGGCGGGCCATGACCAGACCCGCCACGGTGTCGAAGCCATCACGCTCAAAGGAGAGTTCCATGCGCTGTTCCAGGTCCTCCACATGGAGCTTGCCCGACACGATGAACACACCCGTCTGCTGCTCCAAAATGTCCGTCGCGCCCTCGTGCTCATCGCGGATTTCGCCGAAGACTTCTTCCAGCAGGTCCTCGACGGTGACAAGGCCCGACACACCGCCGAATTCATCCACCACGATGGCCATCTGCGCACGGGCCCGCTGCAGGTCCCGCAGCAGTTCCTCGATGGGCTTGCTCTCGGGCACGAACTGCGCGGGCTTCATGAGGCCGCGCAGGTCCATGGTCTTGGATTCGGGATGCTGCAGCAGATCCTTCAAAAGCAACACGCCCACGACCTTGTCTATGCCGCCGTCGTAAAGGGGTATCCGCGAGTGCCGGCTCTTCCGGAAGGCCGCCCAGGCTTCCTGGGCGGAAGCTCCCGCGGGAAGGGCCACCAGCCCCGTTCTTGGCGTCATCACTTCCCGCACGACGGTGTCGCCGAAGCTCACGACATTGCGGATCAGGACGCTGTCGGTCTCTTCGAGGATGCCCTCGGCCTCGCCTTCCTCCAGCAACGCCGTCACTGCGTCCTCGGTGGCGTCTTCGTCGTCCGCATCGCGGTCCAGATCCTGTTTCAGCCTCCGGAGTTCAAAGATTTTCGCGATGGGCGAAACCAGGGGGACAAGGACACGGTGGAAGGGAGCGTAGATCGGAAATAGCCGGATGATCCAGGCCGCCGGATTCCGGCAGGTCAGCAGCGTTGGCAGGGCCAGGTCAAGGGCCCATAGATAAACCAAGGCGGCAGCCGCGAGGGCCCATCCGCCGCCGGGAAGAATACCGTGGAAGGGCCAGATGAATAGCAGCAGAAGCGCAAGCAGCAGTTGGCTCCACAAACCAAGGCTCATCCGCAGCATGTGCGGCCGGGCCATCAGCCCCGCCAGTAGAGGATCCGTGATGGCTTCTTCTTCCAGCAGCCGCCGCCGCTGCACCGAGGACAACGAATGGAAGGCCGCCAGCAAGGTGGCCATTCCCGCCCTGTAGAGCAGAAGCGCGGCCACGGCGAAGCCTAACCAGAAATGGATGTTGCTGCTGCTGGGATCGGTCACGTGATCAGGTTATCAGGTGCGAGGCATGAGGTATGAGGTGTGCGGTGTGCGCCCTCGGCGCACTGGATGATGCGGCCTTTGGCCGCCTCCTTATTGAACCTCGTACCTCACACCTCGTACCTCAGACCTAATTCCCCCTGCGCTCGATCTGCTCGCGGATTTTCACTTTGGCTTCGTCGCTGATTTTCACGCGCCGGCGTTCGGCTTCGCGGAAATATTCGTTCGCATCGCGGGTCAGGCCATCGGGCGTCGGTGGGAGCTGCTTCCGGACCCTGGCGGCATTCAGGAACACGTAAGGCTCCCGGGCCAGTTCAGGGCTGCGCAGGTAGTAGCGGAAGGTCCACCAGCCCCCGACCAGGAACCAGATGGCCAGGGCCGAAACGGCATAGTGCTGAAGTCGCCGCATGCGCTCGGTATTCGTGCGGACCTGCTGCCACCACAGGCCGACAGCAACGTTGGCGCCGATGACCAGCCCTGTGAGAAACAGCGTCATCAGCCAACCTTGGGTGTTCCAGTCCAGGCCCGTGATGGCGAGCACGGGCTGGGCCAGCAGCAGGCCGAAAATCAAATTCAGGTGCAGCATGTAGAGCAGCAGGGATTCCTTGCTGGCCGCGCCGATCCAATTGGCGCCCTTCAATCTGCGCCGGGTGCCTTCGATGAAGCCCATCGCCGCGCCACCCATGCAGATCCAGCCGATGCGATCCGCCACGCTGGGCAGCGTCGTGTTGTGCAGGCTCTTCAATTCATTCCAGGTCCACTGCCCATTCAGCAGCCAGGCCTTGGTGACGGGATCCTGCACCCAAGTTCCCTTCCAGAGCCAGTCCGCCTTCGCGTGGCTTCCCCAGGCCCAGAGCGCCAAACCAAGCATGAAAAGCATGGCCAGGAAGCGCCCTTCGGTCCAGGAAGCTTTCCCCTCT
>JANYJQ010000015.1 GCA_025358435.1 Holophagaceae bacterium
CCCATAGATGCCCAGAGCCACGACCATGGCCCGGGCCAAGGGTTCCAGCAGGTCCATCTCCAGCTGACGTCCAAAGGCCCGCTTGCTCATGTAGGATTCCAGGATCACCATGCCGATGCCCGCGCCGATGGCCGAGATGAAGAAGAAGAGCGGAAGCAGCTGCGAGTACCAAAGCGGATGCAGCTTCGAAGGCACGATCAGGTAGAGGGATCCCAGCGAGGATTGATGCAGCGTCGAGAGCAGCACCCCCACGATCACCAACGGCGTGATGAGGCCGTGGATGATGCGCACCGGCGTGTGGAAACCAAACCGTTCGAGCACCATCGGCGCGAATTCGACGGCGAGGACAGTGGTGTAGAGCATCACGCACCACGCGACCTCGAACATGACCGAATGGGGATTCCAGTAGACGATGGCATGCCAGATGCGCCAGGGTTGGCCCAGGTCGAACATGAGGGCCATGATCACGAAGATGTACCCCAGGAATCCCGTCAGGATGGTGGGCCGGACGATGGGTTCGAATTTCTTGAGGTTGAAGAGGTGGACCGCCGCGGTGAGCGTGAAGGCGCCAGCGGCAAGGCCCACGCCGCACAGCAGGTCGAAGCCGATCCAGAGTCCCCAGGGAAACTTGTCGCTGAGGTGGGTGACAGCCCCGAGCCCCTTGTAGAAGCGCATCACCGTGACGATGCAGAAAGGGATGGAGACCAGCCCGAAAAAAAAGGTCCAGAACCCAGGGCGGAATCGTTTCGCGGGCAGCGCGACCGAAGTGTTCATGAGGGGCTCCCGGTGTGCGAATCGTCTGTGATGTCTGGTCCCTTCTGCGGTGGCGGGTGGGCCGAGACCACCTCCCGGCGCGCCGTGATCCAGTGGACGCCGTAAAGGAAGACACCCCACACGGCTATGAAGTCAGGAATGTTCGAGAGCACCTGCCAGGTCCGCATGGCAGGTGGTTCGCCGGGAAGCGCGGTGTTCAGGCCCAGCTTCTCGAAAGGTTGGTTCGACAGCATCATCACCCCGGTGCCACCGGCCTCCGTCAATCCGTAGATGTGATCGACGTATCCGGAGGGATTCTGGCGGATGCGGTCCTTGGCTTCGCGGATGAGATCGGCCCGGCTGCCGAAGATCGTGGCGCTGGCGGGACAGGCGGCTGCGCAAGCCGTCGGCTCGCCCTGCTTAACCCGGCTGGTGCACATGATGCACTTCCCGATGATGGGCACCGCCTTGTCCCATTGGTATTTCGGAACGTCAAAGGGACAGGCCATCATGCAATAGCGGCAGCCCATGCATTTTTCCGCATCGTAGACCACCGGCCCCTCGGGAGTCTTATGCAGCGCGCCCACGGGGCAGACCGAAGCGCAGGTAGGCACCAGGCAATGCATGCAGAGGCGTCGGACGAATATCTCCCCCTTGGGCACAACGGTGGTCCAGGTGTAGGCACTCGTTTCATCCTCAACCGGGCCCGGGAGCTTGTTCTGCTCCTTGCAAGCCGAAGCACAGGCGCCGCATCCGATGCAGCGGGTCGCATCAAAAAGAAGTCCTACGGTCACGGACGCTCCTTCTAAAAAAACATCCGAGTAACTCATCAAGATGTTTTAAGAAAAGCTCTACTCACACTCCGACAGAGTCAACCGAAAGACGCTTAATTGGACCGATGGAGTCTGAAAGTGTGAGCTTGGTCACTCCCACGTAGATTTCCACCCGGAATTCCATGAATACGGGCTTCGGCGGGCGATGCAAAATGGCCTGCATGTCCCCGAAGTCATTCCGATTTGTGATCTGGGTCGCTGGAATCGATTGAAGGACGGCGTCATCCTTCAGCCGTCCCTCCGCTCGGTTTAGCCATAAAAGGATCGGGATGGCGGCGACGGCGTTCCGCGCGGATGTCCCTGGCGTCGAGGCATCATCGCACCGCGCGCACGCCTCTCTCCAAGGTTCCCAAACCCCGGCCCCGGGATTCCCCCGGGACCATTCTCATCAAGGAGGCGCCATGCGCCGTTCCACCCTGTTGCTGGTAGCTGCCGCATTCGTTTGCGCCCTGCCGGCCTCCGCCAAAATGCCCTGGGTCAAGGAAGCCCAGAAGCTCGGATTCAATAACGTCGAGAACTGCAAGTCCTGCCATGCCGGCGAGAAGAATGACGCCAAGAACCTGACCGCCATGGGCAAGTTCCTGATGGAGCGCAAGGCCAAGGAGAAAGCTGAAAAGATCGACCTGAATTGGCTCAAGGACTTTAAGAAATAGTCAAAGCGGATAAGCCTCACGAAGAAAGCGGCGCGGATGGTTTCCGCGCCGCTTTTCATGGTGCTGGATTATGGTCCGCCTCAGGGATTGGCCAGGTCCTTCAGGATCTTCGGATCGGCTTCGTCCTGCGCCAGTAGCGAATGGCAGAGCGCGCAGTCCTGGGAAATCTTCCGGCCATCCGCGGTCTTGTGTTCATCGTCGTGGCAGCGGAAGCAGCCGGTCGCCACGGTGTGTCCAAGGAAGCTCGGGTAGGCGCCCCAGGCGATCTTCATGCTAGGCCAGACATTGGAATTGTAGATGCCCTGCACGCTCGCCACTGCCGCGTCGATGGCCTGGGATTTCGCCTTGGCCAAGTCGGGATATGATGCGGTGTAGAAGCCATGGACAGCTAGGCGGATCTTCTCTTGGGCCTCTTCCCGGGTAGCGTAAGTGGCCTTGAGGGCTTTTACGGCTTCTCGATGGATGAAGGGGAGCGTGCGGTCGATGCGGCCTTCGAAGAGGGCAGCGTCAACCTCTTCATCCGGCAGCCGGTAGATGTGTGAAGGCCGGTTGTGGCAATCAACGCACTCCATGACCCGCATGTTTTTCGCAGGCTTGGCCAGCGGAGTCGAGGCCTTGTAGATCCGCTGGGTTCCATCGGGCAATGTCAGCTCCACATCGCCGATGGTTTCGCGCTTTTCATCGGAGGAATAACTGACACGGACGCCGCGGTCGACGTGCCAGTGGATGCCCCGGGAAGTGGAGCCCATGGTTCCCCCGACGTGAAGCAGGAGGGCGGTCTTCTTCTCGGTGCTCTTTTCATCCTCGCCAAACTTGGTGATGACCTTCAGGCGGTCGCCCACGAATTTGGTGGGCCAGTGGCACTGTTCGCAGGTTTCCCGCGCCGGGCGCAGATTGTGGACGGGGGTCGGGATGGGCCGTTCATACAGCTTGAACAGCACCGACACCAGCTGCCATGAGCCGGAGAGTTTCGACTTCACGAACCAGCTTGCGCCAGAGCCGATGTGGCATTCCACGCACTTCACGCGGGCATGCGGGGAGCGTTGATAGGAGGTGAATTCGGGCGCCATCACTCTATGGCAGGCGGTGCCGCAGAATTTTGTGGATCCCATCACTTCCACGCCCTTGTAGGTGGCGGTGGCCACGATGACCACGTTGATGACCGTGAGTGCCGCGAAAACCAGCACTGTCTTGCGAACCTTGACCATGTTCAGGTCGATGACCGGGAAGTTATCAGGTTCAGGTTCCTCTCCCGCCTCAACCGCAATTCTTGCCTTGCGTTGGGCGCGCCATATCCCGAAGGGAATGAGGATCAGGCCCCCCACGAAGAAGGCGGGGACGATCAGGAAGGCCATGATCCCGACGTAGGGACCACCGCTGAAGCCCACCAGCTCGATTGCGAATAGCGTCAGAAAGATGATCGCGCTGATGGTGGTGATCACCACGCCCGACAAGCTGATGGGATTCCGCGAGACCTTCGCGAACAGGTTCTTCATCAAAGGAAACCTCCATGGGATCGTGTTTCAACATTGATCAGCATAGGGCAATCCACCCCATGAATTGGCGCAAGATCCTGCTGCCAAGGTGGAGTTGTGATGAATGCCACGGGGCCGGCCGCCGAGGCAACTACAACGAGGATTGCGTTATGAAACACCGCAGAGGCCGTTGCAAAACAATCAACGCCGCGTGTGTCGTTTGCACCTGCCATCAAGCCGTTCTTAAGCGGTCGATAGAAGTCGCAACACATAAGTTGGTACTTGGTCACAACTAGGCTGGCATTGGTCCAACCGTCTGGACAGGGAATTGCCGGCGGGCAGAATGAAACCCAAGGGCCTCGCGGATTCAATTTGATGGTGGCCCATCCTTGAGGCACTTATGTCCTTCGCCCTGGCTGGAATGCTCTCGCTGATCCTGTGTACGGCGGCGTCGGCCGCACCACCGCCCAAGGGACAGGAGTGCGCTGGGTGCCATGAGGTGGATCTTCCACGCTTCGAAAAAAGCGTCCACGGAAGCCTGGCGTGCCGGGACTGCCACACCACGATCGCCAATCTGCCACATGCCGACAAACCGCCTAAGGTCAGCTGTGCGGGCTGCCATGCGGACCAGGCCAAGGAGTACGCGAAAAGCATCCATGGCAGCGCGAAGAAGAGCGGGATGACAGACTCGGCGAGCTGCACATCCTGCCATGGCGGCCCCCACGAGATCCTCCGTGGCAGCGATCCGGCATCCAAGATCGCCAAGAAGAACATGGCCGACACCTGCGGCGCCTGCCACTCCAATCCAGAATTCCTGGCGCGCCACAAGATTCCCTTCGCTAAGCCCGTAGAAGCCTACCGGCTGAGCGTCCATGGCCGCGCGGTGGCTCACGGGGACAACAACGCTGCTTCATGCTCCGACTGCCATGGCAGCCATAGCATCGTTTCAGGCAAGGATGAAAAATCTGGAACCGGCCACGAGCTGGTATCGAAAACGTGCGGCAAATGCCATTCGGACGTCCTGGAGGTCTACGCACAGAGCGTGCATGGCATGGCGGTGAAGGCAGGCTCCAAAGGCGCTCCGGACTGCACGAGTTGCCATGGCGAACACAATCTCCTCGCGCCCTCCGAGGCTGGCTCCCTGGTGAATCCCGCCCGGGTCTCTACCGTGACCTGCGGACGCTGCCATGCGGACGAGCGCCTGGCAGCCCGCTACAACATGTCACAGGACAAGCTGCCCAGTTTCCAGGACAGCTTCCACGGCCTTGCCGCCCGTGGCGGATCCCAGACGGTCGCCAACTGCGCTTCCTGCCACGGCATCCACAACATCCTGGCCTCCACCGATCCGCGCTCCACCATCAATCCCAAAAACCTCGGCCAGACCTGCGGGCGCTGCCACCCGGGAGTGGGCCAGCGCTTCGCCATCGGCCCGGTGCACGTGCGCTCCGCGAGCATGAGCGAGCATGCCGTCGTGAAATGGATCCGCCTCACCTACCTTTGGCTGATCCCGCTCACCATCGGATTCATGCTGCTGCACAACGGCCTGGATTTCTTCGCCAAGCTGAGGCGCGGGAAACACTCCAACGGGACCGGCGAACAGTTCCCGCGGATGAATCTGAAATTCAGAATTGGGCACGCAATGGTCGTGGTGAGCTTCATCACCTTGGTGGCCACGGGCTTCGCCTTGAAATATCCCGAGGCGGCCTGGGTCAAGTTCTTCTTCCTCTTCTCCCCCAATATGAGAGGGCTCATCCACCGCATCGCAGCCATCATCATCTCCGCGGGCACGCTCTTCCACCTCGTCCAACTCGTGATGGTCAAGCGAGACCGGGTCATCCTTCCCGAGCTGCTGCCGGGTTGGCAGGACGCCAAGGACAT
>JANYJQ010000029.1 GCA_025358435.1 Holophagaceae bacterium
TTGGGGTAGATGCTGGGCAGCCCCATGGACTTGCGGTAGGCGTAGGCCGCCAGGGTGCGCACCTGGGAAATGAGTCGCGCCGCCTGTTGCTCGAAGACAGTCGGATCGTAGCGATCCATCAATTCGGGAATGAAACACCCGGCGGCATTGATCATGGCTGAAAGCATGGCCATGGGGTGCGCGCCCGAGGGAAAGCCCTCGAAGTGGAATTTCATGTCCTCGTGAATCATCTGGTATTTCGTCAGCAGGCCCGAAAAACGCTGGCGCTCCGTTTCCGTGGGCAGCTTGCCGAAGATCAGCAGGTAGGCGGTCTGGACAAAGGTGGAGCCCTGGGCCATTTCCTCGATGGGAATGCCACGGTAGCGCAGGATGCCCTTTTCGCCGTCAATGAAGGTCACCTTGCTCTGACAGCTTCCGGTATTGCCGTAGGCCTCGTCGTAGGTGATGTAGCCCGTCTTGGCGCGAAGGTCACGCACATCGATGCCCTTTTCGTGCTCCGTTCCCTCAATGATCGGGAACTCGAAGGTCTTGCCGTCCACTTCCACTTTTGCCGTATTGGCCATGGATCTCTCCGAAGGGGTTGTGCTACTCGTTGCCAACGGCATTCAGGGCGGAACCCGCCTTGAACCACTGAATCTGCTTTTCGGTCAGGCTGTGCTTGGTCTGAATATTAACCACTCCGCCAGTAGCCTTCACAAATTGAACCGTCACGGGCTTTCCGGGGGCCAGTTCGGCCAGGCCCAGAACACTCACATGATCCGTGGCTTCCACCTTTTCCCAATCCGCCGGATCTACGAATACCAAGGGCAGTATGCCTTGCTTCTTCAGGTTGGTTTCGTGGATGCGGGCGAAACTGCGCACGATGACCACCTTCACGCCCAAATGCCGGGGCGACATGGCCGCATGCTCGCGACTGCTGCCTTCTCCGTAATTTTCATCCCCCACCACGGCGGAACTCAGTCCCTTGGCCTTGTACTGCCGCGCGATCTGGGCAAAGGTCAGCCCCGCTTCGCCGGTTTCAATGTTGGCGCCCTTCCCGGCTTCGCCAGTGAAGGCATTCACCGCGCCCAGAAACATGTTGTCGCTGATGCGGTCCAGGTGCCCCCGATAGCGCAGCCACTTGCCCGCAGGGGAAATGTGATCCGTGGTGGTCTTGCCCTTGGTCTTCAGGAGGAGGGGCAGGTTTACGAAATCCTGGCCATCCCATTTTGGGAAAGGCGCCAACAGACTGATGCGCTCACTGTCCGGCGCCACATCCACCGTGATGGCATCGCCGTTTTCCAGGGGCGCCACGTAGCCATCATCGCCACTCGCAAAGCCCTCGGGTGGCAGTTCATCGCCCAGAGGCGGGGCGAAGCGGAAACCGCCCTCCAGGGCATCGTGCACGGGATCCACCGCAAAGCTGCCCGTGAAGGCATAACCCATCACCACCTCTGGCCCCGCCAGGAAGGAATGGGTTTCCATCACGCCATCATTGCGACCAGGGAAGTTGCGGTTGAAGGTGCTGATGATGGAATCCGCACGCCCTGGAACGGCATCTGATCGGTGCCATTGGCCGATGCAGGGGCCGCACGCATTCGTGAGCACCACGGCGCCCATCTGCTGGAAGGTGTCCAGAAAACCATCCCGGGCAATGGTCTGATACACCCGCTCAGACCCCGGGGAAATGAAGAGGGGCACCTTGGCTTTCAGGCCCGCAGCCAGGGCTTGGCGGGCCAGACTGGCGGCGCGGCTGATGTCTTCGTACGACGAATTGGTGCAGCTACCAATGAGCGTGGCGCGCAATTCCATGGGATAGCCCTTGGCTTTGCCTTCGGCCGCCATGGCGGAAATGGGGCGGGCCAGATCGGGAGTGTGAGGCCCGACCACCATGGGCTCCAACGTCGAAAGATCGATCTCCACCACTTCGTCGAAATACTTCGCAGGATCGGCCAGCACCTCGGAATCCGCCCGCAATAGATCACCCTGGGCCGCGGCCAGATCAGCCAGATCGGCGCGGTTGGTACCTCGCAGATAAGCCGCCATCTTGACATCGAAGGGGAAGATCGAACTGGTGGCACCGAGTTCCGCGCCCATGTTGCAGATGGTGGCCTTGCCCGTGCAACTCAGACTCTCGGCGCCTTCGCCGAAGTACTCCACGATTTTATTGGTGCCACCCTTCACCGTGAGCAGACCGCAGAGCTTGAGGATCACATCCTTGGAAGAAGCCCAGCCGGACAACTTGCCCGTGAGCTTCACACCGATGAGCTTGGGGTGCAGCACTTCCCATGCGAGGCCCGCCATCACTTCACCCGCATCCGCGCCACCCACACCCACGCCCATGAAGCCCAGGCCCCCCGAATTCGGCGTATGGGAATCGGTGCCGATCATCAGGCCGCCCGGAAACGCGTAGTTCTCCAGTACCACCTGGTGAATGAT
>JANYJQ010000092.1 GCA_025358435.1 Holophagaceae bacterium
CTGTCAAGGATGCCGTGGTGGTCTGGCGAGACGCTGGCGATATTTCCGCGAGCCGCGGAAGGTGCCGCTTCGGTGGGAACCCCACTGCCGAAGATCAAGGGGACTTGAGGGTCCAGGGCTTCCCTGCCCTCAAGCAGCAGAGTGTAGAGGAGGTACATATTCCCCCCCCGATTGGAGAGGAAAGTCCTGAAAACTTCTTTAGGGAGGAACTTGGAAAATGATTTCCGGCGCTCCAGATCCACAAACAACACTGCGCCCTGGGATGGGTACTGGGGAGTGTCGAACATCCGGGCCGACAGGCTTTCAACTCTGGTCCTGATGTCGATTCCGACCTTCTCCAAACCATTACCCTTGCCCTTCGACTCCAGCGCTTTGACCAGTCCCCGGATCATCGTGTTGTAGGGGGTGGGAACCTCGGCCTGCGCGCCATACTCGGCGATCTTGCCGTTGATGAAGTCAACTTCGGTGCGCCTGCCGGCCTCGATGTCCTGCAGCATGGAGGGCTTGTGATGGCCTGCGCTCTTGATGTAGTCGATGCAGTACGGGTAGAAGCCCGAACCCAGGGCGTACTCGTTGGCCCGCGCCACGGACACCCCCTCTTTGATCAGGGCTCCTACCAGATGGAATAGGATCGGATCCTCGATGAGCTCCGCCATGGTCTTTCCAGTCACCGCGCAGATGGGATTCATGCAGCCGTTGAGAATCGCCTTGCGCCACACCAGATCGCGGATCTGATCAGAATGCAAAGTATCCAAGCCGCATTCCGTGAAGATCTTGCAAATGGCGATGGCGGCATCGCGTGAACGGGGATCGATCTCCTGGATATGGTGGGGCCGGATGTGAAAGCCGATCCGGACATGGCCCGGTCCGAGGGGAACGCAACCCAGATTGACCACGCCGCGCATGACCGGACGGTTGCCGAGCTGTTGGGCAAGCAGGAGTTCCGTATCAATGCCGTTCTGCCAGCTGATGATGTAGGGTCCGCCGCTTTTGCCCTTTGAATCGGAAAAACCCCTGAGCGCGGAGGCCACAGCGGGAAGCGCGATGGCTTTGACGGCCACGACGATCACGTCCGGAGGATCGTTCACCAGGTCTTCGATCCGGGTGGTGATCCTGGCCACTTTAGCTTGGAGCGTGTCGGTTCCTTCGATGATGATTCCCCGGTTCAGGGCCGGTTCGAGGAGCGCCATGTCGATATCGCAAAGGGTGACCTCATACCCACCCTTGGCCAAGAAGGCCGCCACGATGCAGCCCACCGGTCCAGCCCCTATCACTGCGAATTTTTTAGGCTCGAAGGTCGAATTGTCCATGACCCATTCCTTTTCCATGGTGCGTGATGGTGCAAAATTATTTCGCCGGATACTCGTAGAACCCCTTGCCAGTCTTTTTCCCGAGGTACCCCGCCTTCACCATGTTGCGGAGCAGCCCCGGAGGCGCGAAACGGGGTTCCTTGGTGGCCTCGAAAAAGATGTCGCCCACGAGCTGGGAGATTTCGACGCCCGTGAAATCCATCAGCTCGAAGGGTCCCATGGGCATGCCGGCCCCCAGCTTCATGGCCGTGTCGATGTCGTCCCGTGATGCCACGCCCTGCTCGAGCAACCGAACCGCATCGAGCATGTAGGGGACCAATAGGCGGTTCAGGACGAAGCCCGGCGTGTCTTTGCAGGTGATGGAAGTCTTGCCGAGCTTTTTGGCCATCTCCAAAGCCAAGTCGACCGTGGCCTTTTCCGTCTGCAAGGCGGGGATGACCTCGACCAGCTTCATCACCGGGACCGGGTTGAAGAAATGCATCCCGATGAACTGGCCGGGGTGCTTAACCAGCGAGGCCATCTCGGTGATCGAGAGGGAGGACGTGTTGCTTGAATAAATGACGTCTTCCCTGGCGATACCGTCGAGCTTTTCGTAGAAATCCTTCTTGACGCCAAGGTTCTCGAAGATCGCCTCGAAGATGAAAGGAACGTCTTTCAAGGAGCCCAGGTCGGTGGAGAAACTGATCCGCGAGAGCGCCTCTTTCATTTGTTGTTCGGTGATCTTTTCCTTGGAAAGCAGCCGCTCCAGGCTTTTGGTGATCGTCTTAAGAGCCCGGTCCCAGGCTGCCTGGCTTACATCCACGGCCTTGACCTGGAAGCCCGCCTGGGCGGCGACCTGCATGATTCCCACGCCCATGCTGCCGGTGCCTGCGACGCCCACGGTCTTGATAGCTTCGATGTTCATTTCATCCTCCGATAGGGTTGTGGTTCATTTATTCGTGAAGTTCGGTTTCCGTTTTTCCGCGAAGGCCTTGAGCCCTTCCTTGGCGTCGCGGGTCTTCAGGTTTTCCAGGCCATATTTGCGTTCGACCTCCATGGCCTTGTCCAGGGGCAGTTCGATGCCTTCATAAACCGAAGCCTTGATGAAACCCAAGGCTTTGCCCGCTCCGGATGCCAGCGCCGTGGCGAACTCCATGACCTCGGACATGAAGGTCTCGGCATCGAAGAGCCGGTCCACCAGGCCGATCGCCAAGGCCTCCTCGGGACCGAATGTCCTTCCGCGCAGAAGAATGTCCAGGGCCTTGGAAGGGCCGATCAGGCGTGCCAGCCGTTGGGTTCCTCCGGCTCCCGGGACGATGCCCAGGCCAGCCTCGGGCAGGCCGATGAAAGCCTTTCCTCTCGTCATGAAACGGTAATCGCAGGCCAGGGCCAGCTCGCATCCCCCGCCCATCGCATGGCCATTGATCGCTGCGATCACGACCATCTTCAGCCTGGGAAGGATCGAATAGGCCTCTTGCAGGAGTTTTGAAAAAGCCTCTGATTCCGCCAGGTCCATGGCGGCCATTTCCTTGATGTCCGCCCCGGCGATGAAAGCCTTTTCCAAAGCGCTGGTGATGACCACCACCGTCACGTCCTCCATCTGCTCCACCTCGCTGAAAGCATTGAAGAGCTCTTCCGCGAAGGCGCGGTTCAGGGCATTGGTGGAAGGCCGGTGGAGGCTCAGTTTCAGGACCCGGCCCATCTCTTCCATCGTGATGAATTGATAGTCCACGGATTCACCCGACCTTGAGAACGATGGAGGCCGCCGTATCGCCCGCGGCGCAACCCGAAAAAAGCAGATAGCCGCCGCCCTTCATGGCGAGTTCTTCGATGCCTTCGATGATGAGGCGGGCACCGGTGGGCGCCTGGGGATGGCCGAAGATCAAAGAAGATCCGTAGTTGTTCATGGCATTCGCATCCAATCCGAGCACTTTGGCCATGGCCAGATCATTTGATGCAAAGGGATTGTGGGTCTTGATGGCGCCCAGATCCTGGGGCTTCAAACCTGCCTGGCCGAGGGCCATCTGGGCCGAGGGGGCCACCGCAGCGCCCATGAAGCCCTTCTTGGCCCGGGCGAACCCAAAGGACATCACTTGGATTTCCAAGTTCGGGTCGGCGCTCAGTTCACGGGCCCTCTCACGCGTGGTCACGGCGATGCCGCAATTGCCATCCGCTGGATAGGTCTGGGTTCCATAGGTATGCACGCCTTCTGGGAGGACCGGCTTGAGCGCCGCGAGCCCTTCTGCCGTACTCGGAAAGACTCCTTCGTCAGCTTCGACCGTGATGATCTTCTTTTTGGAAACCTGGATTTCGACCGGGAACATGTAGCGCCTCTGGAATTCGCGGTCCTTGGCCAGGGCCTGCTGGTACTGCTCCTGCCGCCGGAGGGTCAGGGCATCGCATTCGCTTCTGGTCAGCCCATATTCCTTTGCCACGTTTTCCGCGGTCTGGATCATGGCGCCGCCCGCCCATGGGTCCAAGCCGAAGTTGTCCATGACCCAGTCCTCGGCAATGGCCTGGCCGCCAGGACCGTTGGGATTGGGCCAGGTGGCGTGGGGACCGTTGGAGCAGCGATCCGCCAGGAGGCACCAGCTGTTGTCGAACAGCCCCGTCTCAAGACCCATGCCCGCCTGATAGATGGAGAAGGCGGAGGTGGAGCAGGCCTGATTAATGAGGACGCCCGGCGCCTCTGTGGCGCCCATTAACGCCGCAGCCCAGGGACCGCTGTAGAACCACTGTTTCTGATAGACGGTGCTGCCGACCAGGACGTATTGGATCTCTAAAGGATTCCAGCCCTTCGATTCGAAAAAGCGCTTGGAGGTTTTGGCTCCCAGTTGAATGGAGTGTTCATTGGCCAAACTTCCCTGCCAGCGCGTAAAGGGAGTGCTGAAGTAGCCACCATAGGGGATGAACGCTTTGGTCAACATGAGTGTTCCTTGTTTGATGATTTGGATTGCTTGGCTTGCTTTTCAAATTCTTATCCGTCCGTCCACCGCAAAAACACAGTCCTCAAATGCCATGACGGGGTTCAGATCCATTTCCTGGATCGCAGGCAGATCAGACAACAGTTGTGAAACGCGTTGAATGAGATCCACGACTGCTTTCTTGTCGACGCCCTTTTCACCGCGCAGGCCATCCAGCAGCGCCGAGGTTTTG
>JANYJQ010000184.1 GCA_025358435.1 Holophagaceae bacterium
GCCCACAGCCTGTACCGCCTGGACGTGGACTACATGGTCCGCGAGAAGGAGGATGGCAAGGGCAGGGAAGTGGTCATCGTGGACGAGTTCACGGGCCGCGCGATGCCGGGCCGCCGCTGGTCCAACGGCCTGCACCAGGCCATCGAGGCCAAGGAGGGCGTGGAGGTCAACGCCGAGAACCAGACGCTCGCCACGGTCACCTTCCAGAACTTCTTCCGCATGTACAGCCGCCTGGCCGGCATGACCGGCACCGCCGAGACCGAGGCCACGGAGCTGCACTCCATCTACAAGCTGGACGTCATCGTGGTACCCACGAACCAGCCCATGATCCGCAAGGACTACGCCGATACCGTCTACTCCACCCGCGAAGGGAAGAAGAAGGCCATCGTCGAGGAGATCAAGGAACTGCATGCCAAGGGCCAGCCCATGCTGGTGGGCACCGCCAGCATCGAAAGCAGCGAGGCTGTCAGCGAATTGCTGAAGACAGTGAAGCTCCGCCACGTGGTCCTGAACGCCAAACACCATGAAAAGGAAGCTGAGATCATCGCCCAGGCCGGCCGCAAAGGTTCGGTCACCATCGCCACCAACATGGCGGGCCGCGGCACCGACATCCTTCTGGGGGGAAACCCCGAAGGGTTGGCCAAGCTCGAGGCCAAGAAGCGTGACATCGAATTCTATGACCAGGATGGCAAGGAAACTCCGGAATTCAGCGCCCTGGTGGAAGAAATGGCCATCCAGACCGAAGCTGAAAAGAAGGAAGTCATTTCCCTGGGCGGACTGCACATCCTGGGCACCGAACGGCACGAGAGCCGCCGCATCGACAACCAGCTGCGCGGCCGCGCCGGGCGCCAGGGCGACCCGGGCTCCAGCCGCTTTTTCCTGTCGCTGGAAGACGACCTGATGCGCATTTTCGGTGGCGACAAAATGAAGAGCCTCATGGCGACGTTGGGCGCCAGCGATGATGAGCCCATCGAAGCGGGCATGGTCAGCCGGGCCATCGAAAAGAGCCAGAAGCGCGTGGAGACCCAGAACTTCGAGATCCGCAAACACCTGCTTGAATACGACGATGTGATGAACAAGCAGAGGATCTTCTTCTACAACCTGCGCACCGAAATCCTGAAAGGCAACACCAAGGAATACATGCTGCGCATCTCCGCGGAGATCGCCGAAGGCCTATGCAACGATTACTTGCAGGACAAGGGCGAGCGCGACACGGCCGCCTTCATGGAACGGGTCGAGCAGCTCTTCACCTTGAGAGGAACGGAAATCGAAGCCATCTCGGCGATGCCCATGGCGCAGGCGATCGAGGCTCTGGCAGAACTGGTCCAGAAAATCTACTTGGAGAAGGATGACCGCCTCGGCGGCGAAGGCATGCGCTCTTATGAACGCTGGTCCATATTGCAAATCATTGATTCCGCCTGGAAGCGCCACCTGCTGGTCATGGACCACTTGAAGGAGGCCATCAGCTTCCGCGGCTACGCGCAGCGCGATCCCCTGGTGGAGTACAAGAAGGAAAGCTACGAGTATTTCGAGCAGATGCGCTTCGGCTACGAAGATGAAATCGTCTCTTACCTCTTCCGCGTGGAGCCTCAGCCATCCTACGTTCCCGACGATGATTTCTTCCGTGAGCCCGAGGTGATCGAAATGGGCCCCGATGAGACCGGCACCCTGGTGACCACTTCTAAAAACCAGAATGGCGAAGGCGTCAGGCGCGTCATGCGCTTCAATGTCGGCGGCATCGAAGACGAATGAGGCGGATGTGGGTCGCGAAGTGAGGGACTAAATGTCCCTCATCGAAGCGGGGCCCCCACACCGCCGAATTCATGGCTGCGGATCGAACCTATGAAATTGTTCCTGATCGCCATGTGCACTCTTGAAGCGGGGCCCCCGGACGGCCGAATCCACAGCTGCGGATCCAACCCATGAAATTGTTCCTGCCTGATCGCCATCTGCAACCTTCCAAGCGCTTGCTGCTGGGGGTTGCGGTATTCGCCGCCCTGAGCACCGGCCTGCTTTGGCCTGCGGCGCACGCCTGGGCGCTGCTGGTGTGGACCCTGTGGGTCCCGGTCCTGGTTTTCGCCCTGCGCTACGTGACGGGATCCTGGGTCCGGATCAGTGCCGAGCGAGGCCTCAGCTACAACCTGAAGACCCCCCTCGGCACGCGAATGGGAAGCATCGAATTGGTTTCCTCCACCATCTCGGAGCTCCGTTTGGAATCGAGCGTTGGTTCGCGGTTGCTCGGCCTCTGGAGCTTGAGGGTCATCAGCCGCGATGGCACCGTCCATCCGCCTTTCCATTTTTTCTCCGGAATGGACCGCATTGCCGAAGAACTGCATGGATACCTGCAGCAGGGATGAGGCTGGGAGGTTTGAGGTACGAGGTTCAATTCAGACCTCGCCAAAGGCGCGAGCTTTTTTCCCCTCACGACCTGTCCCCCGAACCTCGTACCTGATTTACCTCACCTCCTCAGCCCTCGAACCTCATAACCTGGAGCCATGGAACTCCTCATCGTCACGGGTCTCTCGGGCGCAGGGCGCCGGACAGTGCTGGGCGCGCTGGAAGATGCCGGTTGCATGGCCTTGGACAATGTTCCGGCCTCGCTCATAGAGCACCTGCTAGATGTCGAGGCGCGGGTGAATCCAGGCCTGGGCCGCCTGGCGGTGGGCATGGACAGCCGGCATGCGGAATTCCCGGCCGGAGCGGACGAACTCATCGGGCGCTTGAAGGCGCGTGGCATTGCCCTGAAACTCCTGTTCCTTGAGGCCAGCGATGATGTGCTGCTGTGCCGTTTCTCCGAGACCCGAAGGCCCCACCCCATGGCCGGCGAGGGCAGTGTGGCTGATGGCATCGCCCGGGAACGGAAGCTCCTGGAGCCAGTGAAGACTCGGGCCACTCTGATCCTGGATTCCAGCCGCCTCACGCTGAGCCAGCTGCGGATTCGGTTGAAGGAGTTGCTGCCGGACCTGCCAGAGCAGGGAACTTCCCTGCGGCTCATCACCTTCGGCTACAAACACGGCCTGCCAGCCGAGGCTGACATCGTGTTGGACGCACGCTTCCTGCCCAATCCCTATTACCTCCCTGAGCTGCGCTCATTGACAGGGAAAGACCAGGCCGTGCGGGACTACCTGTTCAAGAGCGAGGCTTTCACCGGATTCCTTTCCCGCGCCGAGGAGTGGATCCGCTGGTGCTGGCCCCAGGTGGAAGCCGAGGGGCGCGCCTATTTCAACGTGGCCATCGGCTGCACCGGCGGCCAGCATCGAAGCGTCGCCCTGGCCGAGATGCTCGCACAGCGGATGGAAAACCTGACCCCCCGGTTGGTTGTGCAGCACCGGGAACTGCGGAGTGAGCAGTCTGGACCCAGACACTAGCGCTCCGAGAAAATCTGGGAC
>JANYJQ010000186.1 GCA_025358435.1 Holophagaceae bacterium
GCTCATCATCTTTCCGGTTGTTAAACCGGTGGGAATTGGCACCACGACTGCGTTTGCAGCAGGTTGCCAAGGTTTCATAGGGCCCGTCCCTCCACCTTTCTGGATATCGCGCTATGGAACTGACAAAGATCTCGTGAAGAATCCAATGTAGGATCCCCGGCCGAATCTAGCAAGAGAAAAATTGACCAAATCAGTAATCTAGCAATTTTTCAACCGCTGCACGGATCTTCTCGATGCTTGGAATGAAGGCGGCCTCCAGGGCAGGGGCCGCGGGTGTCGGCGTGTCGGGGCTACCCAGACGCATCACCGGTGCGTCCAGCCATGAAAAACATACCTCAGCGACGTGCGCTGCGACTTCGGCCCCCGGGCCATAGGTTCTTTGGGCTTCCGTGAGCACCAGGACGCGGTGAGTCCGCTTGGAGATGGCCTCGATGGCCGAGAGATCCAGCGGCGCGAGCGTTCGCAAATCCATGACGGCCACGTCCAGATCGGTCACAGCTTCCAGGGCGCGATGCTGCATCGCGCCATAGGTGAGGATGACGGCCTGGCTTCCTTCCTTGCGTAGTGCGGCTTCGCCGAGGTGCGCCGTGGGGGCATCATCCCAAGAGTCCTTCAACCGGCGGTACAGATATTTATGTTCGAAGAAAAGCACTGGATCCGGATCTTCGATGCTGGCTCGCAGCAGCGCATAGGCATCGGCGACCGTGCCTGGCGCGACGATTTTGAGGCCTGGACTGCCCAGGAAATGATGCTCGGGATTCTGGCTGTGAAAGGGGCCGCCGCTGACGCCCGCGCCTGCGGGTCCTCGAAACACCACCGGACAGGATTGCCCCCACCGCCAGGAAGTCATGGAGGCGAAATTGCATATGAGATCCGAAGCCAGCAGCGCGAAATCCATGAACTGGAATTCCGCCACGGGACGCTGGCCCATAAGGGCCGCGCCAATGGCGGAGCCCGCGATGGCCTGTTCAGCGATGGGCATATCAATCATGCGGTCCGCGCCGAACCGTTCGAACAATCTGGCGGTCGCCTGGAAAGCGCCGCCGTAGCTGCCTACGTCCTCGCCCAGGCAGAACACGCGGGCATCCGCTTCCATGGCGTCGTGAAGGGCGCGGTTGATGGCGTCGAGGTAGGTGCCGCTGAACATGGCATTCAGCATCGCCATCTCTGGCCGTCTTGACCAGTCGGAATGCGGATTAACGGTATCCTTGGGGCATGTTGTCCTCGCTTCGCATCAAGAATCTGGCCCTGGTGGAGGACCTGTCCCTGGATTTCGCCGAGGGCTTCACGGTACTCACCGGGGAGACCGGCGCGGGAAAATCGCTGCTGGTGGACGCGCTGGCGTTGCTGGTGGGCGCCCGTGGCGATGCTGACACCGTGCGCCGCGAAGCGGACCGCGCCATGGTGGAAGGCGTGGTTGAGGAGAATGGCGCGGAGTGGCTGAGCTTCCTGAATGAACATGGCCTGCCGGAAGAACATCCCGTGGTGCTGCGCCGGGAAGTCAATGCCGCCGGGCGTTCCCGTGCGTGGATCAACGGCGCGCCCTGTTCCCTGGCGGACATGAAAGAAGCCGGACGCATCTGGATGCGCCTCACCAGCCAACACGACCATCAATCCCTTTTGGGTGAAGACCGGCATCTTGTTCTGCTTGATGAAGTTTTGGGCATCGAAGCGAAATTGGAAGCTGAAGTCGCCGCCGTGCGCGAAGCGGAAGGCGCATTGAAGGCACGCAAACGTAGCGAGGCTGACCGCGCCCGCCGACTGGAGCAAGTGGCGGAACAATTGGCGGAGTTGCAGAACCTCGCACCAAAACCCGGCGAATGGGCCCAGCTTCGCGCGGACCGGGAGCCTCTGCGCCATGGAGTCCAATTGGAAGCCGCCTTCCGCGAGGCCGCCGACAGCCTGCGGCTCGTGGTGCCGGAGGCCGAGACCGCCAGCCGCGCCGTGGCCCGGGCGGCGATGGTGATGCCCGCGGCGCAAGAGCAGCACGATCGCCTGCGGTCGCTGCTGCTGGAGTTGGAAGATCTCCAGGCCTTAGCCCAGGATCAGGCCATCCATTTCGCGGAACGGGGCGCGGATGCCCTGGATGCCCTGGAAACCAGGCTCGCGGCATTTGAAAAGCAGGCCCGGCGCCATCATTGCGAGCCTGAAGAACTTTCAAAAAAAGCCGAAGATCTGCGCGAAGAGCAGCGGCTTCTGTTGGGTGGCGAAGCCAGCATCGAGGAATTGGAACTAGTGTTGAAGCACGCCGCCGAGGCCTACCGAATAAAGGCCGAAGCTCTCCACCAGCGCCGCGCCGATACGCTGGCGAAGCTGGAATCCGAAGTGCACCGTCGGCTCGCGCAGTTGGGCATGAAGGGCGCGCGCATCCAAGTTCGGCTTTCCCTCTCGGAGGATTACGGGAGTCCCGTGCTTCATCAGGGCATCGCCGTGCGCGTGGCCTCAGCGGGATTCAGCCATGTGGTCCTCTGGATCGAATCCAATCCCGGCGAGGGTTTCAGACCCCTGGCCAAGATCGCTTCCGGCGGGGAACTGAGCCGCTTGATGTTGTCGCTGCTGGGTGCCGGCATCGCGCTGCGCAAGAGCGATGGCGCGCCTGCGTTGACACTGGTTCTGGATGAAGTGGATGCCGGCATCGGCGGAGAAACCGCGCTGGAGGTGGGTGCGGCCATCCAGGCGCTTGGCGTGCGGCATCAGGTTCTCGCCGTCACGCACCTGGCCCAGGTGGCCTCCAAGGCCGATCATCACGGCCTCTTGAAGAAATCCACCGAAGACGGCCGCACTCGCAGCGAACTCTCATGGGTCGATGGCGACCTGAAGCTCCGCGAACTGGCGCGGCTGCTTTCCGGCCATCCTGATCGCCCCGAAGCGCTGGAGCACGCCAGGGTGTTGGTGTCGGATTAGCCAGGCAACCAAATGCCGACCTCTGCGCCGCCGCCTGACTGGTTTTCTGCCTGCAAATTTCCCCCGTGCAACTGTGCGATGCCTTGGACTATTGCCAGGCCCAGCCCCAAGCCGGGACCTCGGGCATCGGAGCCCCGAACCCATCGCTCGCCAAGGCGCGCCATCACGTCAGGGGGTAGTCCAGGCCCGCTATCCCTTATGAAAAGCAGAACACCCGAGGCTCCCGATTTTGCTCCCACGACGATGGTTCCGCCTTGAGGCGTATGGCGCAAGGCATTGGCGGCAAGGTTGTGCAGAGCCCTGTTGAGCAGGGGCTCATCCCCGTTGATCTCAAGCTCAGGGACTGCTTCAGCATGAAAGCGCACATGGGCTTCATCAGCCTCCGCTTCAAAAAAATCGACGACGCTTTGAAATAATGAGGATAGGACCACTGGTTTTCTTTCGATCGCTATGGAAGGGTCTTCACTGCGGGCCAGAAAAAGCATCTGCTCTATGAGTCGCGCCAGACGATCGCATTCCTCCAGCACCGAGCCAAGGGCATCCTGGGATGCTTTTGTATCAGCCGGGCCCAGGACGATGGCTTCGACTTCGGCTCGCAGATTCTGCAAGGGCGTGCGAAGTTCATGAGCCAACTCGGAAGCCATGCGGCCCAGGCGATCGAAAGCTTCCTGGAGTCTTGCCAAGGTTCCATTGATCTTCTCTACGAGATCTTCCAGTTCTTCTGGGAAATGCTCTCCGTTGAGCCGGCGGCCCAGGCAGGAAGGATCGATATCAGCTGCCTCCGTGGCGATCAGGCGCAGGGGCCGCAAGCCTCGTTGGGCCACAAATCTGCCCAGCAACGCCGCCAACAGCGCGGCGAGGCCGATGGCGACCCCAAGGGTCCGGCGGAATCCTGCCACCAGGGATTGCTCATGGCTGCGGTCCATGGCAAGTTGCAACGTGCCTTGAGGAATGGCGCGGACCAGAATAGAGAAAGTCTCTCCGGTGGTGGCCTGGATTTCCATCGGAGTGCGGGCCATGGATGGCCAGGGAAGGGTGGGCAATTTCCCCATCCCGGCGCTTTGGGCCAGGACATGGCCCTGCCCGTCCAGAAGGCGCCAGTCGGCTTTTTCCGGCCTGCGCTCCTGGTCCCCTTCTTGGAGTTTTCGTGTGGCGCCGCGCTGGGCGAGAGCATTGGCCTGGGCTTCCATGACGATCGCATCTTCGGATTCAAAACTATGCCGGAGAGCCGTGTCCATAAAGATGGCAAAAAGCCCTACCACCGCAAGTGTGGCCACTGCGAAGCTCACCTGAAGACGCCTCACCAACGAACCACTATGTGCTCGCGGGCTCATGCGCCAGGGGCTTCCAGCACGATTCCGACTCCGCGCAAAGTGCGGATGAGTTTGGTCTCGAAGGGATCATCAAGCTTTTTTCGAAGGCGCAGCACCTGAACATCCACGCTATTGCCGTCCACCGAGGTGCTGAGGCCCCAAACCGCCTGGATGATCTGATTGCGGGAGACCACTTCTCCTTGATGACTCAGCAATAAGGTTGCCAGGGCATATTCTTTTGGCGTGAGATCCACGCGCTTGCCCATGCGGCTGATGCGTCTGCTCGCGGGCTCCCACACCAGGTCCGCGATCTGGACCCGCTTCGCAATTCCTGCCTGGCTGCCGCGGCGCAATAGGGCCCTGAGGCGGGCCACCACTTCGGGCAGGGAATATGGCTTCACCAGGTAGTCATCGCCCCCTTCGTTGAGGCCTCTGATCCGGTCTTCGGTCGCATCCTTGGCTGAAAGGAAGAGCACCGGTGTGGTGACACCTGAATTCCGGAGCCGATGCACCATTTCAAGCCCGCTCATCCCGGGCAGCATCACATCCAGCACCAGGGCGTCGAAAGCGTGATTCGCGCAGGCGATGAGCCCCTGCTCTGCCGATGGGCAGGCTTGGATTTCAAAACCTGCCTCCCTAAGTCCGCGGTCAAGATGCCGGGCGGTTTTGGGTTCATCTTCTACCACAAGGATATGCATGGTTCGAGTCTACGAAGGGGGCCCGTTCACACAAATAGAAAAAAGGCCGCCCTTGCAGGCGGCCCTTCCGCAACGAGTACTCGCCTTAACGGCTGACGGTGAGGTTGTAGGGTGTGGTGGTGCTGGAACCGGCATAGCGCTTGACGGCGACGTAGACCGTGGTGGCGGTGGCGCCGTTGGTCCAGGAAACGTTCTCCGTAGTCGTGGAGCCCGTTCCGGAAGCCAGCGAGGTGCCCGCCGCGTTGTAGAAGTACAGGTCGTAGTCGTAGGTCGAACCCGTCGGGCCGGTCATGCCGACTGCCAGAGTCCTGCCCGCGCCCACGGCCACGGCGAAGTAGTCATTGTCCGTAGAGCTGCCGATGTAGCCGACGATCTTGGTGGCGGTGGCCGGCACGGCGTTGGCCGTGGCAATCGTGTTATTCGACTCCACTTCGTTGTAGGTGACCGAAGGGGGAGGCGTCACGTAGCTCAGCGCCAGGTTGTAGGGCGTGCTGCTGACGCCGCTGTAGGCGATCACTTCAGGGTAGACCGTGATGGCCGAAGCGCCGGTGTTGGTGTAGGTCACGCTCTCGGTGGCCGTGCTTCCCAGGGAACTCGTAAGCGTGGTGCCTGCGGAGTTCTTGAGGTAGAGATCCCAGTCCACGCCGGTGGGGCCTGTCATGTTGATGGTGACCTTCTGCCCGGCGGCCAGGGTGAGGGCGTAGTAGTCGACATCCGTGGCGACCGTGAGGTTGCCTTGGATGGTCGTGTAGGTTCCGGCCACAGCGTTGGCAGTGGCGATGCTGTTGTTGGCTTCCACTTCGGCGAAGGTGCCGCCGGGAGTGGTGGTGACCGTCAGGGTGGCGTTGTTGGAGGTGGCGCTGCCGACGCTGTTGGTGACGGTCACATGGAAAGTGGAGCCGTTGTCAGCCGCGACGGTAGCCGGGGTGGTGTAGCTGGCGGAAGTGGCGCCGCTGATGGCGGTGGTGCCCTTGTACCACTGGTAGGTCATGGGCGCCGTGCCGGATGCGGTGACGGTGAAGGAGGCCGTGGAACCTACCGCGACGGTCTTGTTGGCGGGCTGGCTGGTGATGGCCGGGGCCACAGGGGTGGTGCTGACGGTGAGGATGGCGTTGTTGGAGGTGGCGCTGCCGGCGGAGTTGGTGACGGTCACGTGGAAAGTCGTGCCGTTGTCGGCGGAACTGGTGGCCGGGGTGGTGTAGCTGGCGGCGGTGGCGCCACTGATGGAGGTAGTGCCCTTGAACCACTGGTAGGTCAGCGGAGCGGTGCCGCTGGCGACGACGCTGAAGGTGGCCGTGGCGGGTGCCGACACGGTGACATTGGCGGGCTGGGTGGTGATGGCCGGGGCCGTCGCTGTGCCAGTCCAAGCCGCGCCCACATTGATGCCGTGGAAGGCGTTCCAGACGGCTGCTTCCGCCGCTGAACCTGCACCGTAGAGTTCCTGCGCCGACGCGATGGCGCCCGTGCGGGCAGCGGCGTAGTTGGAGCTGGCAGTGAGCTTGGTGGTCAAGGTGCGATACCAAATGCGTGCGGCCTTGTCGTTGCCGATGCCGGTCATGCCGCTGGGAAGGTAGGTCGTGCTGGTGTCGCCGGTCGTGGTGGCGCCGCGAGCCATGAAGTAGAAGCAACGGTTCATCGGGCCGGAACTGTAATGCACATCCAGGCCTCCGGTGGTGCTGCTCCATGCATCGGGGCTGGCGCCATCGAGGCTGGGTTTGTACATGTAGCGCAGAGCTTGGCCGGCATGGCCCCAGGAATTCTCGAACATCATGTAATTCGCGGTCACCGCGCCGGTACCGGGGTTGTCAGGGACCACGCTGCCGGTCCCACCGGCGCCGAGGACGTAAAATTCAACACAAGTGCCAAAGATGTCCGAGTTGGATTCGTTCAGTCCGCCGCTCTCTCCGCTGTAGGTGAGGTTCGCGGTGGTGGCGCAAACGCCGTGGCTCATCTCATGCCCAACCGTGTCGAGATCCGCTTCGCCGTAGGAACCGCTGGGAGGGGCGCCATCGCCATAGGTCATGCAGAAACAGGAGTCCTGCCAGAAGGCGTTGTCGTAATTGCTGCTGTAGTGCATGGCGCCATAAGCCGCCTTGCCGGTGTTGTCGATGCCGTTGCGGCCAAGGACATTTTTATAGAAGTCCCAGGTGGCGGCCATGCCGTGGTGCTGATCCACGGCCGCGGTCTGTCCGGTGGGGCCGGAGGTGGAAGTCGTGGTGCCTGAGCCGTACCCGTTGCCGTCGCCCCAGGCGTTGTCGGCATCGGTGTAGATGGTGCCGCTGCCGCTGGTTGCGTGGTTCAGGTTGGTGGTGACGTTGTTGCCGAAAGTTCCACCGGTGCCACGCGTCATGTCGCGCATTTCAAAGCCTGACGTGACGCTGTTGGTATTAAGGGGAACGGTGCCATACCACTGGGAGACACCGGTTCCGTTGACGGCTGAGGTATGAAGCGTATTCCATGTTTCGAGGATCTCGCCGGTGTGCGCGTTGATCAGATAATCCTGGCTGCGGGTCTCCTCCGCGCCGTTGAGAAGCAGAGTGTGGACGTGGTAGGCCAGCTGGTACCGGACCACCTGACGCTCCATATCCGTGGCGTTGATATCAGCCTCGTTCTTGGAACGAGCATGGGCGGCGAGCACGTTGACCGAGTGCGGGTAGACCACCAATTCCACGGTGGGATCTTCGGTATAGGGTCCTTTCGGTGCCAGGTGCGCATGGGCGATCGCGAGAGCCTCGCGGGCATCCATTGACGGCATGGTGTTGAGATTGATGTTCCGCATCAGGGTGTTGGTCATCGGCAGCTCACGGCCAGTCGCGTCGATGTGCATGATGGCTTCGCCGCCCCACACTTTCACGCCGTTGTAGGACTGCTGGAAACGGGAGTGGACCTGGTTCAACTCGTCGCCGATATGGTTCTTCAAGGTGAAACTATGCTGGTCATCCAGACCCAGCGCCCCACGCTTGGAAGCCAAGGTTTCAGCCGAGAGCTCGGCCACTCGGCGGACTTGCGCCTGGCCGGGAACTGAGGCGATTGAAGGAAGCGCCACCAGTGCGGAGGCTAGGATGGAAAGGATTCGGGTACGGCGTTGCATCGCAACTCCTGAAAGAAGAAGGATTTGAAAAACAGTGAACCTCGGCAGCGCGGAAGCTGGAGAGGAACTGTGAAAAATGATGTACAAGGATCGGGAACAGACCTCCAGATTCGACCGTTTCAGACCCCGTTGAAAGTTAAGCTTTGTTAAGCTTTGTTAAGTTGTGTGAAGGCAGATAAGACCCACTTTCATTGCCTCGGCTGATAAAGAAAAAGGGCCGCCCTCGGGCGGCCCTTTCATCAAATGTTTCTGGCTTTAGCGGCTCAGAGCCAGGTTGTAGGGAGTCGTGGCCGTGAATGCTCCACCATAGCCGATGACCTTGATGTAGTAGGTCGCGGTGGTGGTGCCGGTGTTGGCGTAAGTCACGGACTCAGTGGCGGTGGTGCCAAGGCTGCTCTTCAAGGTGGTGCCTGCGCTGTTGAGCAGATACAGATCGTAATCCTTGGCGGGCCCAGTCATGTTGACGGTCACCGTGCGGCCGGCGCCGACATTGATCTTGAAGAAGTCCTGGTCCGTGGAGGTGCCGATGTAAGCCACGATCTTGGTGGCGGTATCAGGCACCACGTTCGCAGTGGCAGTGGTGCCGTTGCTCTCCACCTCATTAAAGGTGGTGGGCGGCGGCGTAGTATTGCTGACGCTGAAGGAAACCGCCGTCGATGAACCGATGTTGCCGGCGGCATCGTAGGCTTTGGCCACGAGAGAATGGGTGGCGTTCGTGAGGGTTGTGGAATCCAGGGTCATGCTATAGGGCGAGGTGGTGTCCGTGCCCTTGAGGGCACCGTCCACGTAGAACTCGACCTTGGTCACACCGACGTTATCGGTTGCAGTGGCGCTGAACGTGATGGTGCCGCTGGTGCCGGATTCGGTAGCCGAGGCTGTGGGGGCAGTGGTGTCAGCGGGAGGAGGAGGCGTGCCGCCGGTGTAGGTCAGCGCCAGATTGTACGCCGTGGCGCTGGTCCCGCTGTAGATGTAGACGTTCGGGTAGACCGTGATGGCGGTGGCCCCGCTGTTGGTGTAGGTCACATTCTCAGAGGCAGTGCTGCCCTGGGAGATCGCAAGCTGGGTGCCAGCTGAATTCATCAGTTTGAGGTCCCAATCCACACCGCTTGGGCCGGTCATGGCAATGGCGACGTTTTCACCGGGGTTCAGGGTCAGGCCAAAGAAGTCTGTATCGCCGGTGGCGGAAAGATAGCCCTGGATGGCCGTGTAGGTATGAGCCACTGTGTTCGCGGCTGCGATGCTGTTATTGGCTTCAATTTCGGTGAAGGTGCTGCCAGGAGGGGGAGGAGGAGGAGGCGTACCGCCCCACGCCAAGCCCACGTTGATGCCATGGAAAGCATTCCAGACAGCCTGCTCCTCGGCGGAACCTGCACCGTACAGATCCTTGGCGGCGCTGATCATTCCGGTTCGGGCGGCGGCGTAGTTCGTGCTGGAGGTCCAGTAGGTGGCAAGGGCGCGGTATTCGATGCGGGCTGCATGGTCATTACCGATACCGGTCATGCCAGTAGGCAATAAGGTAGTGGATGTATTGCCGGTCGTGGTGGCGCCCTGGCTCAGGAAATAGAAGCAGCGGTTCATGGGGCCTGAGCTGTAGTGCACGTCCAGACTTCCGACGCTGGAGGACCAGGCATCGGGGGAGGAACCGTCCAGGCTCGGCTTGTACATGTAGCGCAGGGGCGTGGCAGAAAGTTGTTCGCCGATGGTCCAGTTGCCGCCCGTGGCGGGGACTGTCGTGGCGCCTGGCGTGGTGCGGTAGAACTCAACCATGGTGCCGTGGATGTCGGAGTTGGCTTCGTTCAAGCCGCCGGACTCACCGCTGTATGTCAGGTTGGCAGTGGTGGCGCAGACGCCGTGGCTCATTTCGTGGCCAGCGACATCCATGGAGGTCAAAGTGGTGAAACTGCTGCCATCGCCGAAGGTCATGCAGAAGCAGGTGTCAGACCAGAAAGCGTTGTCATAGCTGTTGCTGTAATGGACGCGGATGTAGGAAGCCTTGCCAGTTCCGTCAATGCCGTTGCGGCCAAGCACCTTCTTGTAATAGTCCCAGGTGGACATGATCCCGAAATGGGCATCCACGGCTGCGGTCTGACCGTTGGCAGCCGAGGTGGAGGAACCTTCGACGTAATTGGCGCTATCACCCCAGGTGTTATCGGCGTCGGTGTAGATGCTGCCGGTAGCTGAGCTTGTTCCGTGGGCCAAATCGGTGACGACATTGTTGCCGAACGCACCGCCGGTGCCGCGGGTCATATCGCGAAGCTCGAAGCCCGAAGCTGTCGAGTTGGTATCAAGGCTCACGATGCCGCTGTACTGGGATTTGCCCGTGCCGACGGCAGCCGCGGAGTGAAGATCATCCCACTGTTTAAGGATGCGGCCAGTGTGGGCATCGATCATGTAATCGCGATGGATGGTCTCGGCGGCGCCATTCTCCAATTCAACATGGATGTGGTAGGCCAGACGGTTTCGGACCACGGTGCGGACGACATCCTCTGCGTTCAAGTCGCCATCTGCGACTCGGCTGCGGTTGGGGCGCCGGATGTCCACAGACAGCGGATAGATCACCAGCTCGCTGGTGGGTTCTGCGGCGTAAGGTCCCATGGGATTCAAGTTCTGATGGGCAACAGCGAGGGCCTCGGTGACACCCAGGGTCGGATTCACGTTAAGGCTGACCTTCTCCTTGTGGTTCGTGGTGATGCCAAGGATTTCTCCATCGGCTCCGGAATGGGCGATGAGATCGCCACCCCAGACCTTGACGCCGTTGTAGAGCTTGTCGAATCGCGTGTGTGTGCGATCGAGATCACCGTCCTTTTGGACACTTCGCATGGCGAAGCTGTGGTTCGCATCCAGACCCATCTGGACCCGCTGTTCCATCATGTGATTGGTGGCGCGCTGCGCGGCCACGGTCGGCGGCACAGCTGCGAGAAGGGCGCCCGAGGCCAGGGCGGCGGTGAGGATAGAGACTGCGAGACTGCCTTTCGTTGCCATTGGCAACTCCTTGATAAAAGAAGGAAAGGTTTAGGCCCCGAGTGCAGTCCGCTTCTTTCTCAAAGCGGCCGGGTCGGGCCTGCGATCACTCCGGTCACTCCTGATGAGGGCTGACCGTGGACCAAACTGTGAGAAGGAGCGGAGATTCAAGGACAACCATCCCGCTGTCACCTTTCCCGGCATAGTTAAGAATTATTAATTTTATAAGAAATGCATTTCATTTAAGGCTATCGTCGCAAATTAAAGAATGTTTAAACACATATAGTGATATCTAATAGATAAATTAGATATTTGTATCTAATTCCAGAAGGCCGGAACACGGAATATCGGCGGTTTTGTTCTTTTTGAGGGGTAGCCATTCACATAAATAAAGGGCCACCCTTGCGGGCGGCCCTTTAGGAATGAGTACTCGCCTTAGCGGCTGAGGGTGAGGTTGTAGGGAATGGTGGTGCTGGAACCGGCATAGCGCTTGACGGCGACGTACACCGTGGTGGCGGTGGCGCCGTTGGTCCAGGAGGCGTTCTCCGTGGTAGTGGAACCCAGGCTGGAAGCCAGGGTCGTACCTGCCGCGTTGTAGAAGTACAGATCGTAGTCGTAGGTCGAACCCGTCGGGCCCGTCATGCCGACCGACAGGGTCTTGCCTGCGCCTACGTTCACGGCGAAGTAGTCGTTGTCCGTGGAGCTGCCGATGTAGCCGACGATCTTGGTGGCGGTGTCGGGCACGGCGTTGGCCGTGGCGATGCTGTTGTTGGCTTCCACTTCGTTGTAGGTGACTGAAGGCGGAGGCGTCACGTAGCTCAGGGCCAGGGTGTAGGGCGAAGCGCTGGCAGTGGCGTAGACGATCACTTCAGGGTAGACCGTGATGGCTGTGGCGCCGGTGTTGGTGTAGGTCACGCTCTCGGTGGTCGTGCTACCCGTGGAGCTGGTCAGCGTGGTGCCCGCGGAATTCTTGAGGTAGAGATCCCAATCAGGTCCGACGGGGCCGGTCATATTGATGGTGACCTTCTGGCCAGGCTGCAAAGTCAATGCGTAGTAGTCCACGTCCGTGGTGGTGGTCAGGTTGCCCTGGATCGCGGTATAGGTGGATGCCACGGCGTTGGCGGTGCCGATGGTGTTGTTGGATTCCACCTCGAGGAAGGTCCCGCCAGGAGCGGTGTTGACGGTGAGTGTGGCGTTGTTGGAGGTGGCGCTGCCGACGGAGTTGGTCACGGTCACGTGGAAGGTCGAGCCAGTGTCGGAAGCGACGGTGGCCGGCGTCGTGTAGCTGGCGGCAGTAGCGCCGCTGATGGCGGTGGTGCCCTTGTACCACTGGTAGGTGAAGGGTGCCGTGCCGGAGGCCGTGACGCTGAAGGAGGCCGTGGAGCCAACGTTCACGGTGGCATTGGCGGGCTGGCTGGTAATGGCCGGAGCCGTAGGAGTGGAGTTGACGGTCAGGGTGGCATTATTGGAGGTGGCGCTGCCGGCACTGTTGGTGACCGTCACGTGGAAGGTTGTAGCGTTGTCGGCGGAACTGGTGGCTGGCGTGGTGTAGCTGGCGGCGGTGGCGCCACTGATGGCGGTGGTGCCCTTGTACCACTGGTAGGTCAGCGGAGCGGTGCCGCTGGCGACCACACTGAACGTGGCAGTGGCGGGAGCCGACACGGTCACGTTGGCGGGCTGGGTGGTGATGGCTGGGGCCGTAGCTGTGCCAGTCCAAGCCGCGCCCACGTTGATGCCGTGGAAGGAGTTCCAGACCGCCGCTTCCTCTGCGGAACCTGCGCCGTAAAGGTCCTTGGCCGCGTTGATGTGCGCGGTGCGCGCAGCGGCGTAATTCGTGCCGGAGGTGTAGTAAGTGGTCATAGCGCGGTAGTGGATTCGAGTTGCGTGATCGTTCCCTACACCGGTCATGCCGGTGGGCAGGAGGGTGGTGCTGTTATTGCCGGAAGTGGTGGCACCCTGGCTCAGGAAGAAGAACTCGCGGTTGCCGGGGCCCGAACTGTAATGCACATCAAGGTTCCCGATGGTGGAGGACCAGGCGTCGGGCGAGGTCCCATCGAGGCTTGGCTTGTTCATGTAGCGTAGCGGTGTCGCAGAGAGTTGCTCACCGATGTTCCAGTTGCCGCCCGTGGAGGGCACTGTGGTTGAAGCGGCCGCCTCGCCACCGCCCAGGTCGTAAAACTCGACCATGGTGCCGAAGACGTCGGAGTTGGACTCATTCAGGCCGCCGGATTCGCCAGAGTAGGTCAGGCCGCCGGGAACCGAGTTGGCGATGACGCCATGGCTCATCTCGTGGCCGGCCACATCCATTGATGTCAGGGTGGTGAAGCTGCTGCCGTCGCCGTAGGTCATGCAGAAGCAGCTGTCGGACCAGAAGGCGTTGTCATAGCTATTGCTGATATGCACGCGGCTGTAAGTGGATGTTCCGGCGTTGTCGATGCCGTTGCGGCCAAGGACGTTTTTGTAGAAATCCCAGGTGGTCATCATGCCGAACATGGCGTCCACTGCCGCGGTCTGGCCATTGGGAGCCGTGTCTGAAGAACCTTCGACGTAGTTCGCGCCATCACCCCAGGTGTTGGTGGTGTTCTTGTAGATCAATCCTGAAGCCGTGTTTGTGTCGGCCACATGGTTGCCGTCCGTCACGATATTATTGCCAAAGGTGCCGCCAGTGCCGCGGGTCATGTCCCGCATCTCGAAGCCAGTGGTGATGCTGTTGGTATTGATGCTCACAACACCGGAGTACTGTGAATTGCCAGTGCCGACAGCGGCGGAGGTGTGGAGGTCATTCCACTTCTGGATGATCGCGCCAGTGTGGGCGTTGATGATGTAGTCGGTCTGGCGGATGCCGTCCAGGTTGTTCTCCAACTCTGTATGCACATGGTAGGCCAGCGTGTAGCGAAGGACGCCTCTCTCAACGTCCTCGGCATTGATCTCGGCATCAAACTTGTGAAAGGCGGATGCACGGCGGACAGGAGTGGTCTGTGGGAACACGACCAGCTCGAAGGTGGGATCCACGGAGAAACTGCCCTTGAGTGCCAGATCGGTCTTCGCGATGGCCAGCGCCTCCGCGGCCGGCATGGCGGGATTCGTGTTGATATGGATGCCCTTGAAGAGGGCATTGGTCAATGGCAGCTCGTTACCCTCGCTGTCCGTATGGGAGATAGCCTGGCCCTCCCAGACCTTGACACCTTGATACGTCTGCTGGAAGTGGGTGTGGACCTGATTGAGTTCGTCGGAATGAAATTTCGCCATCGTGAAGGCATGGTCCTGGTCCAGTCCCAATTGCGGAAGCATGGAGGCCAAGCGCGAGGTAGAAGAGGCGGCGCGCTGCGCGGCAATGGTTTGCGGCACTGCTGCGAGAAGGGCGCCCGAGGCCAGGGCGGCAGTAAGGAAGGAAACTGCGAGACGGCCTTTCGTTGCCATTGGCAACTCCTTAATAAAAGAGTAGGGAGGGGTTTAGGCCAAACTGGAAGCCGCTTCTTTCTCAAAGCAGCCGGGTCGGACCTGCGGTCGCTCCAGCCACCCGAGAAGGGGTTGCCGTGGACCAAGCTGTGAGAATGAACGGAGAATCAAGATCAACAATCTTTGAACCATGTTTGAACACCTAGTTAAGTATTGTTAATTTTACTAGAAAACATTTCTATTTATATTCAATGGTAAGCAAAGCCTATGCTTCTGTGAACATTCAAATGAAATAAACGATTTGATTAATCAAATCATTTCATGGACGTTTGGAAATCCGTCCCTCTTTCATGACGAAGCGAACCTGCTCCAAGGTTTTCACATCGTTCAAAGGATTTCCATCCACGGCGATGATGTCCGCCCACCTGCCTGGTTGCAAAGTGCCCGCGCGGTCTTCCAAACGCAGCAGTTGCGAGGCAGTCACCGTGGCGCTTTGGATCGCCTGCAGCGGCGTCATTCCATAACTCACGAGATAGCGGAAATCGAAGGCCGCCTGCTCGTGGGGGAACACTCCGATGTCGGTGCCATAAGCCACCGGGATCCCCGCATCGAGCGTCGCCTTGAAGCCCGCACGGCGCAGCGGCAGCAGGGCACGCGCTTTGACGAGACTGCCTTCTGGAATGTGAAGCGGATTCCCCGGCAACAGGATGGATTCGAGCGCGTAGAGCGTAGGCACCAGGAACGTGCCGCGTTTCTTCATTTCGGCGGCCGTGGCGGGGCTGAGAAGAGATCCATGTTCAATGCTGCGGACGCCCGCCAGGGTGGCTTCCAGGATGCCCTTGTCGCCATGGGCATGGGCGCAGACGTCCATGCCTCTGCGGTTGGCTTCCTGGACGATGGCGCGGAATTCCTCCGGTGAAAAACTCGGCGCGCCGGGATCATCGTGGTTCGAGAGCACGCCGCCGGTGGCCATGATCTTGATCTGGTCCACGCCGTGCTTCCGCCACTCACGGACAGTGCGGACGGCCTGCTCGGTGGAATCCACAAGGTTGGCGGAATCAAAGTGGATGTCGCAGGGAAACCCGTTGGTGTCGCCGTGTCCGCCGGTGATTGAGAGTGCGCCGCCTGACACGAAAAGGTGCGGCCCTTCGATATCGCCCAGGTTGATGGCGTCCCGCAGCGCCACATCCCCAAAATTCGTGGGGCTTCCGCAATCCCGCACGGTTGTGAAGCCTGCCTGCAGAACCTTTTTGGCGTTCACCACGCCATCGATGACCTGGCTGGCTTTCGAGTGCTTGAGCTGCGCGATTTCCGTCAGGCCAGCCTGGATCGTGAGATGGACATGGCAATCAATCAGGCCTGGCAGGAGGGTCCGATCGCCCAGGTCGATGACTTCAGCGCCGGCCGGCGCATCGCCGCCCTGAATGCGTCCATCCTTCACCCACACCTGGGCGGGAGAGATGATTTTCCCGCTCCGAACATCGAGCATCCGCGACGCTCTGATGAGGACCGGGTGGTCCTGGGCGCATAGGCCCGCAGAGATGAGACACATCAGGCCAGTCAACGCGATCCGCATGGGGTTCCCATAAAACTGGCCCAACGATACCTGCGAACTGGATTGCATCAAGGATAATTAAGTTTTCGTTCTCATCCCCGCTTCAAGGATTTCTGCCGCACCCGTTTGCGGGGCAGGTCCTTGCCTTTTCTGGGCGCCTGCTTGGCGGCCGGCTTGGGCTTTTCCGCAATTTTGCGCTTCACCTTCGGTTTGGCTTTTTCTTCCTTCTGCCCCCGGAAGGCTTCGTTGCGGAAACCCGGTTTCAAGCCTTCGCCGGGATCCAGGATGCGGCGCACCTTGGCTTCCTCGAGTGGCGCTTCGTCGCCCTTTTGTTTCTTCTGGATGCTCAGGCGGATGGGCGTTCCGATGAATCCGAACACCTCGCGCAGACGGTTTTCCAGATAGCGGACATAGCTGAAATGCAGGCCACGGTCGGTGTTGGTCTTGATGACGAAGCTTGGCGGGCGCATGCCGACCTGGACCATGAAGTAGAGCTTGGGCAGTTTGCCCTCCACCATGTGGGGGCTCATGGCGTCCACGCAATCCTTCAGGAAGGCATTGAGCTTGCTGGTGGGGACCCGCAAGGCGTGGGTGGCGGCCACTTCGCGGATATGGGTGAAGAGCTTGGTCACTCGTTGGCCACTCAGCGCGGAAATGAAGATCATCGGTGCGTGAGCTAGGAACCCAAGGTCCTGGCGGATCTTGTCCTCCATGGCCAGGGAGGTGTACCCATCCTTCTCCACCAGATCCCATTTGTTCACGACCAGGATCACAGCAGCGCCCGCCTCGTGGGCGTAACCCGCGATGACCGCATCCTGGTGGGTCACACCTTCCACGGCATCGATGAGGAGGAGGGAAACATCGGCGCGGGCCATGGCCTGCTTGGCTTTCAGGATGGAGAGCTTCTCGGCGCCTTCGTGGGTCTTCCCCTTGCGGCGGATGCCCGCGGTGTCAATCAGGCGATAGACCTGTTCATCCACGGTGAACACCGTGTCCACGGTGTCCCGCGTGGTACCGGCCACGTCGCTCACCAGGCTTCGTTCATACCCCAGCAACCGGTTGGCGAGTGAGCTTTTACCTACATTGGGCCTGCCGATGATGGCGAAGCGCAGTTCTTCATCCAGTTCATGATGCTCTGCTTCTTCGGGCGTGCGATGGAAAGGCAGCCGGGTGCGGGTGGCCTCAAGCAGTTCAGCCACGCCGCTGCCATGGCTGGCTGAAATGCCAAGGATTTCATCGAATCCCAGCGAGTAGAAGGCGCCGTCCGGCGCACCACCTTTCATGCCGTCCACTTTGTTGACTACCAGGATCACGGGCTTTCCCAAGCGCAGCAGGCGCTGTGCGATTTCCTCGTCACCTGTGGTGCAACCATCATGGCCATCCACCAGCAAGACCACTACGTGAGCTTCAGCCAAGGCGGCGCTGGCCATTCGAGTGATGCCCGCGGTGATGACGTCATCTCCCTCGAAATCAAGGCCGCCGGTGTCCACCAGCTCAAAGACTTCCTCGGGGTCGCCTTCTTCCGAGAGGCAAGTCACACGGCCATAGCTGCGATCCCTCGTCATTCCCGGGAGGTCATGCACAAGCGCAGCCCGGCTGCGAGTGAGCCGGTTGAAGAGCGTGGACTTGCCCACATTGGGGCGTCCGCAAAGGGCGACGAGGGGGAGTTTCATAGGTAATCCAAGCCTTCCAGTCTATCGCCTAAAGGAGGAAATGCCTTGGGATGATTTGGTGGAGGCGCTCAGGGGCGAGGTTGAAGGCCAACTCAGCCTGCGAGCAATGCTCATATTCGAGCCCCGTCAGCCCTCCTCCATTGTTGACTTCAACCCATCGGGGCTGACGGGGCTCCCCTCTGCGCCTGGATTTCTAAGGGCACGACCTGCGGTCGCGCTGTTTGGTGCAGGCGCTCCGGGCCGATGGCATTGCTCGCACGCGGCTTAACGCTGCGGTCGCTCTCGCGCCCTACGCTGCCGCTACCTGCGAGCAATGCTCAT
>JANYJQ010000198.1 GCA_025358435.1 Holophagaceae bacterium
CAAGCCCGGCTCTGCCCTTCCTAAAAGATTCACGGATTCGTCAAAACAGCGCCTGGGCCGGGCGAAGCCATGCCTGTAAATCCCGTCCGGACCTGAATTCAGCTAAAAGGCAATCCAAAAGGCCCGCGAAGGCTATGGGAAAGGCTCATAGACGGCCCGCTGCTACCTCGGATCACCCCTCAACAGCGACCACCAAGCGAAATCGCGGAAAGCCTCACGGATTCAGGTGTTCAGTTTGTCATCCTGTTGCCAATCTGGATGATTGGTCTTTTTACGTGCACGCTCACCCCAGCTCTTTTTGCGTCTAAGCAGAACAAGCAGTGATTCTCGCCCTAATCTTTTGTTCAACCCGGGCCTAACCGTGCGCGACTTCCGTCATGCTGTAGACATCCGGCTCTCGGCTGGGCCGGTTACCTGGTTCGCCAAGCGCTACGAGCATTCTTCAGGCATCAAACTGTCAGGAGGTCATGGTGTCTACCTTTCGCCATTCCAGGGAAATTCCTGCCAATCCAGAGGCCGTATTTGAGGCTTTCAGCGATCCGGTGCGCCTCGCCCGCTGGTGGGGCCCTGATGGTTTCACGAATTCGTTCCACATTTTCGAATTCCGTCCCGGCGGACGATGGGAATTCACCATGCATGGCCCTGACGGAACCAATCATCCGAACCAATCAGAGTTCCTGGAAATTGTCCCTCATTCGATGATTCGGATTAAACATATCAATCAACCGCACTTTGAACTTTCCATTGCTCTGGAAGCCAATGCGGCTGGAACCCTCGTTTCTTGGGTCGGAGTATTTGAAAATCAGGAGTTTGCTGAAAACATGCGCCAGTTCCTTGAGGCCGCGAATGAGCAAAACTTAAATCGGCTGGCGCTTGAGGTCGGCCCAGGTAGGCAATGAGTCGCCCTACCTCCCGTTCAACCCGGGCCCAGCCATGCAC
This sequence comes from Holophagaceae bacterium, assembly GCA_025358435.1. Classification (GTDB taxonomy): domain Bacteria; phylum Acidobacteriota; class Holophagae; order Holophagales; family Holophagaceae; genus JANXPB01. Next base: position 940 of record JANYJQ010000198.1, read on the forward strand.
GGCTACCGCCAGGCCGGAATCAGCCGGCCCTTGGTTAGGCCGGTCCGCTTTGTTCGCTAGGCTTCAGGAGGCCACCCAATGACAGGCGCTACTTCCGGTGGAGTGAAAGCGTTGCTCCGAATCGAGGGTGTGTGTGTATTGCTTGCGACTGCCATGGCCTATTCAAAATTCGGGCTAGGTTGGAAAACATTCGCAATTTTCTTCTTCACCCCAGACATTTCATTTCTTGGCTACCTAGCAGGCCCGGCGATCGGCGCCATCTCCTACAACACGGCGCATTCGTACGCCGGCGCGGTTTTGGCGCTAGTTGCCGGCGTGTGGCTGTCCAATCCCCTCGTGGTGGGTACGGGCCTCATTTGGTGCGCCCACCTTGGCTTCGACCGGGCGCTTGGCTATGGCCTGAAATATTCAGCAGGCTTCGGGTTTACACACTTGGGGCTCATTGGCCGTGCCCGTGAGGACGCCTGACCTCTTGTTCAATCCAGGCCCAGCCATGCGCCGCTGCTGCCATGCTTTAATCAATCGGCCCTTGGTTGGGCTGGTCGACGCTGTTCGTTACGCGCTAATAATCCAAATGAGACCCGTCATCAACAAAGGAGGCTCCCATTGCGCCCACTCCGGGTCATAGGCTTGTTCTGCATTCTCGCGGCTCTCGTCACGTTGTTTTTCACCGACCACAACCGAATCTCAATTCTGCTGATCATCATGGGAAGCATTTTTGACTTCATCGATCGGCGGCTCCGCGCCCGCACCATTCCAGGGCAGCAAATTCAACCCTGAGGACTTTGTTTCCCCTGCCCAGCCGCAAGCCGGGCGATGGAAGGGGACGAGAAACCTGTAGGGACCGCAGGAGCTTAGGAGATGGTTGCGGCTGATCCCGCGTTGAACGCCTGGTAAGGCACGAAGCTGACCTGATTGAATTTTGAATGAACCTTTTGGGATGGCGATGGGTATATGGCGTGTATGAGGATTATCAGGAATGGATGACCCACAGAATTCTGCCCCAGACGCCCGGATCGTGGCCTGGATCATTGAGGGGCGCTCTGAATCTGTCGGCGAATTGATGACACGGTATGGTGGGGCATTGCGCGAGCTTTTGCGAAAAATCCTGGGTGATGACCCGGACTTGGATGACATTTGTCAGGAAACCTGGCTCCGAGTGATTCGGCATGCCCATCGGTATGATCCGACTTATGCCTTTGCGACATGGCTGTTCCGAATCGCTTGGAATCTCGCCCAAAACCGGTTGAAACAAAGGGTGGGGAGCGCCCGGCAACAAAGTGGGCACCTGGATATGGAGGCTGAGCCGGGGATGGGGCCGGCAGCGGAGGCCAACCTTCTCCTGGCTGAGCGAGATCATTCTTTGCGGGAATGCATCTTATCCCTTCCTGCCCATCTGAAAGAGAGCATCATGCTGCGCTATTTCGAGGATCTCTCGGAGCGCGACATGGCGGATCGGCTCAAGGTACCCAAGGGGACCGTGAAGAGCCGGCTGCATGCGGCCCATCGCCGCCTGGCCTTGCTGCTTGGAGAACCGTCATGACGAACCCTGTTTCCTGTGAAGAAGCAATCTCCACTCTTCGCGCCATGCTGGACGGTGCGGGTGAACCTGGGGCCGACATGGTGGCCCATTGGAAAGACTGCCCGCATTGCAGCCCTGTTTTGCGAAACGTCTTGAGGGAGCTTGAAGGACTCGATGCGTCCATGCAGGTTCCAGTCGTGTCGGAAGTATCCCATACGATGTTCAATAAAGGCGAGGCTGAAGTCCGTCGTCGGCAGATAAGACGCTTGATCCTTGCTTCGAGTCTGGCGTTGCTGGTGCCTATCGGTGCCGCGGCGCTTGGGCTTGCTGGCGTCATTCAGGATGAGTTGGCCTTTGCCATTGTCGCGGTGACCATCGCCATCACGGCGTCGGTGGTGGTCCTGATGGTGGCAAGGCTGCCACGAAAGTGGGGGCTCTACCGTCGGATTGGTCCCGGTCGCCAGTTGGGGGGCGTTTGCCTCGGATGGGCGGAACGAACCCACACGTCGGTCCAAATCTGGCGCCTCCTTTTCCTCCTTTTCTTCCTTTTAGGGGGCTATGGAATCACGATTTACCTTCTTCTCTTGATTGCGATGCCGGTGCACCCAGATGATCGTCAACATCTGCTGAGGTTTCGTCTGGCTCGCTGGTGGCGTGGTCGAAGAGGAATGAAAGCAACAGCCTGACTTCTTGTTCAACCCGGACCCAACCGTGCGCTGCTGCTGCCATGACGCTTCACGCTGGCCATCTGCGCGTTGCCATCGCCTCTTTTCCCTCCGTGGATTCGAGGCGGGTGGTGTGAGCCTCCAATAGATCGCTACGGGTGAGTATTCCGATGAGCTTTTGGTCCGCGTCCACCATGGGCAGGCGCCCGACACCTTCGCGAATCATGTGGTCCGCCGCTTCACGCATGGAAGTTCCCTCGAAGGCCACGGCCAGAGGCCGGGACATCAGCAAGGAGAGCGGCGTTGAAATGGGAAGTTCGGTGTTCTTCAGCTCGCGCGCCATCACCATGCCGATGGCGCGCCCTTCCTCGTCAAGGATGGGAAAGCCTTGGTGGGTAATGCCTTCAGACCGGGTGGCCAGCCAGGTCCGCGCTTCTGCAAGCGTCGTTCGCGAACTGAAGGAGGCCACATTCCGGGATGCGAAGTCCTTCACCAGGAGTTGATCCAGATGGTCGGCGGTGTATTCCGCAGGCACCCGTACGCCACGCCTGGCCAGTTTCTCCGTCATGATGCTGTGGCGCATCATGAGCGCAGAGATCATGTAAGCCGCCGAGCAGCCACCGAGAAGGGGCATGAGGCCGATGGGCTGGAGCGTGATCTCGAAGGCGAACACCGCCGAGGCGAGCATGGCTCAGGACGCCCCGGCGAAAATCGCCGCCATGCCTACCAGGGCGCACATGCGCGGGTCGACACCCGCGTGGGGCAGGAGTTTGGCAAAGCCCCCACCCATAATGGCGCCGAGCGCGCCGCCGATTGTGAACAGGGGCGCCAGGGTTCCGCCCGATGTTCCGCTACCCAGGGCGATGGACCAGGAGGCGAATTTCGCCAGACACAGCACCAGCAGGGTGGTGCCCATGAGGTCCGATGAAAGAATGGACTGGATGTTGTCATAACCCACCCCGAGCGTGTGCGGAACGAAGTACCCTATGGCGCCCACCGCCAGGCCGCCCATCGCCGGCCACCACATCCAATGGATTGGTAGATGCTCGAATGCATCCTCGATCCAGTACACGGATTTGGTCACGAAGACGGAAATCACCCCAATCAGGGCACCGACCATGATGTATGCGCCGAGGCTGATTCCATTGGGTGTGGCGAGGGTCGACATGGGAAAGATGGGCTTGATGCCCACCAGCGAGAAGCGCACGCCTGTCGCCACCACCGCGGCAAGCGCCACAGGAATGATGGATCGAGGCCGCATTTCAAAGAGCAACAGCTCCACCGCCAGGAGCACCGCGCTCACCGGAGAGCCGAAGGTGGCGGCCATGCCTGCGGCGGCGCCTGCGGCCAGAAGCGTCTTCCGTTCCAGATTGGTGGTGGGGATGAACTGGCCGACAAGCGAGCCCAGCGCGCCTCCTGTGGCGATGATGGGGCCTTCAGCGCCGAAAGGGCCGCCGGTTCCGATGGCGATGGCCGCAGAAAGTGGCTTCAGAATCGTGATGCGCGCAGGGATTCGGCTCTGGTTCAGGAGCACCTGTTCCATGGCTTCTGGGATGCCATGGCCCCGGATGGCAACGGACCCGTAGCGGGCCATGAGGCCCACCAGCAGCCCACCCAGGACGGGAACGAAGACCACCCACCCACCAAGGTGATGCCCCACTGGTGAAGCGAATTCCATGGAAAATCGATGGTGGAAAGCCAGATTCGTCACCAGCCCAATAAGGCGCATCAGGAATTCGGCGATGAATCCGACCGCCAGGCCCAGCCCCATCGCCAGCAAGCTGATGGTGGCGACACGCCCATCGATGACCGCACCGACGCTGGGTATGCGGGCATTCTCAAGGGCTCCTTCCATGCTGGGTGCCACCGGTATTCCATCGCCTGGCAGGTTGATCATGGGATCTGCTTCAGTCATCACTGCTTCTCGATTGCATCGGTATGCGGCAGATCATCGAAGAACATCGGAGGGGCCACTGCCCCAGGTGGCGCGATGACCTCAAGGAGCTGCCGCAAGTGGCGTCGCTCCGCAGGGGCCAGTGCTGATAGCCGCGCGATCAGCGCCTCCTGGACGGGACGGGGCGAGCCCTCCGCCAATCGCATTCCCAACGCCGTGAGGCTCACCTCCACACGGCGCCGGTCTTCCTTTGCAGTCCGCTTCACCACCAACTTCTTTTCATAAAGCTTTCGCACCACCACCGAGACCGAGCTCTGGTCCGTCACAGTGCGGTCCGCCAACTCGCCCAGGGACAACCTCGGCTCCCCGTGGAGCACATGCAGCACGAACATTTGGGCGGCGCTGAGTCCCCTGGGCAGACCTGGCGAAGCGGAGGCGATGCGCAGGTCGCGGACAATCCGGCGAAGCGCATCCAGGACACGACGCACTTCATTATCAGGGCTTGACGATATTGCTTGGGATCCCATACAATATCGAGAATACAGATGGAATAGCTACCTGGCAAGTTGGGCGATGGACCCAGGCTGTCGACGAGCCAGCATGAACTTGATCCTTTTGAACCCTTGGAGAACCCATGCACCCTGATTCTACGGACCGGTCTCCCTTGTCTCCCTGATGGAGGCAGGCAGTCATCCTGGTGATGATCTTCGGATTCAGCCTGCTGGGTCTGGTCACCGCCAAGACCTATAGCGGGGCCCCGCCCATTCCAACCCAGGTGGTGGATGGATCGGGGAAGGTGCTCTTCACAGAAAACGACGTGAACCGGGGCCAGGAGGTCTTCCTCAAGTACGGGCTCATGGAGCACGGCACGCTCTGGGGCCACGGAGCTTACCTGGGCCCTGATTACACCGCCGAGTACCTCCACCGCATGGCCGAAATCGGCCGGGATGCGGTTGCCCTGTCCCGCTTCGGCAAGCCTTTCGCTCAACTGGAGCAAGGCCAGTCGCTGGAAGTCGGCGAGACCGTCAAGAAGCTCCTCAAGCAGAACCGCTACGACCCGGCCACCCGTATCCTCACGTATACCGCGGTTGAATCCGCCGCCCTTCAAATCCAGACCCAAGAATGGAAGACCTATTTCTCGGGTGATATCCCCGCGCCGGGCCTGCCCAAGCATTTCATCGAGAGCGACCAAGATCTAAAAGCCCTGGCCACGTATTTCTCCTGGGCCACCTGGGCAACTGTGGCACCGCGCCCGGGCGTGGACTATTCCTATACGAACAACTGGCCCTATGAGCCCCTGGTGGGCAACCTGCCGTCATCTTCAGCTTATCTTTGGAGCGCCATGAGCCTGATCACGCTTATGGGCGGACTGGGGCTCATCCTGTTCATTTTCGGGAAGTTCAATTACCTCGGCTGGGGGGCAGCAGGGGCGAATCATCCCCACGAAGGACGGCTGCGCAATTGGGTTCTCACACCCAGCCAGAAAGTGCTGGGACTTTACTTTGCGGTTGTGGCGCTGCTCTTCCTTGCCCAGGCCGCCATGGGCGGCGTGATTGCCCATTACCGGGTCGAGCCGGGTGCCTTTTACGGCTTCGACCTTGCCCGCATCCTGCCCTATAACCTGGCCCGCACCTGGCACCTTCAGTTGGCCGTTTTCTGGATCGCGACAGCGTGGGTTGCAGGGGGCCTCTTCCTGGCGCCCTTGGTGGGCGGAGGTGAACCCAAGGGCCAGAAGGTCGGCGTGCTGATCCTGCTGGGCGCTCTGGCCATCGTGGTGTTCGGCAGCCTGTTCGGCGAATACCTCGGCATCAATGGAAAGCTGGGCTCCCTCTGGTTCTGGCTAGGCCACCAGGGAAGCGAATACCTGGATCTGGGCCGTTTCTGGCAGATACTCCTGGCCGCAGGGCTCATCTTCTGGCTTTTCCTGATGTTCCGCGGACTCAGGCCCGCGATGAAATCCAACGACCAGGGAGAACTCCCCTCGTTGTTCCTCTACGCGGCGGTCGCCATCCCGCTCTTCTACCTGCCTGCGATGTTCTACGGGCCCCACACCAATTTCGCGATCATCGACAACTGGCGCTTCTGGATCATACATCTTTGGGTCGAGGGCTTTTTCGAACTCTTCGCCACGGTGCTGGTGGCCGTGATCTTCTACCAGATGGGCCTGGTGACTGCGAAATCCGCCACCCGGCTCGTGTACCTCGACGCGATCCTCTATCTGGGTGCGGGCATTGTGGGCACGGGCCACCACTGGTATTTCACGGGCCAGGGAACCCTGAACATGGGCTTGGCTTCCTGCTTCTCAGCCATGGAAGTGGTGCCGCTCACCCTGCTCACGCTGGATGCCTGGGACTTCATCCGCCTCAAAGATCAGCAGTGCGTGGAGTGCGGCGAGTCCCTGGGCGTGAAGCAGAAGTGGGTGATCTACTTCCTGATCGCGGTGGGCGTCTGGAATTTCGTGGGCGCTGGTGTTTTCGGCTTTCTCATCAACCTGCCCATCGTGTCCTACTTCGAGATGGGCACCACGCTGACGCCCAACCACGGCCATGCCGCCATGTTCGGTGTTTTCGGCATGCTCGCGCTTGGGGTGATGGTCTTCTGCCTCCAAGCGATCAACAGCGATGCCGCGTGGAAACGCGTGGAGAAATACATCCGCTTCGGGTTCTGGGGCCTGAATATCGGCCTGGGCCTGATGATGTTGCTGGATCTCTTCCCGGCGGGGGTACTGCAATTGTGGGATGCCATCACCCACGGATATTGGCATGCGCGAAGGCTCAGCTACCTCATGGGGGGCACTTATCACACGTTGGAGTGGATTCGCATCATCGCCGACATGGTGTTCCTGTTGGCAGGCGCGGTGCCCCTGGTCTTCGCGGCATTAAGGCTTTCCTTCACTCGCGAAGTCCAGGCGAACTGAGCATAGTCAGACACCGATGCGGCCCAGCCGCTTGAAGGTGCGTTTCTTACCATCCTCCACTTCGGGCTGATCGAAGGGGTCGAGTTCCAGGGCGAAGCCCAACAGACCCACGATGGCCTGCCAAGCCATCATGAAGGCGCCCATTTCCACTTCACTCAGCGCCGGCATGGACCACCGCACCACGGGCACGCCGGCCGCCTCCAAAGCTTCGGCGGTGCCTTCGGCCTGGGCGCGGAGGATCTGGGCGCCCTGAAGTCCTGCGAGGCCCGGATAGGGCGATCCCGGCGGCGGGTCCAGCCGTTCTGGCGCAGGGGTTCCGTCCACCGTCATCACGATCACGCCGAGGTTCCGGGGGCCGGCCATCCAGCGCTGCAGTTGGCTGTGCTGATCCACGGGCCCCACGGCGCGGATGGGCGTGAAGCCCCTGCGGGTGCCGTCTTTCGCGACTTTGCCCAGGGATTCCGCGATGAGCTGCACCCACCAGGCCGACAGGCTGTCGAGGCGCATGGCATAGGGCATGAGCACCCATTCGGAGATGCCTCGCAAGTAGGCATCCCGCAGCAACTCCACCGTGGCGGCGATGCGATCGCGCCAGGGACCATGGTCGGCCTCGACCTGGGCGATGACCTCGCTGCCACCACGTAAGAAGGCCGAGGCATCGCGTCCCATCCAGGCTAGGGGCAAGGTTCCGATGGGTGTGAACGCTGAGAAGCGGCCACCCACCTCCACGGGAATCGGCAGGATGCGGCAGCCATCCGCCCGGCCCCAGGTGGCGAGAGGATTCGCGTCGTCCTGGGTGATGAGGATCGGCGCGGCGAGATCCCCGAATCCCGGCATCACCCGCAGCCGCGAGATCCATGTCCAGAGTTCCAGGGTCTTGCCGCTCTTCGAGGCGAAGACCGGCTGATCGCCTGGCTGGAGATGGAAAGCCGGTGCCGGTTCAGGCGAAGCCAGTGGTTTCCAGTGACCATGGGCCCGATCATCCCCGAAAGCCCGCACCAGGGTTTCGGAGGGCAGCAATGAACCACCGATGCCGCACCAGAGCACCCGCTTGGCGGGATCCAAGACAGGCAGGGTTGGTTCGGCCACTTTCAGCCAGCCTCCCATGGGATGGCTCTTGATCGCGTTCCAGTGGGTACGGATATCCATGTCAGGCACCCCTCAAAGGAATGGTTGTATAGAGGTCAAGATAGGCCCTGGCCGGGCTCTCCCAGCCGAAATCCGCCGCCATGCCCCGCCGCTGGACCTGCCGCCAGGCGATGGGATCGCGGAACAGGGCCAGGGTGCGGTTGATGGCCTCCCCCAGCGCCCATCCGTTGGCTTCATCGAAGGTGAATCCCGTGGCGGTGCCGTCCGCCAGCGTTTCCGGTGAGGTGCCCACCACGGTGTCGGCGAGCCCTCCCGTGCGCCGGACCAGGGGGATGGCCCCGTAGGCCTGGGCGTAGAGCTGGGTGAGACCGCAGGGTTCCTGGCGCGATGGCGCAAGAATCACATCGGCCGCGGCGAAGGCCCTGTGGGCCAGGGCTTCGTCATATCCGATGAAGGCGGAGACGCGGCCTGGATGTCGCTGGGCCGCTTGATGGAAGGCGGCTTCCAGGAGGGGCTCGCCCTGCCCCAACAAAGCAAGCTGGGCGCCATGCAATACCAGGTGATCCACGTTGTCCAGCACCAGGTCGAGACCCTTGAGCGGATCCAAGCGGCTCACCGAGGCGAAAATGGGCGCATGTGGATCCTCCTGGAGCCCCAGGCTCCGCTGGAAACCGGAACGGTTCGGCGCTCGCCGGGCTGGGTGCTTCAGATCGTAATGGCTGAAAAGGTGCGGATCCTTTGCCGGATTCCATACCTTCCGGTCCACGCCATTGAGGATCCCGCGCAGAACGCCATGGCGCTGCACCAGCAGATCCTCCAGCCCATGTCCATCGGCTAGCTGGATTTCACGGGCATAGGTGGGGCTCACGGTGCTCAGGCGGTCTGCGAGTTTCAGGCCGGCCTTCAAGAAACCGATATCGCCCTGGAACTCCACGCCATCGGGCGTGAAGGCGCTCTGCGGAAGCCAAAGATCATCCAGCATGGAGGCCGGGAAACGCCCCGGGAAGGCGATATTGTGGATGGTCATCACCGTGGCAGGCCGCGGGCCATCGCCGTAGGCCACATAGGCCGGCATCAGGCCCGCGGGCCAGTCATGGCCGTGGAGGATCTGGGGCCGCCAGCCCTCGGCATCCCCCACCCGGCCAAGATGCGCCGCCGCCCAGGCCAAGGCCGCGAAGCGGCGGGCGAGGTCTTCCGGGTGGCCGTAGGGGCTGCCGGGCCGGTCAAAGAAGGTCGGCTGTTCAAGCAGGTACAGGGGCAGCCCGGGAGCTTCGGCCTTGAGAATCCGGGCCGGGCCGCCGCCCATGAGATCAGGGGAAATGGCAGTCTCGCCCTGGATCTCAACCGCCGCGCGAAGGGCCGGGTAGGCCGGCAACAGCATGCGGACATCTGCCCCCAGGGCACGGATGGCCCTGGGTAGGGCCGCCATCACATCGCCCAAGCCACCGACTTTGACATAGGGAAACAACTCGGACGCGACGAGCAGGATGTCCAAAACCTAGCGCTCCAGCCGGTCGAGCCGATCTAGCATTGGCTGCGAGATGAGAGTGACGCCACCCTCCGTACGGCAGAAGCGGCGGGCATCTTCTTTTGGATCCTCACCCACGACCAGGCCATTCGGAATTCGGCAGCCCCGGGCCAGAATGCAGCGGCGCAATCGGACATGGCGTCCGATGTCGCAGTCCGGCAACACCATGGTTCCGTCGATCCGTGCGTGGGAGTGGATGGAGACGCGGCTGGAGAGCAGGGAATGGTGCACATGGGCGCCGGAGATGATGCAGCCGCCGGACACCAGGCTGGAAAGCGCCACGCCATTGCGCATCTCGCCGGCGTGGACGAATTTCGCAGGCGGCAACTGTTCCTGGTGCGTGGTGATGGGCCAGCTCGTGTCGTAGAGGTTCAGGGCGGGGCGCACTGTGGTGAGGTCCATGTTGGCCTCCCAGTAGGAATCCACGCCTCCCACATCCCGCCAGTAGGGTTCCGGATGGCCAGCGTTCGGGATGCAGCTGCGTTCGAACCGATGGGCGAAGATCTTGGCCTCATGCACCAGCCTGGGAATGATGTCCTTGCCGAAATCGTGGCCCGAATCCGGATCTTCCGCGTCGCGGATCAAGGCCTTGTAGAGGAATTCGGCGTTGAACAGGTAGATGCCCATGGAAGCGAAAGCCCGGTCGGGCTTGCCGGGAATCGGCGGCGGATCCTCAGGCTTCTCCACGAAGGAGATGATGCGGTCCGTCTCGTCGACGTGGGCAATGCCGAATCCCCGGGCCGCCATGCGCGGCACTTCCAGGCAGGCGATGGTCATGTCCGCGCCGTAGTTGAGATGGTCCTGGAGGAAAATCTTGTAGTCCATCCGGTAGACGTGGTCGCCCGCCAGGATCAGCACGGTCTTGGGACCTGCCGATTGGATGCTGCTCATGTTCTGGTACACGGCATCCGCGGTGCCGCTGTACCAGGCGTTCTTGTCCATGCTCTGGTGGGCCGGAAGCACATGGACATACTCGTTGAGATTGCCCGCCAGAAAGGTCCATCCAAGCTGGAGATGCTGCAGCAGGCGGTGCGAGTTGTATTGCGTCAGCACCATGATCCGGCGGAAGCCCGAATTCACGCAGTTCGACAGCGTGAAATCGATGATGCGGTACTTGCCTCCGAAATCGAGGCCGGGCTTGGAATAATGGTCCGTCAAATCCATCAGGCGTTTGCCGCGCCCGCCTGCCATCACCAAGGCGATGGTGTGCCGAGGAGAGAGTCGCGATTCCGAGATCGTCAGCATGGGAGTCACCGGGGTAGGCCTTAGAGAATGATAGCCACGCCGAGGATGGATCAAACCATCGACATTCGCTCAGAAATGCGTAATAGGCTAAATTGCTGCATGCATGAGCCAACCACCCGATAAACCAACCGCCCGGGTATTCTTCGCCCTTTGGCCGACGGAGGCCGAGAGCGGTGCGCTGGCGGCATGGCAGATGCCCTTGAAGCAGTTGTGCGGGGGGCGCGCCGTGCTCGGCAAGACGCTGCATTTGACGTTGGCGTTCCTCGGCGGGATAGAGCAGATCAGGCTTGAATCGTTGATCCGCGCCGCACAGGAGGTCCGCACCGAGGATTTCGAGCTGTGTTTTGATGGGGCGCACTTCTGGGGGCGCAACCATATCGTGTACGCCGCGCCTGATCATGTCCCGCCGCAACTTGTGCGACTGACCGGCGCGTTGGAGCAGAGCCTGGACACGCATGGTTTCAAGTTCGACCAGCATGAATTCAAACCCCATATAACGCTGTTGCGCAACGCACGAGGGACCAATGCCGAATTGAACGTGATGCAGCCCGTACACTGGCAGGTCATGGATTTCGCGCTGGCGGAATCCGTGCCGCAAGGTGGAGTGATGGGCTATCGCGTGCTGGCCCGTTTTCCTTTGAAGACTGGTGGTTTCGGCTGAATTCTTGTCTCCATATTGAAATCAGGGGAAGGACTGGGATGGGACCTTCACCTCGATGACCTGGTCTATCCACGAACCCGGAGAAGCCGGAACCCGATGGTGCTGTACCGGGTGTCCGGGACGCCCCACATGCGTTTCGCCGATCGGCAGTTCCGCGCCATTTCAGCCCAGTAGCCGCCACGGATCACCCGGCCCCTCCCCGACGAGGGACCCGTCGGATCAGCCACGGCCGACGACGATCCGTATGAGTTTGAGTACCAATCCGACACCCACTCCGCCACGTTTCCATACATGTCATACAAGCCCCATGCGTTCGGCCGTTTCCGTCCCACATAGTTTGTCTCCCCATCGACAATTGCAAAAAACGCCATCTCATCCAGGTTCCCTGCCCAAGGGCCTGTCGTTCCAGCTCGCGCCGCATATTCCCACTCGGCTTCCGTCGGCAGCCGATACGTATACCCGTCCTGGCGAGCGTTCATTTTCGCGAGGAAGTGCTGCACGTCGTCCCACGACACCCGCTCCACCGGACAGTATCCACACTTGGAGTGGTGCGACGGGTTGTCACCCATCACCGCCGCCCACTGCGCCTGCGTCACTTCATACTGCCCAATTTCGAAGTCCCTGCTGATCCTCACGTCATGCACCGGCTTCTCATCCGGATCACCGTCCGCCATCCCCATTCGAAAACTGCCCGCCTCGATCACCACAAACGCCACGGTCGGGCCGGCGTTCAACTGGATACTGCGCACTCTCCCGGCCGCCCCGGCCGCAAGCGGAGGTGTCGGCGGAAAAGGCCATGAAGCGAAAGGGCTCGCAGCTGCCGCACCCGTCGCGGTCATGTTCGCGTCGACCCCGCCAGGTCGTTTGAAGTCCAGTGGGATTGGCCCAACTTCCACCACACTCGGCTTCCAGGTGCGTCTAAGCACGCGGAGGTCCCCCAATGTGAATACGTTTGAGATGTCTGGGCTTGCCTCGTAGATCTTTCTCGGCTCGAAAGCGTGATCAACAGACTGAAGGTGTTGCGAATATTCGAGATCGTTTCCCTTCCAGCTTGCGAAACCGAACTCCAACCGGTGTGATCCAATTCCCAACTCGATCGTGTAGCGATGACCCCAGCCGTAGCGTGAGCTCGGGCCACGTATACCGTCGATAGACCATAGGTACATGCCAGTGCTATCACCTTCCTTACCTGGCTTGAAGTCGCCCCAATCGGGCATGGGCTCGCCATTGATCGTTGACGGGTAACCCGCTCTTCCCTGACCTGACTGGAGGATCGCCACCTCACCGATGGGAAGTTGCGGGCCAATGTAGATGCGACTGGCGTTGACGCAACCTAATTCGAGGAACGCCAAGGCCAGCACCGGAAGGAGCAGAGTCGTTAAAGTCCGAGACACACCGCACCTTGATGTGTATAGGGTTTTACAAAGCCAAATTTGGATTGCGCAGGTGACTGGTGCCGAAGCCGTGGGCCAGCGACAGCCTGGAAAAGGAGACCTGTACCGGGTTGATAGGGCGCCCCAAGAGGTTTGCATCGGCGAATTCCTGCTTCTGGTTACCCCCTACACCGGCTCCAGTCAAGTAAAAGCCGCTGCTTCCGCGACCCGCAACGATCTAAGGATGGGCAGGGCTGATTTCCTTCTCTCAGACGCACTGGACGGCCAGAAGAACACACCCCTCTCGCCAGCCCTGCGTGGAACCTGGGTCGGGATTCCCTTGGTTGTTCAAGTCCCGGTTTTCGGGTTCAACATCCCCTCAGAAATGCTCGATGGGATAACCGCCCTTTTCGATGAGCTGCGCGGCGATGGCATCCCTGAGCTTCGACCCCGCTGCGGGCACATAAAGATCGAAGGTCTTCAAATCCGCCAAGGCTCTTTCGAGCACTCCGGTTTCCAGGACTTCTGACAACAGCAGCCGGGCCAGATTCTGCACCTTGCCGCTGCCCTCGTTCACATGCGCTTCCGCGCAATGCTTGGCGAGTTCAGCCCAGCGATGGCCGGTGCCCACCATCTTGGCGGCGCGCACCACGGCGGATTCCATGGTGTAGATCTCGGTCACCAGGTCGGCGGCCCGGGCAGCGGCTTCCTGGTTCTCGATGAGCTTCTGGCCCGTGATCTCCAGACAGGCGGCCAGGGCGTAGTGAGCCTGGCGCTTGGCCAGTTCCACGGCCTGCTCGGCTTTGGCGAGGGGTCCGGAACCCAGCTCCGGGACATCTTCAATGTCCTTCCGCAGGGCCAGCGTGCCGTTGCCGACTTTCTTGAAGAGCTGGCCCGCGATGATCAGGCGGTTGATCTCGTTGGTGCCCTCGAAGATGCGGTTGATGCGGTTGTCGCGGTAGATCTTTTCGGGCGGGTATTCGGCGCTGAAGCCATAGCCGCCGAAGCACTGCACCGCATCGTCGGCGATGACGCCCAGGGCCTCGCTATCCCACACCTTCATCATGGAGGCTTCCATCTGGAACTCATCCATGATGTCCAGCTTCTTCCTGGCGGCCTCGGGCTGGTCCCAGGCGACTGCGTGCATGCCGTCGTTGATGTAGCCGATGGTGCGGAAGTTCATGCTTTCGGCCACGAAGATGCGGATGCCCATATCGGCCAGGAATTTCCGGATCAGGCCGAAGGAGTTGATGGCCTTGTTGAACTGCATGCGCTCGCCGGTGTATTTCAGCGTGTACTTCAGAACTTCCTTGGCGATGCCGTTGCAGCCCGCGCCCAGCTTGAAACGGCCGATGGCCAGGATGCCGAAGGCGATGCGGTGGCCCTTGCCGATCTCGCCCAGCAGCCTGTCCTTCGGGATGCGGCAGTTGTCGAAGTTCAAAGCGCGGGTGCTGGATCCCTTGATGCCCAGCTTGTGTTCCTCGGCGGCGACGTTGAAGCCGGGATCGGTCTTTTCCACGATGAAGGCGCTGAACTTCCGGCCGTCCACCTTGGCGAAGACCACGAAGACATCGGCGAAGCCCGCATTGCTTATCCACATCTTGGAACCGTTGAGCACCCAGGCATCACCATCCAGCGTGGCCACGGTCTTGGAATTCATGGCGTCGCTGCCCGCGCCGGGCTCGGTGAGCGCATAGGCCGCCGCCCATTCACCGCTGCCCAGCTTGGGCAGGTATTTCGCCTTCTGCGCTTCATTCCCGAAGTAGACGAAGGGCAGCGTGCCGATGCCTGTGTGCGCGCTGTACGTGACCGAGAAGCTGGCCTGGCGGCCCAGCTCTTCCATCACGAGCAGGCCCGAGATCTTATCGAGATCCAGGCCATCGTAAGCCTCGGGGATCTCCAGGCTCAGCAGGCCCAGCTCACCGGCCTTGCGGAGCAGTTCCTTGGACAATGCGAGATCGAGCTTGTCGATATCGGCGTCCCGGGGAATGACCTCGCCTTCCACGAAATCGCGCGCAGCCTGGCCGATGGCGCGGGCGTCATCACTGAGATCCTCGGGCGTGAACTGGGGCTGGCTGCCGATGGGAGCCAGCAGGAAACTGCCTCCGAAAATTGTCTCGTCCGTCGTTTCCATGAAACCTCCAACCGAGTTGCGAAATCTGAATCAGACAGTGGCCATAGGCATTGGAAAATCAAATTCCCAGTTCCATTCTGACCGGACGGGCGCCTACTCCTTTGGATTGAGACATTGATCACCCCGGCCAGACCAGGCGGGCCGACTCGTCGTAGAACTGACGGCTGGGCAAGCTATCGATGTTGCCATCGAAGGACAGGCCCACCAATCCCCTTTTCATCCACCCCTGGCGAGGGGCGGGCCCGGTGCCCATGGTGCGGGATAATCCGCCGCTACTTGACAGCTGGGCCCTAAGGACGTACTCCATAAGCCGACACCCCCCATGATCGGACAAACCCTTTCGCACTATCGGATCCTTGAGAAGCTCGGCGAAGGGGGCATGGGCGTTGTCTACAAAGCCGAGGACCTTAAGCTGGGGCGGCAAGTGGCTCTCAAGCTGCTCCCGGCGCAGGCCACGGCCAACGAGGAGGCCCGGAAACGCTTCATCCAGGAGGCCAGACACGCCTCGAGCTTGGATCATCCCAACATCTGCGCCATCCATGCCATCGAGGAGACCCCTGAGGGAGGCCTCTTCATCGTGATGGCGCTATGCGAAGGCCGCAGCCTGCGTGAATGCCTGCACCATGGCCCCCTTCCCCTGGAAAGGGCCATGCGGATCCAACTGCAGATCCTCGCTGCGCTTGGGCACGCCCATGCGCGCGGCCTCGTGCACCGGGACATGAAGCCGGCGAACGTCATGGTGAGCGATGGGGATGAAGTGAAAGTCGTGGACTTCGGCTTGGCCAAGGCTGCGGGCTCCGAAGGCCTTACCCGCACCGGCATCGTGATGGGAACAGCTCAATACCTCAGCCCCGAGCAGGTGGGGGGTAAACCCGTGGATCCCCGGAGCGACCTCTGGGCTGCGGGCATGGTGTTCTACCAGATGCTCACCAACCACCCGGCATTCATGGGGGATAGCCTCGAAGCCACGCTGGCGGCCATTCTCCACGCCGAACCGGAGCCGCCATCCTCACTCGTGCCGGGTTTGCCCCAGTACCTGGACACTATCCTGGCGACGGCTTTGCAGAAGGACCCGCAGCATCGCTATTCCAGCGCAGAGAAATTCCGCCAGGATCTCCTGGCCATGGACAGCGACGCCACCGCCACGCAACCTATCGGCTTGTGGCGGTCCCGGGACCGGATCGCTTCCAACCGCAATTCGAGGCCGATCCGCCGGTGGAGGTGGGCGGGCGCTTCGGTGGCGGCCAGCCTGCTTCTCGGGACGGGATATCTGGTGGTCCAACGATACCGACAGCCTGTGGTCCTCCACGAAAACAAGGTTGCAGTAGCCCTTTTCGAAAACCGCACCGGGGATCCGGCGCAGGACATGCTGGGGCGTCTGGCGGCAGAGCGCGTTTCAGAGGCCATCGCCCAGACCGGCGCGGCTGAGACAGCGCCTCTCATGGCTTCATTGCCCCTGGCGGACACCGAGAATTCGTCAGGCTCCAAGGACCTGAAAGCCTTTGCGGAAAGGACCGGCGCGGGCCTCATCGTTACCGGCGCCTACCACGTCAATGGCGAGGAATTGCAAGTCCAGGCCCAGCTTTTCGACGCGAAGCTCATGAAGGTGGTCGCCCTCGTCAATCCCGAACAGGGTCCGCGAAGCCATCCGGACGAGGTGCTCAGCGCCGTGGCTCAACGGCTCGCCAGCGGCGTTGCGGGGCGGATCCTCGATCCCTACCTGGACCCCGAGCGGGTGGTGATCCCACCGAAATACCCTGCCTATCGGGAATGGCTCGTGGGTTGGGAACTGTACTGGAATTCCCGTCCCGGCGCCGAGGAGCGCTTCGAGAAGGCAGCCCAGCTCGACCCCGATCTGGTGGTGGGCCGCGTAGCCATCGCATTCATCCACTTCTCACAACAGGATTTTGAAGGGGTGCGGGCCCAGTTCGCGCTGCTGGACCAGTCCCTGGACCGGATGAACACCCTTGACCGCAGCATGGTCGAGAATGCCAGGGCCTGGATGGAGGGCCACCACGAAGCCGCCCTCGGTCCCATCCGGGAAGCGGCGCGGCTGGCTCCCGGGAGCCCCCTGGTGAACCACCAGCACGCCTTTACCGCGCTCTACACGAACCATTTCGCGGAGGCGGTCACCGCAGCCACTCGACCCATCCACTGGGAGAAGATGGTCAACGCCCGCGTCCCCGTCGGCGCCGATACCGGCGCCATTCTGGCCTGGTCCTATCACTTGCTTGGGCAGTATGACCAGGAGTTGGAGTCCACCCGCAAGGCCCTCGAGGTCTATCCGGAAAGCGCGAAGCTCAAAACCCACCACGCATGGGCTGCCGTGGGCCTGGGCCGGGCAGAGAAGGCGGAGAGCCTGGCAAGGGACCTGATCACCCAGTCCCCTGACTCCGCGCTGGAGGTCGCCGTGGACCTGAGGCTCCACGGCCACACCGAGGTAAGCAAACGCCTCGCGGGCAAAGTCCATGATTCCATCCAACGGAAGCTGGAGGCCGGAACGGATTCCGAGGGTCTCCAAATCCTGCGGATGGTGAGCCTCTACCTGGCGGGGCGGATGGAGGAATCCCAGGCCGCCGCCCTAGCGATCCTGAAGCGGAATCCCAACCAACTCGACACCCTCTGCCACCTTGGCATCGTGGATGCGGACTTAGGAAAGGCTTCGGAGGCCCGGGCCGTCATAACCCAGCTCGCGCGGCTTCCACGGAAGGACCAGCTCGGCCGGCTTTCATTATTGCAGGCCCGCATTTTGAGCCGGCTGGGGGACAAGGAACAGGCGCTCACCCTCCTGCGCGAAGCCGCCGCCGAAGGCCAGCCACTGGGCAATTCACGCCATCTGGACGTGGCCTTCGAGAAATTGAAGGGATATGCCCCCTTCGATGAATTCATCCGCCCGAAGGAGTGAGGAGGCCGTCGGGGAATCTCTATTTCACTGCGTATACCGTTGCGCCGTAATGCTCTGTATCCCACGGAGCGGCATCATTCCACTTTGGGTAGGAATGGGAGCCATCCGTCCGGAAACAAAGAATGTAGGAGCCCTTGGATAGATTCAGCACTTCATCTGCCACTCGGTTTTTTTCGGCTCCTCCCGCATGCAAGGTGTTTTTAACCGACATGGACCAGACGGTTTTGCCGTGGCCATCCTCGATCCAGGCGGTGTCGGCCAGCTCATCCTCCTCGCGCTCTCCGATGGCGTAGATGCGCACCTTCGCCGGAGCTTGCAGCGTGAAGGATCTCCGCTCGTTCTGGTGGTTTCCCATGCGCACCAGTTCCGCAAGCACTGGGGCCGTGGCCGGGGCGGGAGCCAGCTCCACCTGGGATTTGTCACCGTCTTTGGGAAGGGCGAGGATCAGGCCATAGCGGAGGGGATCGCAGGGAGGCGCCGCATTCCAATCGGCGGGGGAGTGGGATCCATCGGTCACGTAGGTGGCGATGTAATCCCCTGGCGGAAGTTGGATGGTTTCCACCTGACGGCGGTTCTTCTTATCGCCGCCTCCATATTGGGCTTTTTGAGTGCTCATCTCCCAGACCGGCCGTCGGGTGCGGGCGTCCAGAATCCAGCCGTAGTCGGCGAATTCGTTATCCCCTGCGTATTCACCCTGTGAGTAGACATGCAGCGTCACGGCGCGGCGGGCATGGAAGGAGGCGGTCCAGCGGCCGCCATCCTTGTCTGGGACCAAGGCGATGAATTCGTTATTCCAGTTAAGGGGCGCTTTGAATTTTTGAACCGAGGCCGCTTCATTGGCCGGCAGGTAAAGTTCCATTCCATAATTTCCAACCCGCCGCTCCCAGGCGCCATGGCCCCTGGGCCCGCCAGTGAACAACCGCAGCAGCCACCTTCCATGGGAACCGTCATGGTCTGCTTCCGATTTTCTGGGGCGCCGATCCAGGTTTCGGGATGAGAACATCAAGAACGAACCGTCCTGCGCATAGGCATGGTGGGTGTAGTAGGCCTCATAACTGCCTTGGGAAAGGTCAAGGTAGGCGTCCGCTACCTGATAGACCCCATCTGCATGCGACGTGCGCCCATCCATCTGCCACACGACTTCGCGAGTGGCGGCATTGAGGATCCAACCGGAAGCAAAGAAGGGTTCCCCTTCCACGCCTCCGCCCTTGGCATAGACATGGACCTTCATCGCCTTCGGAAGCGTGAATCCCTGGGACTGGACTTCCGTTGCCCTGGCGTCCTTCATGGATAGTAGAACTTGTTCCCTGGGGGTCTGGGCAGCGACCTGTGACCCGATCAGTACCAGGCTAAGGGCCATCATTTGGACCTTATTCATGGTGAAGAGGACGGGGTTCTGCATAAGGGCTCCAGGAGCGACATTTTCAAATTAGGGTTCCCCACCGGATAGGTGTACCCCCAATCGGCGAATGCTGGAATCCAACCGGTGAGCTGGCGGAACCCACCGATAGGCCGAGAGGGGATTGAGACTTTCATCACCGGGGCCGGACCTGGTGCGTCGATTCATCATGCGAAGATGGGGTTTTGATGAAGCCTGCCAGCGGTACGTTCCGTTCAACTCCTTGGTAGGCGCGAATCGAACCGGGTGAAGGAAGGAACGGAGCCTCATGAACGACACCATCGCCCTCAGTCCGAACAAGCTGGTGAAAGCTTTGGGGAAGCCTGCGTCGGAATTCACGAAGCAGGACATCATCCGCTTCATCGAAGAGAACGATATCCGGATGTTCAATTTCCGATATGTGGCGGGGGATGGCCGCCTCAAGAAGCTGAATTTCGTCATCAACAGCAGGGCGCATCTCGACAAGGTGCTATCCATGGGCGAGCGGGTGGACGGCTCGAGCCTCTTCTCCTTTGTATCGGCCGATTCCAGCGATCTCTACGTCGTGCCGCGGTACCGCACGGCCTTCGTGAATCCCTTCAGCGAAGTGCCCACCCTCGACTTCATCTGCTCGTTCTACAACAACCTGGGCGACCCGCTGGAAAGCGCGCCGGAATTCATCCTGCGCAAGGCCCAGCGCGAATTGAAGGCGAAGACCGGCGCCACGCTGGAGGCCCTGGGCGAGCTGGAATACTACCTTTTCTCCGAAGTGGACCGCATCTATCCCATCGTGGAGCAGAAGGGCTACCACGAATCCCATCCCTTCTCGAAATGGGGCCTGGTGCGGCGCGAGGCCATGCAGGTCATCAGCGAAATGGGCGGCATGATCAAGTACGGCCACGCCGAGGTGGGCAACATCATCGCGGGCGACATGGAGATGGTGCAGCACGAGATCGAGTTCCTGCCGGTGCCTATCGAAGACGCGGCGGATCAGCTCGTGACGGCCAAGTGGGCGCTCCGGGAAGTGGCCTACAAGCACGGGCTGGAAGTCACCTTCGCCCCGAAAATCATCGTGGGCCAGGCTGGCAGCGGCCTCCATATCCACAGCCGCCTGGTCAAGGAAGGTGTGAATCTGATGGCCGACGAAAATGGACTGACGGACACCGCCAAAAAAGTGATCGCGGGCTACCTGATGTGTTCCGAATCACTCACTGCATTTGGCAACACTGTACCGACTTCCTTCCTGCGCCTGGTGCCGCACCAGGAGGCGCCCACGAGCATCTGCTGGGGCGACCGCAACCGCTCGGTGCTGGTGCGCGTGCCACTCGGCTGGGTGGGCGTGGGCGACAAGATGCAGCGCGATGCCAACCCGCTCGAAGGCCCCGGAACCGGACGGTTCGAAAACAATCAGACCGTGGAGATCCGTAGCCCCGACGGTTCCGCGAACATCCACTTGCTTCTGGCGGGCCTGGCCGTGGCCGCGCGCTATGGGCTGGAGCATCCTGATGCGTTGAAGATCGCCGAGCAGCTCTTTGTCCGGGCGGACGCCGCGAAAGTGCAAGGCCTCAAGCAGCTCCCAGCCTCTTGTTTCGAAGCCGGCGCCTGCCTGAAGCGCGACCGCGACCGCTACGAGGAAGGCGGCGTGTTCCCGGCGGGACTCATCGATTCGCTCGTTCAGAACCTCCAGGCCTTCGACGACCAGAACCTGAGCGAAAAACTCTTCGGCAACGCCGATTCCCTGCGCCAGCTTGTGACCCGCTACCTGCAATGCGGCTGACCGGGCTAAGGTTTGGCAAACAACAATCGTAAAATGAGAACCCCATTCAATTCCTCAGTTTGCCGTTCAATGGTCAGTATCGCTCAGCCACAGGTTCGAAGAAGGCCTGGGCATGCAGGCAGACGGGGCACAGCTTGGGTGCCACCGTGCTTTCGTGGATATATCCACACTTGATGCAGCGCCAGTATATCTTTTCGCCCCGCTGGAACACCGTCCCATTCAGCACGTGGTCCAGCAACCGCTGGAAGCGTTCCTCATGTTCTTTCTCCACTTTGGAGACCCATTCGAAGGTCTTGGCGACTTCAGGGAATCCCTCTTCGCGGGCGATCTTGGCGAATTCGGGATAGAGTGCCGTCCACTCCTCGTTCTCACCATTTACGGCGGCCTGAAGCTGGGCCGCGGTATCCCCGGCCACCACGGGATATCCGGCGGTGATCGCCAAGGCTCCTGGCGCCAGGCTGGCAAGGTGTTTGTAGAAGAGTTCCGCATGCTCAATCTCATTGATCGCGGTCTCCTCGAAGATGGCGGCCACATGTTCCAAACCCTCTTTGCGTGCGATTCCGGCTGCGAAGGTATAGCGATTTCGCGCTTGGCTCTCTCCGGCAAAGGCCTTGAGCAGGTTCTCTGCACTCTTGCTGTCCTTGAAATCCATGGAGGTCTCCTTAATGTGGCAGGTACCAGTATGGTCAGGAAACCGAGCTTACTCTTCCATTGAGCCTGTGCGCGGATACGGTCTGAACTGTACCAATTGCCACAATTTGTTCGCCCGTTTTTGGTAAGGCTTTGAGTTAAGCATAGTCGGGTAAGGTTGAATCCATGAGCCGACTTCTCGACACCGTCCTCCTCTTCGCCCTGCCCGCCTCCGGCAAATCCGAGGTGCGGCGCTACTTGGCCAGCCTCACGCCGGACCAGTGCCGGAATGACTTCCACATGGGCCCCACCCTTCAGCTGGACGACTATCCCTACGTCCACCTGATGCACCGCATCGACGACGAGCTCAAGGCGAATGGTCTTGGCTACGCCTACTATCGCGGGCCGAACCGCCCCTTCATTGACGACTGGACTTGGGCAGTGCTCATCGAGCTGCTGAACCAGGACTACGCCGACCTGATGGCCAGCCGCCAGATCGAAGTGCCCAGCGCGGCGCAGCACCTGTTCGACCGGTTGGATGCCGCCCATGCAAAGTTGGAATTGGCCCAGCCCCTGGGCGAGGTTCCCCATCGCATCCGCGTGAGCATGGCCGAGGCGCTGGAGGCTGAGTGCCGCCGGGAATTGGATATCCTCAACCGCCAGAATCCCCAGGACAAGACGGGCCGCACGCTGGTCATCGAGGCCGCCCGTGGCGGCGAGCATGGGTCGGCTTTTCCGCTCACGCCGCCCCACGGCTACGATTCCGCGTTCCAAACCCTGTCGCCGGCCATCCTGGAAAAGGCCGTGGTGCTTTATGTCTGGGTGGATCCCGCCGAAAGCCGCCGCAAGAACATCGAACGGGGCCGCCCCGACGGCCAGGGCAGCATCCTCAACCACAGCGTGCCCATGGAAGTGATGCTGGGGCAATACGGCTGCGACGACATGGCCTGGCTCATGGAACAGACGGCTCAGAGCGGCCGCCCCGGTACGATCCGCGTGGAGCGCATCGTCCAGGAAGGCGACCGCTTCGCCACCAAGGTCTACCACCTGCCCGTGGCCCGCTTCGACAACCGGAAGGACCTCACCACCTTCGTCCGCGAGGATCACAAGCTCTGGAATCCCGCCGATGTGCAGGCCATCCACAGCGAGCTAAAAGCTGCCTTCGATCAACTGAGCGCCGGGAGATAACAAACTCCTCTCGGGTCACAGCTAATCGAAAAGAAAAATATCACCGCCAAGACGCCAAGCGCACCAAGAAGAGCCAAGAAATTCCGAAGCAAAATCAGGAGTAGTGGATCTTGATATTTTGCTTTTCTTGGCGTTCTTGGCGGTAAATCTTTTAAAACTGCAACGACAAATCAGATTTCCTTCGCCGCCCTGAGTTCCAAGGCCCGCTTGCGTTCGGCGCGGGTCAGGAAAGCGACCGCGACCAGCACGAAACCCAGGCTGACCCAATTCTGGAGCGTGGGGAATTTGCTGCCGAAGATGGCCCAGCCCAGCAGCGTGGCGGTGGTGCCCGCCACCAGGGACGTGAGCCGGTTCACCAGGCCTGCGAAGGTGGCGGTGCGGCCCTTGAACATGAAGATGAAGACACTGAAGAAAGCCACGATTCCGAAGGCCACGCCGGACAGTGAGGCCCATATCCAGGCGGGCACGGGAGACTGGATGGCAGCGACGAAACCCGCGACCTGGTGCAGCTGTCCCCAGCCTGCGAAAAGGCGCGGCGAGAAGAACACGAACGCGGCGATGGCGGCCATGGTGATGGAGGCGGCGATTTGTTCCGTGGCGAAGAAGGCGCGGTTGTCCAGGGGTTCGCCCTTGGGCCGGGTGTTCTTGTAGTAGTTCATGATGTAGATGCGGATGGCGTAGGCGACGATGTAGCTCACGAGGATGATCATCGCCGCGCGGTTGCGGATGAAATCGAAACTGGTGCCATTGCCGCCCAGTAGTTCGATGCTGGCCGCCAGCACCGCGAAGACCACGGCGGCGTTCTCCTCCCAATAGACCTTTTTCGTCAGGATCCCCTGGCTGATCTGCACGCCATCCACCACGCGGCCAATGACGATGACGCTGGCCCGCATGATGACCATCGCCACCATCACGGAAATCGGCAGCGTGTACATCAGCGTGGTGGTGGGGATGACCACCGCGGTGCAGACGCCGCTGGGAATGATGTACAGCAATTCGGACGGGAATTCCCAGGCGCCCACGCGGATGGGCCGGATGCTCTTCATCCGCCACCAGCCCAGCACCAGCACGGGAACCAGGCAGGTGAGGTTGGCGCCTAGGGTGTTGTAGGCCAGGAAGGCCATGTCGTTCATGCGCGGCGCGGCGCCGTTCACGCTCCCCGTGAAGAATTTCACGATGAGCCCCGTGGCCACATAGAACAAGAAATAGCCCGCGCAAAGCTGCACAAGGCGTCCAGTGCTACCTTCCGAAGTCTTTCCAAACACGCGGCTCTCCAGGCGATCAACTTTTCGATCGCAAACCCATTGGGCTACTCCCGACAGGATGAGTCTATCAAAGCAGCCGGATCGCCTCTGCGAAAAGGGCAACAGCTGCTCAGTCGAGCGTGGCTTCGACGCTCAGAGAGCTGGGGGAGGATCGAGAGCCTGCAGCAGCGCATCGGTGAAAGCCAGATCCACCGC